>JAZONV010000056.1:0-38186 GCA_045654685.1 Clostridia bacterium | reverse complement strand
CAAGATGTAAATAGTCATTAATGAAACTTTTGTAAACATAGTTTCCAAAAGTTTTGATTTAAGGCACTTTGCTTGCTTCGTCAGAGCTCATTGCCGTACCATCGTACTGTCTGCTTCGCTCTTCCTTGCCTGCGACCGTTTTCGAAAGTCTCCCAGCGTGTCGACTTTATCGACACGCCGACAGCCTTATCAAATTTGATAAGACTGTTTATATAATTTAAGAATTCCTCCAAAGAAAAAAGTATGTTAAAATATTAACAAAGTCAAAGGCATATACTAAACCTATCTTTTAAAAAGATTATCATACAGCCTGACAAATTTGTTTTTAATATATTTTAACATGAAATTTCGGAGGATATGATTATGAAAAAGAAAAATTACGAAATTGTGGACAGCGTTGAAAAACTTGAAACAGCAATCAAAAATGCCAAAGACGCTCAAAAGATTTTTGCAACCTACACCCAGGAACAAGTAGACAAAATATTTCTTGCTGCCGCATCAAAAGCCAACAAAGCAAGAATTCCCCTTGCAAAAATGGCAGTTGAAGAAACGGGTATGGGCATTGTGGAAGACAAGGTTATTAAAAACAACTATGCTTCTGAATATATATATAATGCATATAAAGACACAAAAACTTGCGGTGTGATTGAAGAAGATAAAGCCCACGGCATCAAAAAAATTGCAGAACCAATCGGAGTTATTGCCGCAGTTATTCCCACAACCAATCCCACATCCACAGCCATTTTTAAATGTCTTCTTGCATTAAAGACAAGAAATGCAATCATAATCTCCCCTCACCCAAGAGCCAAAAATTGTACAATTGCCGCCGCAAAACTTATTCTGGAGGCAGCAGTTGAAGCAGGTGCTCCCGATGGAATTATAGACTGGATTGATGTTCCAAGTCTTGACATGACAAACACAGTTATGAAAGAGTCTGACATAATCCTTGCAACAGGCGGACCGGGTATGGTTAAGGCTGCATATTCAAGCGGCAAGCCTGCTCTTGGCGTCGGCGCGGGAAACACCCCTGCAATTATTGATGAATCTGCGGACATTCTCCTTGCAGTAAACTCTATCATTCATTCAAAAACCTTTGATAATGGTATGATTTGTGCATCAGAACAGTCTGTCATCGTTCATCAGAAGGTTTACGATAAGGTCAAAGAAGAATTCAGAGCACGCGGATGTTATTTACTTGACAAAAATGAAACTGAATCGGTGAGAAAAACCATTATCATAAACGGTGCACTAAATGCAAAGATCGTTGGTCAGAGCGCCCATAAAATTGCAAGTCTTGCAGGAGTTGAAGTTCCGGAGGGCACAAAAATTCTTATAGGCGAAGTGGAAAGTGTGGAACTTTCGGAAGAATTTGCTCACGAAAAACTCTCTCCTGTACTTGCAATGTATAGAGCAAGAGATTTTGAAGATGCTCTTGACAAAGCGGAAAGACTCGTTGAAGACGGCGGTTTTGGCCACACATCTTCCGTATATCTCAATGAAGTGACCGAAGAAGATAAAATTGACTTATTTGCCGAAAGAATGAAAACATGCAGAATTTTAGTCAATACCCCATCATCTCACGGCGGTATCGGAGACTTATACAATTTTAAACTTGCACCCTCGCTCACGTTGGGATGCGGTTCATGGGGCGGAAACTCCGTATCTGATAACGTTGGTGTGAAACATCTTTTAAATATTAAAACTGTAGCAGAAAGAAGGGAAAACATGCTTTGGTTCCGTGCACCCGAAAAAATATATATTAAAAAAGGTTGTCTGCCTGTGGCACTTGACGAACTTAAAAATGTTATGGGCAAAAAAAGAGCCTTTATTGTAACTGACAATTTCCTCTATGAAAACGGATACACAAAGCCAATCACAGACAAACTTGACGAAATGGGTATTGTTCACACAACATTTTTTGATGTACAACCCGATCCCACTCTTTCAAATGCCAAATGCGGTGCATCTCAGATGAGTGCATTTAAACCCGACACCATAATTGCCATCGGCGGCGGTTCTGCTATGGATGCCGCAAAAATCATGTGGGGTCTCTATGAACATCCCGAAGCTGATTTTATGGATATGGCAATGAGATTTATAGATATCAGAAAAAGAGTCTACACATTCCCGAAAATGGGAGAAAAAGCATATTTTATCGCTATTCCCACATCAGCAGGTACCGGCTCTGAAGTTACTCCTTTTGCAGTTATTACCGACGAGGAAACGGGAGTTAAATATCCTCTTGCAGACTATGAACTTTTGCCTGACATGGCGATTGTCGATACTGATTTTCACATGTCCGCACCAAAGGGACTTACTGCCGCATCAGGAATTGATGCTGTTACACATGCAATTGAAGCATATGCCTCAATGCTTGCAACAGACTATACAGACGGACTTTCGCTAAAAGCATTGAAAACAATTTTTGAATATCTCCCCTTGGCATATGAAAACGGAGAAACAGATGTGGTTGCAAGAGAAAAAATGGCTAATGCCGCAACAATGGCAGGTATGGCTTTTGCCAATGCATTTTTGGGAATTTGTCATTCAATGGCGCACAAACTTGGTGCATTCCATCATCTCCCCCATGGTGTTGCAAATGCTCTCATGATTGAAGAAGTTATTCGCTTTAATGCCTCTGATGCCCCTGTAAAAATGGGCACTTTCTCCCAATATGACCATCCTCACACTCTTGCACGCTATGGTGAAATTGCAGACCATCTTGGAATTGGCGGAAAAGATAACAGAGAAAAACTTGAAAATCTCATAAATGAAATCAATTCTCTTAAAGCCAAAGTTGGAATTAAAAATACTATCAAGGATTATGGAATAGACGAAAAATATTTTATTGAAACCCTTGACGAAATGGTGGAACAGGCATTTGATGATCAGTGTACAGGTGCGAACCCAAGATATCCATTGATGTCTGAAATCAGACAAATGTACCTCAATGCATATTACGGAAATCACTTTGAGGAACCGGGAATGCCATGTGATTCCAACAAAATGAAATCTGCCGGCAAAAAAAGCAAAAAAGCGTGAGAACGAATTTATAGGAGGATGAAGTTATGAATTTAGACAATGTTATTGCTGTAAGAGATAATAAGAAAATATACCGTGACGGTAATTATTGTATCAAGGTATTTGACGAAAACTACTCAAAAGCAGATGTTTTGAATGAAGCACTAAATCAGGCAAGAATAGAAGAAACGGGACTCAACATACCAAAAATTTTAGAAATAGTTATGATTGACGGCAAATGGGCTATTGTATCTGAATTTATTGAAGGCAAAACCCTTTCCGCTCTTATGGAGGAAAATCCCGAAAACAAAGATAAATATATTGAACTCCTTGTTGACATTCAACTTGAAGTCCACTCAAAAAAATCTCCCCTTTTAAACAAATTAAAAGACAAAATGAACAGAAAAATCAGTGCTGCAAATATTGATGCTACCACTCGCTATGATCTTCATACACGTTTGGAAGGAATGCCAAAACACACAAAGGTTTGTCATGGAGATTTTAACCCCTCAAACATAATAATAACCAAAGACAACAAAGCATATATTCTTGACTGGTCACATGCTACCCAGGGAAATGCTTCGGCAGATGTTGCAAGAACATATCTTCTTTTCCATCTTGCAGGAGATGTGGAGGGAGCAAAAACATACCTTGACACATTCTGCAAAAAAAGTGATACAGCAAAGCAATATGTCCAGAAATGGATGCCTATTGTGGCGGCATCACAATCTGTCAAGGGCAACGAAAAAGAACGTGAATTTTTGCTTTCATGGGTAGATGTTGTTGATTATGAGTAATTAATGTTAAATTTATTGACATTTTTATCTGAAATATGTTAAAATCACCATCGGGTGATGAATTTTGAGAAAACAAACAGAAAACTTTCCGGGAATTAACCCTTTCAATTTTTCAATAGCATATTCAGAAACAGATTCTGCATCAAAGGCAAATGTTCACGACAATCACATTCACAAGGAATGTGAAATCTATGTTAACATTTCGGGTGATGTATCATTTTCTGTTGAAAACTCCATATATCCCATAACCACGGGAAGTGTGATTATAACAAGACCATATGAATATCACCATTGCATATATCACTCCAACAAGGTTCATAAACACTTCTGGATTTTGTTTGAATCTTCCGGAAACGAGAAGCTTCTTGATATTTTTTTCAATCGCTGTTTAGGGAAAGATAATCATCTTGTACTCGTTCCCGAAAAAGCAGAAGAACTTTTCTCTGTTTGTCACAAACTCACCAAAGACTGCAAAACAGATGTTGAAAAATATTATCTGTTTTTTAAACTGATAAATCTTTTAAATGATGCAAATGCCGTAAACAATCAAAATCGCACCAAAAACAGCGTCATATCAAAAGCCATAGACTACATTAACAAAAACTTGTCATACCGTTTTACAATCAGAGAACTTGCGGAAAACTGCAACGTCAGCGTTAACACATTGGAAAGAATGTTTTTGAAGAGTTTGAGCATTTCCCCATCGGAATATATAAAAAAGAGAAGACTCGCACATGGGGCAAAACTCCTATCTGAAGGCTATAATGTTACAGAAGCATCAGAAGAGAGTGGATTTCATAATTGTTCAAATTTTATATCAATTTTCAAAAAATACTATAATGTTACACCCCTTAAATATAAAAAGGATATGGGAACCACACAAAATCCCTGAACAGCTGACTGCAGGTATGGGTTGGAGGAACATTACAAAGATACTGCAATGGCAAATTTGAGCAACAACAAAAGTGAAAAATCAAAAATTATATCAAAAAATTTAAGCCGCATGGAAGTTGAATTCCATGCGGCTTAAATTTCTTATTTGCTCATTTTGTCCTGATCGTTTTTGCGTATTTCCACACGTCTGATTTTTCCGCTGATTGTTTTTGGAAGTTCTTCCACAAATTCAACGATTCTTGGATACTTATATGGAGCAGTATGTGTTTTAACATATTCCTGAATTTCCTTTTTCAGTTGGTCTGTTCCCTCTGTTCCCTTAACAAGAACTATTGTGGCTTTAACAATCTGTCCGCGAACTTCGTCGGGAACGGGAGTGATTGCACATTCAAGAACATATGGAAGCTCCATGATAACGCTTTCAATTTCGAAAGGTCCGATACGATATCCTGATGATTTGATAACGTCATCTATACGACCAACATACCAAAGATATCCATCTTCATCCATTGTTGCCTGGTCGCCTGTGTGATAGTATCCGTCATACCACACTTCGTTGGTTTTTTCATCGTCAAGATAATATCCTATAAAGAGACCGCAAGGTGCACCGTCTTTTGTACGGATACAGATTTCACCTGTGTCACCTGTTCTGCATTCATTACCGTCGGGATCAAGAACAACAACATCATAAAGCGGACTTGGTCTGCCCATTGAACCGATTTTCGGAGTGGAACCAACAAAGTTTGCAATAGAAAGTGTTGTTTCAGTTTGTCCGAAACCTTCCATGATGGTGAGACCTGTTGCTTTTTTGAATTGATTAAATACTTCAGGATTAAGTGCTTCACCCGCTGTTGTTGCATATTCAATTGAAGAAAGATCATATTTTGACAAATCTTCCTTAATGAAGAAACGATACATTGTGGGAGGAGCGCAGAATGTTGTAATGTTATATTTAGCAAACATGGGAAGAATGTCTTCTGAGCGGAATCTGTCAAAGTCGTAGGTGAAGATGCCTGCTTCACAGAGCCATTGTCCATAGACTTTACCCCAAAGAGCTTTGCCCCAACCTGTATCGGAGATTGTAAAGTGGAGTCCATCGGGATTCACATTGTGCCAATGTTTTGCAGTTGGATAGTGACCAAGAGCATATTTATATGAATGTGTTGCAATACGGGGATATCCGGTTGTACCCGATGTGAAAAGCATAAGCATTGGATCATTTCCGCAGGGAGAGTTTTCACATCTGTTAAAGTGTGTACTGAAACGTTCCATTTCTACATTGAAATCGTTCCAGCCTTCCTTTTTGCCGCCAACAAGAACTTTGATCATACCGGGATAGTTTGCTGCTGCTTTTTCTGCTTCGTCAGAAACATCACCGTCATTTGTACACACAATAGCTTTTACCTTTGCTGCTTTATATCTGTAATCAAAATCGTGTTCAACAAGCTGGTTTGTTGCAGGGATTGCAATTGCACCAATTTTGTGAAGTGCAAGCATTGAAAACCAGAACTGATAGTGTCTCTTAAGCACAAGCATTACTGTGTCGCCTTTTTTGATGCCGAGAGATTCAAAATAGTTAGCTGTTTTGTTTGAATATTTTTTAAGGTCTGAGAATGTGAATTTCTTGTCTGTTTTGTCATTTGCAACCCACATCATAGCCAATTTATCAGGGTTTTTATCAGCAATTGCATCCACACAATCAAATGCAAAGTTAAATTTGTCGTCATTTTTGAATTTGATTCCGTTGAAAACGCCGTTTTCATCGTATGATGATTCAATGAATTTATCTGCAACTGTTTCTGATGTGCTTTTCTTTGCAACAACTTTTTCTACAGATACGGGAGATTCGGGATATTCTTCGCTGAACTGTCCGTCCTGGGGATTGAGAACAATTGCATGGAATTCACATCCGCCCTCTGAAACTGCAACCATTCCATGGGGAATGATACTGTTATAGAAAATAGAGTCTCCTTCGTGAAGAACGTCTATATGGTTTCCGATCTGAACTTTAAGAGAACCTTTAACAATAACGTCAAATTCCTGTCCGTTATGGGAATTGAGATGAATTGGAGCATTTTGTTCCTCTTCAATATAGGGAAACTTAACGAGGAAAGGTTCTGCCAATTTATCTTTGAACTTTGGTGCAAGATTATCATATTCCACACCATGTTTTTTTAATATTTTGAGACCTTCGCCTTTTCTTGTGATAGTAAATGAAGTAAGAGTGCTGCTTGTTCCTTCAAGCAAATCAACAACCTCTACTCCACAAGCTTTTGCACATTTGTAAATGAATGTGAAACTAAAATCGCTTTCACCCATTTCCAAAACTTTATAATCTTCTTCCGATACACCGGTAAGCTTTGCAAGCTCTTCCTGTGTATATCCTTTTGCTTCACGCAGGTCCTTGATTCTGCCTGCAACTTCTTTCAAACTGTAATCCATTGTTTTTGTCCCCTTTCCGATTTAACAAAGTGTTGATGATTACAAATTCGAATAAAACAGAAAACCCGTCTCAAAGATAGCTTTGAGACGAGTCATAATAACCCGCGGTACCACTCAAATTACGGAATGAATTCCGTCACTTACCGAGCTCTGACAAGCCCTTTGCCTTAACGCAGCATTACGGAAGGAGTCTACTCACATTTTGTTTTCGGTCCTCCGACTCAGAGGTGATAAGTCATTGGAAAGTTCTGCCATTGCCTCGCACCACCCGGCAACTCTCTCAAGGCTTCACAATCCGACCGTCCTCGTCACAGTCGTTCTTTGTGATATTCAAATTCATATGGATTATAACTCTGTTTTTTGGATTTGTCAATAGTTTTTTGAAATTTTCTCAGGAAATCCCGAAAAATCGTATTAATCCACAACAAAAGGCTCTATTTTCTTAACTTTCTGCAATACTGTGTGCATAGTTTATCACTACATTCAGAACAACGAAGTGCCATATTACTGTTTTCCCAAAATCGCTCCGGATATGTGAATACACAAATTTCCCATATAAGCCATATCAGAAAAGAGAATATAACAAGTGACCATGAATAAAAACTGTTTACTGTTATTATCGGAAGAAACATCATCAAATGATCCCAATTGAATATCCTGCATGTTGTACAGCATTTGTTACCCATTATAAGCCTGAAGGGGCACCAAATGAGAACACATATCAAATCACACACATAGAAGAATGCGGATAATAGTATCATCGCTCCCGTATCTACCGTTCCATGAAGATGCAATATGCTGATTGCTATTGTCAACAAAATCCATATTATCATCACCTTATATGCTGATGCAGTTGTATCTTTTATGTATTTTTTCAAATTTATGTAATTAATCTTTTCTTTTATTGGGCGGAACAATGATTCAAACACCTTTTGAGACCCTATAGATATATGGGCTTTAACAGGAATCAGCTGCATAAACATATCCCACATCCAAATGAACCACAAAAGATGCAACGGGGAAACCTCACGGAAAAAGTTCAGGCCATCAGCTATATTAAATTTTTCTTTGTCAAAAATATACATCAAAACAACAATGATGAATACAATTATCCTTCCAATAAGCCGTAAAAAATATATTCCTCTTGTTTTTGACATACCTATACCGTCATTTTTCATTATCTGCACCTTTTGCATTATAAATTTAAAATCAATATAAATTATACTACAAAAATTCAAAAATATCAATGTTTGGAAACAAAAAGAGTGTTCATAACTTCATACACGTTATGAACACTCGATATGGTGCGGATAACAGGAATCGAACCTGCACTGAGTTGCCCCAACTAGCACCTGAAGCTAGCGCGTCTGCCAGTTCCGCCATATCCGCATATATATTAAATTTTCGTTGCCATTTTAAAACTCTGCGTGTCTGCCAGCCGTCAACGTCTGCAAATCGTGTTCGCACCGTTTGAGGGTGCTCCACTCTTTGAACGTTTTGCCATAAGTTCTACCTTCCAATCGTGCTCCGCGCACTCTTGGGGTATCACTTAAGTTCCGCCATATCCGCATATATATTAAATTTTCGTTGCCATTTTAAAACTCTGCGTGTCTGCCAGCCGTCAACGTCTGCAAATCGTGTTCGCACCGTTTGAGGGTGCTCCACTCATTGGACGTTTTGCCATAAGTTCTACCTTCCAATCGTGCTCCGCGCACTCTTGGGGTATCACTTAAGTTCCGCCATATCCGCATATATTTTAAAAACTTAAAAAAACAACCGCATACCTTTCGGTATGCGGTTTAGTTGTTGGTGCGAGCAGTGGGACTTGAACCCACACGTACGAAACACACGCCCCTCAAACGTGCCTGTCTGCCAATTCCAGCATGCTCGCGTACCGCGTCAACAAAAGATATTATAGCACCAAGGTGTGCATTTGTCAACAATTTTTTTAAAAAATTTTGAAAAAATTGCAAAAAGGTTGTTTGAAACAAATCAATCTTATTAATGTCTGTGTTTTATGTGCAATTTGTATATAAATTCTTTCTCCTTTTTTTGTCAGCATATGTTTTTGGATTCTACAAATATTATTTATATAAATTCTGCATAAAAAGGATAGATATATTATGGATATCAAAAAGCAACAAAAGGATTATAATACCCTTGTAAAGCAAAAATCTCCACCCTCTTCATTGTTTAAAGATGTGTGTCTTTCGTTTCTTGTGGGAGGTTTAATATGCACTCTGGGACAATTTATAAGCGAAATTTTGTCCCTTGCCGGAGTCAGCGAGGAAGATGCACCATCCATAACATCATCTGCAATGATTTTTCTGGGGGCATTTCTCACAGGCATTGGCATATATGACAATATTGCAAGAATTGGAAAAGCCGGAACATTGGTGCCGATAACAGGATTTGCAAACAGCATCGTATCATCTGCCATGGAATACAAAGCAGAAGGGCTTGTTTTGGGCGTTGGTGCAAAAATGTTCACCATTGCAGGACCTGTTATCGTTTATGGAATCAGCGCATCTGTTGTGTGCGGAGTGATATATTATATTTTAACTTTATAAGGAAGTGAAAAAATGAGAAATCAGACAATTGAAATTAAAGGTGCATATATAGAAAGTGCATTTTCATCTGTTGGTTCAAAAGAAAGCGAAGGCCCATTGGCAAAATATTTTGATGCACGCTATTCAGATGACCTTTTGGGACAAAAAACATGGGAAGAAGCCGAAAGCTGCATGCTGAAAAACACCCTTTCAGGTGCTCTTACATCTGCCGGAAAAACCTCCGAAGACATTGATTTGGTTTTTTCGGGCGACCTTCTCAATCAATGCATGGCAAGTTCTTTTGGTCTCAAGTCCTTTGATATTCCTCTTTTCGGTCTATATGGTGCATGTTCTACTTTTGTTGAGGGAATGTGCCTTGGGGCTATGAGTGTTGGTGCAGGATATGCAAAAAGTGTTGCATCAATTACTTCGAGTCATTTCTGTTCATCTCAAAAGCAATACAGATTCCCTCTTGAATACGGGGAAGTCAGAACTCCCACATCCCAATGGACTGTTACCGGTTCGGGGTGTGTGATAATATCAGAAAAAGAAACGGATATTAAAGTTTCAAAAGTCACAATCGGCAAAATCGTTGATTTAGGTGTGACAGATGCAAACAATATGGGGGCGGCAATGGCACCATCATGTGCAGATACTATTGTTTCTCACTTTAAATCAACAAATACAACCCAGGATGACTACGACTGTATTGTCACAGGTGACCTTGCATTCGTAGGCACAGATATACTCCTTGAACTTATGAAAAAAGAGGGGTATGACATAAGAAAAAAACATCTTGACTGCGGAAGTTTGATATTTGACAAAGACAGCCAGAAGGTTGATGCAGGCGGAAGCGGGTGCGGATGTATTGCATCTGTTTTTTCAGGATATTTCTATAAGATGATGAAAGAAAAGAAATTCGGGAAAATTCTTCTTGTGGGAACCGGTGCTCTTATGAGTCCGTCAAGTGTTCTGTTGGGTGAACCCATATGTGGTATATCCCACGGAGCAGAAATTGAACTTTCGAGGTGATATTTTATGGAAATGATGAAATTTATAAATGCTTTCTGGGTTGGTGGTTTTTTTTGTGCTATTGCCCAGATTATCATAGACAAAACCAAACTCACTCCTGCAAGAGTTATGGTTGCATATGTGATTGCAGGGGTAATTCTCACATCCCTCGGCATTTTTAAACCCATTGTTGACTACGCCGGATGCGGTGCGACGGTACCCATCATAGGATTTGGATATACCCTTGCCAAAGGAGTTATGACTGCAATCACGGAAAAAGGTATACTTGGTATTCTTTGTGGCGGTGTTACGGGTGCCGCCTGCGGAATTTCCGCCGCAATTTTTTTCGGATTCCTGTTTGCTCTTATATGTAAGCCAAAACCAAAAAAATGAAAAATCAGTAATAATATAAAATTGGAGTTTAGCGGTGAGTTTGTTTTGCAAACTCACCGAATGAAATGTGCCATTCGGCACATGAAATGGCTACGCCATGAAATGACAACTGCGTTGGCATGATATGAATTCCAATGGAATTCATTAAAGTTAAAACTCGCCAAAGCGAGTTTTTTTCCATAATAATGTCTGCAAAGCAGTATTTCATGAAACCGAAGGTTTCATTTCATGCACCTTCGAGTGCATTTCATTCTCGCTGATTGATTTTCAATCAGTGAGACAAACTCCAATTATATAATTATAATAAATAATTATTTGGCGACAATGAGAAAATTAACATATTTATTTATCGGAAATAATATTTTCCTCATAATCACATTATAGTCACAATTATGACTATTGTCAAGTGACAAATTACATTTTATCCTATAATCAGAAAAAGTTACGGGAGTTATTGAAAATGATTTCTTATGCGCCATTTTGGCAAACCTTAAAAAACAAAAATATTTCAACTTATATGTTGATTAACAAATACGGTATAAGCAGTGCCACCATTGACCGAATAAAAAAAGGAAATGGAATCAGCACTATGAAAATAGATGATTTTTGCAGGATACTTGAATGTAACGTTGAAGATATAATAGAATACAAAAAATAAAACATTTTCGATTGAAAATGTTTTATTTTTTTGTGTTTATTTAATTTTAGATTATTGAAATATTTTTTATTTCCCCGTCCTTTGCAATAAGTTCGCCATCACCCACGTCAACGTTATATACATAAAGATTATTGATTACTCCCTTATTGTGAATAAAACTTATTTTTCCATCGGTTTCATTCACTTGAGTACAATTTGACACGGAAAGACGATCAACTGTACTTCCCTCATAAATTTCAATGGTAGGCAAAGGATTATGAGTTTCATTCCTGTGAAGACTTGCAATGTTGAGATTTTTTACATCAATGTTATCCCCAATCCAGATAACAGGACGATTATTTCCCGGGACATCAACAGTTCCGGGACAAATAGATGCATAGATATTATCAATGTTTATATTTTCAAAACCTGAACGTTCAGGAAGTTCGGAATATTTGCTCAACACCACCGCATAGGCATAATAGGTTCCGTAAACATTAGTTATATGAACATTTTTTACAGGGTTAACCCTTGAAAGAAGTCTCACGGCACTATGAGAATTATCACCATAGATTCCATCAATAGTTATATTTTCAATTGGTCCTGTAAAGAAAGAATCATCAGATGTGAGAGCAACAGTATCATCATGGCAAGCGCCTTTGAGATTTTTGATATATCCGTTTTTACAATATCCCTCCAGATGAACACCGTCCATATTCCATAGTTTCGGACTGCCCTCTGTGTAGTCAAAATCTATGTTCTCCACGGTGAAATCTTCCACCATATACAAATCCATTCCATACACAACCGGATTTGTGATGGTTAAATTTCCTATATAGAGTCTTTTAATGTTGGTAAATGACATACAGTGACCGAGGTATAAATCTTTGGGAAAATCATCCAGATTATTAACTCCGTTTGCCTCTTCAGGGAGAGGGAAAATGGTTGGATATATTCCTTTTTCGCGAAGAACTTCATAGCTTGTCTTGCCTGTTTTGGGGTTTGGAAAATGCCAGGGGTTAGGACTTTGGTTATTATGATTCATGTCCCATATTCCGCCGTTAATTTTTATGTTTTCACAAAGTTCATCTTCATCGCCGATTTTCAACATAAGAGAGTCAGACCAATCTTTGAGAACAATTTTAGCATTACGGTCTATATTTAATTCCTGATTTGAATGAACCCTGATCGGACCTGATATGAGATAGTTAATTTCAGGTGCAGGAAGGCTAACGCATTTCATTCCCGAATCAAGCATTTCCTGAATTGCGGGAAGATCGTCATGAATTCCGTCACCGTATAGTTTATGATTAAAAGTAACTGACATTAGAGTATTCCTCCTGATTTTCAAATTAATCTATATAGGTATTATATAATATTTATTTTTCAAAAACAATATCCTCATTTAGCTTTTGCTTTATATTTCTTCCCCATTTATTGACTTTTTTTCCCGACACAAAATTATCCGGATTTTAAATAAAATTCAATTGACACAAGTAAATATATGTGTCATAATGAACATACAAACAAATGGAGTGGATTTCATGATTATTGAATACAATACTAACAGAATTAAAAAAACCGTTTCAGACTTTGCAAATCTGACCGGTTTGAATATCGCTGTTTTAGACAATCAATTTAATCATATAGCAACTTTTGAGCAAAATTCTCCCGATTTTTGTATGACAATCCAAAATACCAAAAACGGGTATGATCTGTGTATGCAATCAGATCTTAAAATGCTGACACAATGCCGTGATACAAAAAAAGCGGTTATACATTCATGTCATGCAGGAATTGTTGACATGGTTATGCCTCTGATTAAGAACGGAATTACTGTGGGATTTATTATTATTGGCAGAAACAGATCCGACACTTCCTTTGAAACCGTATGGGAAAAGGTTAAGTGGCTCGGACGGGACAAAGATATCATCAAAAAACAATATCTGAAAATAGCATCCTACTCCATGTCTCAAATTCAGAGCCTCGTAAATCTCATATGCGAAACCCTCATTGAAAACTCCATTGAATTAAACATACCCGGTATCCTTACAGATGCATCCGAATACATAAAAAATAACCTATCAGGTGACATAAACATACAATCTATATGTAAGAATATCCATGTTTCGAAAAATGCTCTGTACAAGCTTTTTAAAGAAGTGTACGGCTGCACTGTAAATGACTATGTTATATGGATGAGGGTTGAACTTGCCAAAAATCTTTTGACAAATTCATTTAAAACAATATGGGAAATCGGTGAAGATGTTGGCGCCCCAAATCCGGCTCACTTTTGCAGAATGTTTAAAAAATCAACCGGGTTTTCACCATCTGAATTCAGAAAAAAAACAAAAACGATGCTGTAAAACACAAGAAAAGCGAGTTTGCTTTTCAAAAATTTTGCACAGCAATATAATAGATTTTTCACTATATGAAAACATAGTTTCTCACACAGAAAAAACCCGTATACCTTTTGGCATACGGGTTTTGAATTGATACCTAAAATTATTTAAGTTCAACTTTAGCGCCAGCTTCTTCGAGTTCAGCTTTGATTTTTTCAGCTTCTTCTTTGCTGCATCCTTCTTTAACAGTTTTGGGAGCGCCGTCAACAACGTCTTTTGCTTCTTTAAGGCCGAGACCTGTGAGATCTTTAACAACCTTAACAACTTTGAGTTTGGAAGCACCTGCATCTGCAAGTACAACGTCGAATTCTGTTTTTTCTGCTTCAGCAGCACCGCCTGCAGCAGCAACACCTGCTACAGCTACGGGAGCAGCTGCGCTTACGCCGAATTCCTCTTCCATCATTTTAACTAATTCAGCAACTTCTAATAATTTTAATTCTTTGATATCTGCAATGATCTGTTCGAGATTTGCCATGATAATTTACCTCCTGGTTAAATATTTTTGTGCTTTTGCACGATTAATTTTAATATTTTGATTATTCAGCGGAAGGAGCTTCCTCTGCGGGAGCAGCTTCTTCTGCTACGGGTGCAGCTTCTTCTGCTGCAGGTGCAGTCTCTTCTACTGCAGGTGCAGTTTCTTCTGCAACAGGTGCAGCTTCTTCTGCGGGAGCAGCATTATTGATGTCTGCGGGTTCAACACCGTTATCAACGAGTGCCTGGAGAGTTCTAACAAGCTTGGAGATAGGAGCGTTGAGGCTTCCCATAATCTTTGCGATAAGAACTTCTCTGGAAGGTGTGTTTGCTAACTGTTTTACTTCATCGAGAGAAATAACTTTTCCGTCAACAAAGCCTGCTTTGATCTGAAGAGTTTCAACTTCTTTAGCAAAATCAGAGATAACCTTTGCGGGTGCAACAGCATCTGTTGTGCTGATAGCAAGAGCTGTAGGTCCATTGAGTTGTTCATCAAGTTCCTGGAAACCAACTTCGTTTGCAGCGAATCTGGTGAGAGTGTTTTTAACAACTTTGTATTCTACACCTGCTTCTCTGAGTTTTGTACGGAGTTTTGTATCCTGTTCAACTGTGATTCCTCTGTAGTCAACAAGAACACCAGCCTGTGCTGATTTTAATGTTTCGATTAATTCAGCAACGACTTGTTTTTTCTGTTCCAATACGTTTGCGCTTGGCATAAAATTCACCTCCTGAGTTAAAATGTGAGTTAACATATATTAACACAGTGTCCGAATATATAAAAATGCTTCCTGCCGCAAAGGCAGGAAGCACATTAATACTCATAAAAATCTTGTATTAAATGATTCCTCGGTAGGATTTACATCAAAAGACTACCTACTGTCTGCGGACACATATTGTAATATATCATATAAACAATTAATTGTCAAGAACTTTTTTATCAGTCAGCGAGTTTAAGGGGGTTAAGCTTAACGCCGGGGCCCATTGTAGAAGCTACGCTAACACTTCTGAGATACTGACCTTTTGCAGCAGCAGGTTTTGCTTTGATAACCGCTGACATAAGAGTCTGGAAGTTCTGGTTGAGCTTTTCTACGCCAAAAGATACTTTACCGATTGGGCAGTGAATGATATTTGTTTTGTCAAGACGGTATTCAATTTTACCGGCTTTGATATCTTCTACTGCTTTTTTAACGTCGGGTGATACGGTACCTGCTTTGGGGTTAGGCATAAGGCCTTTAGGTCCAAGGATTCTACCGATACGTCCAACTACACCCATCATATCGGGTGTTGCAACTACAACATCAAATTCAAACCAGTTTTCGCTCTGAATTTTTGTTGCAAGTTCTTCGCCGCCTGCATAATCTGCACCGGCATCGAGAGCAGCCTGTACGTTGTCACCTTTTGCGAAAACAAGTACTCTAACTTTTTTACCTGTTCCGTTAGGAAGAACAACTGCGCCTCTAACCTGCTGGTCAGCATGTCTTGAGTCAACACCGAGCTTAATGTGTGCTTCAACTGTTTCGTCAAATTTTGCTTTTGCAGCTTTGATTACTACATCAAATGCTTCTGCAGGTTCATATAATTTGGTTCTGTCAATTAATTTTGCACTTTCAATGTAATTTTTACCTCTATGCATTTTACTTCCTCCTTCTGTGGTCTGCGAAATTCAACACAAGAAAATTTTTGAATTTCTCCCACTATCTTTGCATGGATTAGTCTTCAACAACGATACCCATGCTTCTTGCTGTACCAGCGATCATGCTCATTGCTGCTTCAATGCTTGCTGCATTAAGGTCAGGCATTTTCTGCTGTGCAATTTCTCTTACTGCGTCTTTGCTGATAGTAGCAACTTTGTCTTTGTTAGGTACACCTGAAGCTTTTTCAAGTTTGCAAGCTTTCTTCAAAAGCACTGCTGCAGGCGGAGTCTTTGTGATAAAAGAGAAAGATCTGTCCTGATAAACAGTGATAACTACCGGAATAACAAGACCTGCGTCCTTTGCTGTTCTTTCGTTAAATTCCTTACAAAACTGCATGATGTTTACACCGTGCTGACCGAGCGCAGGACCAACCGGGGGAGCCGGAGTGGCTTTACCTGCTCCAATCTGAAGCTTAATGTAACCTGTTACTTTCTGTGCCATTTAAGAACACCTCCCTATTAACAAATGTGGTATGGCGGAATGAATTTTCAATCCTCCCACTCTAAATAATATCGGCATATGCCGCTATTAATGAAATAAATTTAAATCAGATACCTTCAACGTTGCTTATATCAAGTTCAAGGCTTGTCTGTCTGCCAAACATAACAACACTTACTGTAACTTTACCGCTCTTATTGTCAATTGCTTCAACAGTACCTGTCTGATTTACGAAAGCACCCTCAATAATCTTAACATTATCACCGACATTGTATTCGGCAAAAATTTCTCTGACATCAACACCCAAAGCTTCAACCTCTTCTTCGGTGAGAGGTACCGGCTTTGATCCGGGGCCTACAAAACCTGTAACACCGGTGGTATTTCTTATTATATACCAAGTGTCATCTGTCATTACCATTTTAATAAGTACATAGCCGGGGAATATTTTACGGGTTATGAGTTTCTTCTCTTCACCCTTGGTTTCAACCACATCTTCGGTCGGAACTTTAATATCCAGTATAAGACTTTCGAGACTGCGGTTCTCGATTATTTTTTCGAGATTGGTTTTTACCTTGTTTTCATACCCGGAATAGGTATGAACAACATACCATTTGGCGTTTTTCGACGCATTATTCGAATTTCCCACTGTCCGGCCTCCTTTTAAACAACTCTGTTATCAAAGCAAGAATTTATCAACCTTTGATAAAATGTTGGAGACCAAAACTGAACAAATAGTCAAGTCCGAAAATAACAGCACCTACCAAAATTACTGCGACTATAACTACAAGAGTATTTTTTGTGATTTGTTTTTTACTGGGCCAAACTACCTTCTTGAGCTCGGATTTTACTTCTTTGAAAAACTTGGTAAATTTATTGGCCGATTTTTTTGCTTTAGCTTCTGCCATAGCAGTCACCTCCAAACAGGATTAATAAAGATTATTTTGTTTCTTTATGCAGTGTATGCTCTCTGCAGAAACGACAGTATTTTTTCATTTCAAGTCTGTCGGGATCGTTTTTCTTGTTCTTCATTGTGTTGTAATTTCTCTGCTTACACTGACTACATGCCAAAGTTATTTTTGTTCTCATGGTATGCACCTCCTTAAATTTACAAAGCCATGCATATGGCATAATTGCATATCCTTAATTTATTGTGTGATTCTAAAAAATTGCACACAAAAAAAAAGAGCTTTTTTTCAGCAATAGAATGATACCATAATGCTCCAAAAAAGTCAATATTATTTTTATAAATATTTTTCATTTGCCACTTTATTGTGTATAATGTACAAAAAGGGAAGCTGTATGAGTTTTTTTTAAACACATATATACTCGTATACTCAAAAAATCCCGACAATGCAGAATTGCCGCAAACCTAAATGCACGGATTCCATTGCCGTTGTGACAACCGAACCATAAACATGGGGCATAAAATAACTCATCGGAATTATTTTATGCCCCAATTTATTCCTTCATTAATATATAGCACATTATTGGTTTTGATTAGAAAACCATATTATATCAGCAGTAGTTTCTTTCAGAACAGGAATTGTTTGAGTCGGGTAAAAGCCACATAATTACAATTACGGCAATTATTATCCACCAGATATTGTTCCCGCCAAAAGCTCCGTTTGAACAATTATTACAGCAATCTGCCATCGTTACTCTCCTCCCAGATTCAACATCCGCAGTTTCCTGAGCCTGCGCCTGTGCAATCATCATTTCTCATGAAAAGAATGATAACAAGAATAATGAACCAGAGCACTGTAGTGTTGCCGCCGAGACAGCAACCGTCATTCCCAAAAATGTTAAACATATTTCTACCTCCTAAAAATTAATTACAGCAATCATTGCCTTCATAACCACAGCAACCAAACAACAATAAGAATACCAGAACAAAGAAAAGTATTCCATCATTTGATCCAAATATACCGTTTGAAAACATTAATCACACCTCCGAATTTTTCAGGTTCATCTTATAATATGTTGACTCTTTGATATTTGTTACAATTTATATTTACCAAATGGTTTTATTGACTAAATGTTATTTTTATAATATAATTTTGTGTGTATCACACATAACTTTCAACTTATCGGAGGACACAAAAAATGAGAAACAAAGGATTAATATTTTCAACCATAATAAGAAATGCAAGAGAATCAAAAGGTGTCAGTCAGGAAACTCTGGCGAAACGACT
The DNA here is from genome assembly GCA_045654685.1 of Clostridia bacterium. Taxonomy (GTDB): domain Bacteria; phylum Bacillota; class Clostridia; order UMGS1810; family UMGS1810; genus RGIG1828. Next base: position 19,245 of record JAZONV010000056.1, on the reverse strand, counting down.
GGGAGTTAGCAAAACAACTATATCCAATTATGAAACAGGCTACAGCAGACCAACCACAGATATGGTTGATAAAATAGCATTGGCTCTTGAGTATACCACACGTCAGATGCTTGAACTCGGAACCTCAAACAACAAAAAGATAAATCTTCCACGTTATTTTCAGGGTGTCAATGATGTTTTTGTTCCCTACATCAAGCCTGCAAATGTTTCACTTGAAACACTCGAAAACCAGGGCTATATGGACTCGTATGTAACAATACCCCTGTTTATGCTGTCAGATGAAGGGAACTATGTGTGCCTATGTGCAACGGATAATTCCATGGCTTTAGACGGCATTTCACGAAATGATTATGTGTTTGTAAGAAAAAGTCGGAATTTCGGCAATTCTTCTATCGTTCTTGCTGTTAACCTTAAAACCAATGAATATATAATAAGAAGATATCACAAAGAAGAACGCACCATAAGTCTTATTCCCTCATCTCCCGGGAACGATTATTACATAATAAATTACGATGAAGAGTTCCCTGATTATAAAATCATAGGATATGTTGAAAAAGTTTTATCAAATATTAAATGAACGTAACATTTTTTTAACAATTTTCGACATTTTCGAACGTTTTTTCGTGTGTATTATGAGTATATAACGTTATACGGCTCATAATTTTGTGTAATTCATATAATTTCCCGAAAAATCTCTGCAATATTTAGAAAAAATGTTACTTAATTGTTAAAAAAGTTTGACAAAAATGTTTTTAGGTGGTATAATAACTTCTGTTAGTACATCAGATTTTGAATCTGAAAAAATTAACGGAGGATTATTTTATGCGAAATTTATTCAAAGTCATCATCGCCACCATGCTTACATTGTTACTGTTTTCTGTGTGTGCGAGTGCTGACGGCGAAAGAGCGTACACAACAGCAGATGTGCTTAATGTCCGCTCACAACCATCCACATCATCTGCAATTCTTGGTCAGTATTATTACGGTTCTACTGTAGATATAACCGGAACACATGATGTGTGGTATCAGATCAGGTACAATGCAGGTTATGCATATGTACACAGCGACTATGTTGCTTTCAGTCAGGGACAGACTCCCCAGCAGACTCTCCTTGGACAGAACCTCGTTGAAACCGCAAAACAGTTTATAGGCACTCCCTACGTATACGGTGGAATGTCCCCTTCCGGGTTTGACTGTTCCGGTTTTGTCAAATACGTTTATTCGCTTTATGGAGTAAACCTTGCAAGAGTTGCCCAGGATCAGGCAAACAACGGGTATTATGTTCCCAGAGATCAGCTTGCACCGGGAGACATCATTTGTTTCTCAAACACACCCGGTTCATCCTATATCGGACATGTGGGAATTTATGTTGGAAACAACCAGTTTATCCACTCCCCCAGAACCGGATATACCGTTACAATTGAAAGTCTTAACGGTCACTACGGAAACAAATATTATACTGCAAGAAGAATATTTTAAGAATTTTTTCTTATCCCCAAAGATGGGGTGCAAAACAATTCAGATGAATTATTTTGCACCCCATCGCTTTTTTGTTTAAAAAACCCTATATCCTAAAACGTTTATACTATAATTTTAACAAAAAAATCTGTTTGGGTTGACTTGAAAGGAAAAATTTATTATACTATAATGTAATAAGTTTCAAAAGAGCAAGGAATGTAAAGAACTCATGTTTTTACATTCCATTTTTACAAAATTATACTGATGACCGTCAGAGGGACCACCTCCATACGGTTGGAAAAAGAAAGGGGTACATTTATGACAGACAAATTTGCTTATGAAGGTCTTACTTTTGATGATGTTCTGCTTATTCCTCAGAAATCAGACATCACTCCCGATATGGTAAGCCTCCAGACCAATCTCACAAAAAACATTAAACTTAACATTCCTCTTATGAGCGCCGCCATGGATACTGTTACAGAGTCCAATCTCGCAATTGCCATTGCACGTGAAGGCGGTATCGGTATAATCCATAAAAACATGACAATCGAACAGCAGGCAACAGAAGTTGACAAGGTAAAACGTTCAGAACACGGCGTTATTACAGATCCTTTCTTCCTCTCGCCTGACAACACTCTGGATGAAGCTGACAAACTTATGGGCAAATACAGAATTTCAGGTGTTCCCGTTACAGAAAACGGAAAACTTGTGGGTATTATCACAAACCGTGATTTGAGATTTGAAACAGATTATTCAAAACCCATATCTTCAGCTATGACAAGAGACCGTCTTGTTACTGCACCTGAAGGCACAACTTTAGAGGAAGCACAGGAAATACTCAGAAAATATAAAATCGAAAAACTTCCGATTGTTAATGGCAACAACGAGCTTAAAGGTCTTATCACCATAAAAGATATAGAAAAATCGGTTAAATACCCTGAATCTGCAAAAGACAATAACGGAAGACTCCTTGCCGGTGCTGCAATCGGTATCACAAACGATGTTTTGGACAGAGTTGAAGCATTGACCGCCGCAAACGTTGACGTTCTTGTTCTCGATTCCGCTCACGGTCATTCCCAGAACATTTTGAACTGTCTCAAAAAAGTAAAAGATGCATTCCCACATGTTGAAGTTATTGCAGGAAACATTGCAACAGCAGAAGCTGCAGAAGAACTCATAAAAGCCGGTGCTGATGCTGTCAAAGTTGGTATAGGTCCCGGTTCAATCTGTACAACTCGTGTTGTTGCAGGTGTAGGTGTTCCTCAGATTACTGCAATTTACAATGTTGCACAGCTTGCAAAAAAATATGGTGTTCCCGTAATCGCTGACGGCGGTATCAAATACAGCGGAGATATTTCAAAAGCAATTGCCGCAGGCGGAGACGTTATAATGGTAGGAAGCCTTCTTGCAGGTTGCGAAGAAAGCCCCGGAGAATCCGAAATCTATGAAGGAAGACGCTTCAAAGTATACAGAGGCATGGGCTCAATTGCCGCAATGGAAAAAGGCAGCAAAGACAGATATTTCCAGACGGGTACAAGAAAACTCGTTCCTGAAGGTGTTGAAGGAAGAGTTCCCTATAAAGGACCTTTGGCAGATACAATCTATCAGCTCATGGGCGGTCTTCGTTCATCAATGGGATATTGCGGTACTGCAACTGTTCCTGACCTTAAGGAAAAAGGCAAGTTTGTAAGAATTACAAATGCAGGTCTTATTGAAAGCCATCCTCACGATATTTCAATAACCAAAGAAGCTCCCAACTATTCAAAAAGCTATTAATTAATTTTTGCCCTATGGAATATTTCGTTCCATAGGGCGTTTTTGTGCCTAAAAAGGCTATGACAAAACAAAACGACCTACAATAAAAGATAAAACAGAAAAAAAGAGCATAATTTTCAAAGTCTGTCATAGGAATGAACAATATATGCTCTTTTTTAATTGCACAAAAAACCAAATGTAATATTTTAAACATTTTTATCATATCTTGCTATGATTATTATATTAATAAAAATCCATTGTCAATAATTATTATGAGGTGTGAAAATCTTTGAAAAGGCTGATACTTCAGAAACTCTCAACTATTGTTTTCCTTTTTGTCCTTATTGCTTTTTCTGCACCGTTTTCAAAAAGCATACCGGCTAATGTCAGCCCTCAAAAAGTGAAACTTGCTATTTTAATGTATCACGGATTCACAAAAGACGGTACGGAAAGCACATATGTAATAAATATGAGCGAATTTGAAAAAGATATTATTTATTTGAAAGAAAACGGATTCACCTTTGTCACACCCGAAGATATTTCAGATTTCGTTATGTACGGAAAAGCCCTCAGCGAAAAATGCGTTATGATAACATTTGATGACGGATATCTGAACAATTACACATTTGCTTATCCAATATTAAAAAAATATGGAGCCAAAGCTGTCATATCCCCCATTACCGCCTTATGCGATTATCATAGTCTGAATCCTGACAATCACACAGAATATGCACACATCACATGGAATCAGGTGAAAGAAATGTCGCAAAGCGGTCTTGTGGACTTCCAGAATCATTCATATAACCTTCATTCTTTTTCAGAAAAAAGGAAAGGCAGCGCAAAGAATGAAAATGAAAGCTCCGAAGAATACAGAAAATTATTTTTTGAAGATTTAAAAAAAGCCCATGACGCAATAAAACTCGCCACAGGAAAAGCTCCTTTTGTTTATGTATATCCTTTCGGTCAAAAATCCAAAGAGATGACATCCGTCCTCAAATGTTCAGGATACACAATGAGTCTCGGGTGTGAATCAGGATACAACTTTCTCTCGGGCGACAAAAATGAACTGTGGAATATGAAAAGATTTAACAGGGATAACAAAAAAGATGCGGCAAATCTACTTCGCAACTATTGATTGATTATCACTTTTGTGATAATATAGTAGTATAATTTTCAAGGGGGTTGTATTATGGATACATTTATAGAATATATGATTAAACAGAAAAAGAAAAAACGTGATTATATGAGAGCCGCTCTTATTATTGCCACGTCAACAATAGTTGTACTCATTGTCACTTTAATTTTTCTTGTTTTGCCATCATATCTTATCTCAATATGGCCACTGACAGTTGCAGGGATATATTATGGTTCATACAAAATCATCTCCTCATTTGATGTGGAATATGAATACATTCTCACAAATGGCGAACTTGATGTGGACAAAATCACACACAAGAAAAAAAGAAGACGTATCATTACTATCCATACAAAATCATTTATTGAATTCGGCAAAATTGGCGATGAAAACGAGAAACTCCACAAAAAAACTGATTTTACAAACATAATTAACGCCTCTGCCAACTCATCCTCATATACGGACTATTATGCAGTATTTTTCAAAAACGGACAAAAAATGAAACTAATATTCAATCCTACAGGAAAAATGATTGATATCTTCAAGATATATGCTCCCCGAGTGGTGCTTTGAGGTATGAGCCATGGAATATAAACAATTATTCGAGAAGGTAATATACAAAAAAACGACAAACGAGATTTTAAATCCTATTGGCATTGATCTTGTTAAGGATGTTGTAAGAAAAAGGAAAAGAGAAACCCATAAAGGGGATTACGGAAGACTCCTCATAGTCGGAGGATCTGAAGGCATGACGGGTGCACCGTGTATGAGTGCAATGGCTGCTCTCAGATGCGGTTGCGGACTTGTTACGGTTGCATGCCCCGGAGAATTGAATCCGATTTTTGAAATCAAACTCACGGAAGCAATGACCCTTCCCGTTACATCCGAAAGCGGAAACTTCGGCGAAAGTGCATGGATAGAAATTAAAGATGCCGTAAATTCATCGGACTGTGTTCTTATAGGCCCCGGAATGGCTGTCAACTCCAACACAAAATGTCTTATGGAAAACATAATCAAAAACTCTCAAACTCCGCTGGTAATTGATGCCGGTGGTCTTGGCGCCATTTCACACAACACATATATACTTAAAGAAGCTTCCTGTCCCGTCATCATCACACCCCATGTCGGCGAATTCTCACGTCTTTCAAAAGACTGCATTGAGGATATTTTAAAAGACAGGCACAAAAAAGCTCTTGAATTTTCAAAAGAATATGGATGCACGGTAATCTTGAAATCTCACGAAACTGTTGTAGCAACACCAAAGGGCGATATTTTCACAAATACTCTCGGCAATCCCGGCATGGCAACAGGAGGCTCCGGTGATGTTCTGGCTGGAGCAGTTGCCTCGTTTTGTTCTGCAGGTACCTCCCCCGTTTCAGCTTCTCTTGCAGGCGTATTCTTTCATTCTGCAGCAGGTGATATGGCAGCTTTAAAATATGGGGAATATTCTTTGATTGCAACTGATATAATTAATTGTCTGGCATATGCTGTAAAAGAAACCAACGAAAAATACTAAATATTATTTTTTCGGAGGGGATTATATTTTCAGTTTAAATCGAAAAAGAATCATTGCTTTGTTATTGCTCATGTCATCCTCGGTTTTTATATTTTTCGGATGCAGTAATAAAGCCTCAAAGGAAAACATCCACAAACTCGTCCATGACACCTACTACTCTCCCGGCTCATATACCGCAAATTGCAGAGTTTATGCATATACCAAGGGCGGAGTAAGTGAATATGAGTGCGATGTGAAATATGACAAAGAAAATAATGTGTATACCGTAATATCTGATAACATGGAAATTTCCATGAATGAAGATATAACCCGAATAACACGGGGAGAAAACACATTTGAGGCTCCGTCATCTCCTGACGATTTGTACATATTTGTAAACACGTTTTTCAAAAGCTATTACGAATCAGAAAAAGTCAGCATCTCTGTCTCGGAAATTTCATCATCAAAAACCACACTTCTTGAGTGTGATGTGATAAATCCTACAGAAAGCAGTTCACATATGAAACTGTGGATAAGCACCTCTGATGTGATGCCTGTTAAAATGCAGGTTTTTGACAACAACAACTTTATGCATACAGAAATTGTATTTAATGAGTTTAAATTTGAAAATTAAGGGTAATAATATTATCACCGCAGAGCAGCAGTATAATTAGCCTGACAGATGCCTGAAATATCTGCCGGGCTGCATCATTGCCATTTACATATAGGTGCGTCATGTTTGGCGGTGATTCCTTAAACCTCGTTTTGGCATAAAGTGTATTTGACATACGGCACAAAACGTTATATAATATTTATATGGTATAAAAGGTTTCACATAACAGATTGGGGGCGCAGATAAATGGCACGGCAGAAAAAGATTTTAATCAGCTTGCCTGATACATTACTTGATGAAGCAGACAGCATTGCCCATTCCCAGAATATTAACAGAAGTGAATTTATCCGTGAAGCCATGAGGCTTTACATCAAACAGAGAAAACGAAACGAAATTATTCAGAATCTAAAAAAAGGTTATGAAGAAATGGCAGATTTTAATCTTGAATATTGCGAATTTTCTCTGGATTCAGATGCCCGTCAGCTGCAGCTCTACGAGGATAAGCTTGCGGAGTGTGAATAATATTGACAATAAGACGTGGAGACATCTATTACGCTGACCTGAGCCCGGTTATTGGTTCAGAGCAAGGCGGCATAAGACCTGTTTTAGTTGTGCAAAATGACATCGGAAACAAGTATAGCCCCACCGTAATAGTTGCTGCAATTACTTCACAGATAAACAAAGCAAAATTACCAACTCACATAGAAATATCCGGTGAAAAGTATGGTCTCTCAAAAAATTCCGTTGTTCTTTTAGAACAAATACGCACAATTGACAAACGCCGTTTAAAAGAAAAAACGGGCCATGCAGACTCCGGTTTATGTGATAAGATAGATGATGCACTAAAAATCAGTCTCGGTCTCGATATGGAAGGACCCTGGTTTTAATATTTGACAAAAAGGTGGTATACTCATGAAAAAAATTTACACAAAAACCATTTCGGCAATAGCAGCATTTGCATTGGCACTTTGTATTGCTCCTGCATCAGCAGAACCCGGAAGTGCAGATGACCCTTTAATTACTCTTTCATATGTGGAAGATATTTTGATTCCACAGCTCAAAAGTTATGTTGATTCATCTGTTGAAAATATTCCGGTATCTTCCGGTCCTCAAAGTGTGACCGTTGAAGGAGGAACATATTTTAACATTGTCAATGTTTCCAAAGGTCAGACAATAATAGGCGATAAAAGCTGTCAGATGATTCTCCGAATGGGAAGCGGTCAAATTGTGGCAACCCAAAAAGGCGGAATTGCAGATGTAACCGCCGGATATGACCTTACAAACGGTGTTGATGCTCCGGCAAATCACCTTTTGGTTGTTCCTCTTGATGACGGCAGAGGAATTAAGATGGCATCTAACGGAATCATTATGATTTGCGGTTCATATTCTGTTAAGAGTTGAAAATAATAAATATTTTCCTTTGGGAAAGCGAGATGAATATAAGAAAAACAGTCAACCCGATTTGGACTGACTGTTTTTTTAGTCTTTAATCATATCGCATATATCAACAACATTTCCTGCACCCATAGTGATTATAATATCGCCTTTGGATGTATTTTTTTTGAGGAAATCTGCAATTTCAGAAAATTCCTTAATATAGATACTGCCTTCTATGGAATCGGAAAGTTGTTTTGAACTCACCTCTCCCGTGTCTTTTTCTCTTGCAGCATAAATATCCGTTATGATCATTCGATCAACCCTGGATAGAACCTTTGAAAAATCATCAAAAAGCGCTTTGGTACGTGTGTAGGTGTGAGGCTGGAATACACACCAAACGGTGTTATGTTTTATCTTTTTCACCGAATCAAATGTGGCGGCAATCTCTGTGGGATGATGTGCATAATCATCAATTATGAGAGCACCATTACACATTCCTCTTTTTTCAAAACGTCTTTTTGTGCCGGAAAAAGCTTCTATCCCCTCTTTTGCCGCTTCTTTTGAAATTCCCATGGCGATTGATGCGGCATATACTCCCGTTGCGTTCAAGACATTATGTCTGCCCACAACAGAAAGTGTAAGAGTATCTGTTTTTTCGCCGTTTCTGTATATATCAAATGTGGGATATCCAAAATCATCAAAGGTGATGTTTTCCGCTCTATACTCCCCTTTTTCAAGTCCGTAGGTTATCGGAGATGCTTTGGTGTTCTTTATGCAGTCCAAAACATTCTGACTGTCTGCAAGTGCAACAAGAACTCCATCTTCAGGAATAAGATTTGCAAAATCCGAAAATGCATCTTTTATGTCGTCAAGATCACGATAGTAGTCCAGATGATCTTCTTCAACATTCAAAATTATGCCCACCGTGGGGAAAAAGTCTAAAAAGGACCTGCAATATTCACATGATTCCGTAAGAAAGAACTCGCTGTTTCCTATTTTGAAATTTCCGTCTATTATGTCAAGTTCTCCGCCCACCATAACCGTCGGGTCAAGATTTGCCTTCATAAGAACATATGTCATCATTGAAGTGGTTGTAGTTTTTCCGTGGGTTCCTGCAATGCTTATTGCCTTTTTATATTCTTTCATAATTGTGCCGAGCATTACCGAACGGGCAACAGTTTTGATTCCCATCTCTCTCGCTTTTTTCAGTTCCGGATTATCATCCTTTATTGCGGCAGTATATACCACAAGATCGGGAGTGGTTATGTTTTCTGCACTATGTCCGCAAAAAACGGTTGCACCCAAAGATTTGAGTTCCTCCGTCGCTTTTGAATTGCCCGAATCGGAACCACTCACCTTTATTCCTCTGTGAAGAAGAACCTTTGCAATGGCACTCATGCTGATTCCGCCAATTCCTATGAAATGTACATATGTTAATTTATTCAAAGCTAAAACAACTCCAGTCATTATAAATAGAAATGATTTTATCTATACATTATACACTAAAGAGACACAAAAATAAACATTAATATTACACAAAAATTGTTTTGTTTTATGTGTATTATAATTAAAAATCAGAGCAAAATAAAATCAGCATACAGCCTGCAAGGCTGATTGACAATCACTATCAATTAACGGAGGTATAACATTGGATATAACAGATATTCGCATAAGACAGATGCATCAGGAGGACAAAATGAAAGCGGTTGTCTCCGTAACATTTGACAATTGTTTTGTTGTTCACGACATAAAAATCATCGATGGCCAGGATAAACTCTTTATAGCAATGCCATCAAGGAAAACTCCCGAGGGAGAATATAAAGACATTGCGCATCCCATAAACATGGATATGAGAGAAATTATGCAGGAAAGAATTTTAGAAAAGTATCATTCAACCCTTGTTGAAGAAAATAATTTTTGACCGTAAGAAAAGCGGCATTGCCATTTTGGTGGACAATGCCGCGTTAACTTTAATTCTTATTACTGATTCATTGATTCAAGATAGAAGTTGATTTTGTCTGTTTCTTCAACTTTTACATCTTTTGAAAGAGCTTCTCTTTCTTCGTTAACTTTGTTGAATACGTCAGCATTCTGTGATGAAGAAAGTGCTGCTGCAACTTTTGTGAGATTTGTAGGAATTTTTTTGATGATGTGGAAACCATTGTAACCTTCGGACTCCACAAGTACAGGAGCGCTGATTTCGTCTTCTTTCATTTCAAATGCTTTTGCTTCAAATGCGGGAACCATTTCGCCTGTTGAGAATGTATATCCGTCGGGAGATGCGAGTTTTCCGGATTCATCTCTTCCGTCTTCACTCTTTTCTTCCATAAGTTCGTCAAAGTCCGCACCTGCATCAAGATCAGCTTTAATTTCGTTTGCAATCTTTTCAGCTTCTTCTTTTGTACGATCTTCATCACCGAATTTTACAAGAATGTGTTTTGCTGAAACGTATTTATCTGCAATCAAAGATGCAAAATAGAGATTACCCATATATTCTTCTCTAACAATTTGTTCAACAGTTTCTGCATTTGTATTTACGAGCATGAGATAATCTTCATAGGAAATACCCATCTGTGCAGTACCCTGTGCAACCTGACTCTTGATAGTCTTTACATTTTCAGCAATTGCAGCTTCATCTTCTTCTGTAAGTTCAAGCCCTGCATCACAAGCTTTTTTATAAGCCATTTTGATATCAACTATCTGCTGCTGTGCTTCAGCTTTTACTGCTTCTACGTCAACTTCAGGTGTTGCAGATGAATCGGCAGATGAGTCTGCTGAAAGTTCCTGACTTGCAACGCTGTATGCACTATTATATGCATTGGAGAAGAACCAACCATAGTATGCACCATTTACTTCAATGTCATCTCCGATTTTAAGAACAGTTGCTTCCATTTGTTCTTTCTGCTCTGCTTCATACTTCGCAGCTTCTTCACGTGCTTCAATTTCTGAATAGTCTTTAATAAGACCGCAACCTGCAAAACACATCAGTGCAAAACTGAATGTAAGTACAAGTGCTAAAATTTTTGTTAATTTTTTCATGTTTTTCACGCCTTCCTTAAATAGTAGAAACGGTCACGATTCATTATACAAAACATGACCATATTGCACATATAAAATAATATAACACAAATCAAGAATAAAAACAAGTCTTTTTTTAATATTTTTCGCTCATGCACTTTTTGTGTTTTTATTCCCAAAAATTATGATTATAAGCATCAAAATATGTGCAAATTTTTTTGAAATTTTTTTTAAAAAAGTGTTGACAAACCCAAAACCGTATGATATAATAGCATACGTTGATTGGCAATACGGCCCCTTGGTCAAGTGGTTAAGACACCGCCCTTTCACGGCGATAACATGGGTTCGAATCCCGTAGGGGTCATCAACAAAAGCTCTCACTTTGGTGGGAGCTTTTTTGTTGTCCATACGGGTATGAGAAGCCATGGCACATCCTCAAACTTTCAAAACAACACTTTGAAAATCAAATTCCAAATATGTTTCACATTCCCCTGTGCGCATGGGCGCCCTGAGCGAAGCGAGGAAGTACTCTTGGGGTGCTCGAATCCCGTAGGGGTCATCAACAAAAGCTCTCACTTCGGTGGGAGCTTTTTTGTTGCCCGTACGGGCATGAGAAGCCATGGCACTTTTCAAACTTCAAATATGTTCTATGATAATCAACCTTTTAATATATTCTAAACTCCCCGGTGCGCATGGGCGCCCTGAGCGAAGCGAAGAAGTACTCTTGGGGTGCTCGAATCCCGTAGGGGTCATCAACAAAAGCTCTCACTTTGGTGGGAGCTTTTTTGTTGCCCGTAAAGGAGTTCATCTTGTATCACTTAAAGAGAACTTTGACACTTCAACCCCGCAAGGTCGCTTAATGCTTACCATTATCGCAGCAATAAATGCCTTCGAGCGAGAAAATATCTTGGAAAGGCAACGCGAGGGCATAGCCATTGCTAAGGTAGAGGGAAAATACAAAGGGAGAAAACCCGTTGAAGTTGAAGATTTTGCACCGCATTACGAGGACTATATGAGCAGAAGAACTACAAAAGGACAACTTGCCAAGAAATTGCACATCAGCAGACCTACACTCAATCGACTTTTTGAGGAATATGTCTGTCATCACCCCGAACTAAAAACTGTCTGATTTTTTTATAAAACGTGTCCAGACTTTTCATGCACGCTGTAGGAATGTTTTATAATTTCTGTCCAAAAAAAATATGTCGTAAAATCAGACTTTTGAATACGGCATCTTTTAAGTAAACATTGATAAATTTTCGGGTATGAAAAATTATGTTTTTTCATACCCGATTTTTAATAAAAAGGGTGGTTTAATTTTTCGGGAAGAAAAAACAGACGCTTTGATTATTGTATCAGATTATGTAAAATTATAGGCACTTTACGATGCGGAACTCAATTTCTGCTCGCATCGGCAATCATATAAACTGCTCTATGATTTATACCCACCATTTATTCTTTATACCAAATTATGCAAAATATCTGCCACTTTATAATCAGAAAAATTACATGGATTGATATAACAATATTTACGCTTAAAAATGGAATGGGAGCAGGTCACACGACCTGCTCCCGAATTAGTATTGAATTATGTAAAATATTTGATACTTCACATCAGCAAATATGCCATTTCCTTTTACTGACCTATCTCAAGTAACTTCTTGGTTATACGTCCTTGTACCTGAACATAGTAAGCAGTTTCAGCCGCATTCATATCTTCGTCTTCCCATTTCTCGAAATCTTCCATCATTTGAGCATATTTACCCATATATTTGGTGTAATCAGCAAGGATGCTCATATCATTGGGATTATTTGCATACTTTTTCATAATTGCAACGTATTCATCAAAGAACTTCTCATAACTATCCATTGCAGTCTTGAAGTCTGAACTTATACCATTTGATGATGTATCTGACTTTGTTTCTTTCTTTTCACCACTTGATTGCATTTCAAATTTGAACTTCCCTGGTTCTGGAATATATACATTTTGTCCGTTCTCAATTGTCACTTCAACAGACTTGTTAATATCTACTGTTTTACCAAAGAAACTTTCAGCAGGTTCTTCAAATCCTTCTTCTGTTTTATGAATTTCATCACTATATACATACACAGCATTCATATATTCACCTGTATTAGTAACCTTATATGTTCCTAACGGAATATGATATACAATGCGTTTTATCTCATCTGATGTTCCCTTGTTGAACGCTATTTCTGTTCCGTATTCGCCAGTTTCTCCTGCAACCAATACAAAAGCATCAACAGATGAAGTGTCATCTTCGCTTTCACCGTCTGCTGCTGTTGCATGAACTGTCATTATGTTGTTGCCTTCATAGTTCAATGAAATATGATTTCCGTTGCTATCATCTGCATAATAGTAATTATCGCCTTTCTGATAATCAACATTAAAGCCATTGTTTGAACAAGCATCAGCATACGCTTTGAAATCTTCAATAGTAGTATTACCCACCTTAATTACAAAGCCACCTGAATTTTCCCAAGATATATTACCAATATTCGATTTAGGAACAGGTAATAATTTTGCTATTGCACTGTTAGGCCATTGTATTTCAGACATTTCTAATGGCGCATCTAAACCTATGTGTAATTCTTCATCGCTTTCGTTATACCATAAAGAAAGTTTATAACCTTCTTGGTTGTATGCAGAGTAGTTCATCTCTGATTTATCCGCATCGATAGTATAACCCATATCCTCGCACTCTTTCAGATACTCCTTATACTGAGCCTTTGAAACCTTGTGTACATATATGCTTAAAGAAGTTTCTGAGTTTGATACGATTTCACCAACATTTGAAGAAGGTTCTGGTAACACTTCATATAGTTCCATATCGCTCCAAGCAAACTTTTCAGTTCTGTCAGGGCTGGCATTGTAGAAACTAAAATACGGAATAATCAATACAAAAGCAATTATCGCAGATAATATACGAACGCCTTTCTTGGGTTCCTTAATTATCTTCATACCCATAAGCCAAGAACCTATAAATAATGCAGTCATAACTACCGCAGTAAGACCTGCCATTATTTTCCCGTCTCTAAAGCCTGTCATTATACATAAAAGTCCAAAGATTGCAAATCCAATTAGAACCTTACTAAATTTGCTCTTTTTGAAAGCCGCAACGCTATCTTTTTCTTCCTGTGACTTTTCTTTTTCGATTTCTCGTTTGATTTTATCCGCTTCAACTTCTTTATATGTCTGTGATTTGATTTTTTCTATTCTTACCGCATCACTTTCATCTAACAGGTCTGAAACTGAATAACTTGTTCCACAAAAAGGACATTCAACGGTGTCCTGTAAACCGTTTACTTCAAGTTGTCCACCACAATTTGAACAGATTGTAGATTGTGCTTGAATTTTCTCTTTGCTCATTTGTTTTTCCTCCGTTTTTTGAAATTCTTTATTTTTCAAAAGTATGATACGTTACAACAACTGTTGCATCCTTTGGGAATATATCACCTTCTTCAAAATCGTAATCACCGTTGATGGAAACTTTATCAACATCTCCGTCTTTGGTTATCCACCCTGTAACCAAATCAGTTACTTCTGATGTTTCAATATTTTGAAACCCAGCGTTTTCCAATTGCTTTACAACTTGCTTATAGTTATCCCCCTCATAATCCTTTGAAGACATAGGTATTGCAAGTTCATTTTTATCTGGAGCCTCGTCAGTATAATACATCATAAATATACAGAAACCCTCGAAAGCAACAAATAACAAAACCCCTATTAAAACACCTATTAGAGAATGTTTAAAATCTAATTTCTTTTTGTTTAGTTCATGGTCTTGCTTACCTTTTTGAATATCTTTTTTGGTGGAACTTTTTATTTTTTCTATGACTACCTTATCACTTTAACAATTTACATTGCTTGTTACGCTTATCAATCAGCACTAACAACTCTTTACAGTTCATGATTGTAAGTTCTAAATCAGCAGACTTAACTGCATCTTCAAATGAACTGAACTGTCTCTGAACCTGCTCATTAAGTTCTTGTAGTGCAACATTACTCATTGGGTCGCTATATCGCAAGGCTTCATATACCTTTTCGCATTCGTTCCTGATTTCAGCAGATTGAGCTGCAGCAAGCAGATGTTCCGCATCAGCAGTCAATGACTTAATCATAAATGTTTTGGTTTTTATCTCATTATCCATTCCCGTAACAACATCAATTACGAAACAGGTAATAAGAATTATACTTGCTGATATACCCGCTACTAATACGCACAGAACAACTCCTAACCAAACAGGGAAGGAAGGAGTTATCATACATAGTCCACCCGCTACTAACATTGCCGCTAATGCGATGTAACTTACCAGTACCAATGATATGTTGTAAAATGTCTTTTGTAAGTTCTCATCCTTAAAAGCAATATAGGAACAGCCAAGTTGACCTGCGAATGCAAGAACTATAAATATATAACCCACCCAAAAACTACCCGTAAAAGCATTTATAGAAGTAGGCAGTACAAATGTGATGATGTTAAACATAGCAAAGCAAATAGCCCATACTATTGAATAAATCTTGAATGTTTTACTCATTTACATCAACCCCTTTTTGTTCCGCATTTAGGACAGAACTTGCTATCTCGTTCAAAGATATACCCGCATCCGCTACATGTATTGTTAGCCTTTATAACTTTCGTGCCACATTCTTCGCAAAAGTCTACACCCGCATTAAGTTTTGCACCACAGTTATCACAGAAACTCTGTGATGGCTGTACTTGTGGCTGTACGGGTTGTGGCTGTGGAGTAGTTGCAGCATTCATCGCATCATTCATCATACCGCCAACCATACCACCAACAGCACCACCAACACCAGCCATTGTTCCCAGTCCAACACCCATATTGGTGAACTCACCAACTGCTTCGTTCTGTGCCACCTTTTCAGCCACGTCAAAGCCACGTTCTTGCTGATAAGTATAACCTTCCTGAGCACGCTTTGTAGCCTGTGCTTTTGAGTCAATAACCGTTTTTTGTGCTTCTGTTTCAGCATCAATGATTTCTGTCTGCTGGCGAAGTTTTGCTTCCGCAATATCCGCATACTGTCTGAAGTGCAATTCTTTGAACTTTTCATACTGTTCTTCGCCATCTGGTTTCATTACGCGATTGACAAAGAATGTTTCGAGAGAAATACCGTAGTCTGCAAAGTCAGAAACCAGAAGAGATTTTATCGCATCTGAAAACTGTGTCAGTTTCTCATCAATCTCAAATATGTTAATGCTTTCAGATTTTATAATCTGCGCTATGTATGTTTTAACCCTTGTCATCAAGAAAGAACGGAAATACGATACCAATTTAGGCTGAGATAAGTCATCTTCTGTTCCAACAAGTTTTACAAGAAGTTTTCTACTGTCAACAGCCTGCAAACTCATTTCACCTGAAGCACCAATAGAAAGGGGGAAGTTGTATGTAGGTTCAATAAACTGCACACGACTGTCAGTACCCCATTTAATAGCCATCTGTTCACTCTTATTGATAAAATACACTTCACAATGAAAAGGACTTAACCCACCTGTAGCAAGATTTAACACCTTGCCAATCAAAGGTATGTTTTGAGTTTTTAATGTGTATCTGCCAGGACCAAAAAGGTCAAGGGCTTGACCGTTCATATAGAAAACCGCTTCCTGATTTTCATGAACGATGAGTTGAGTAAGACAGTTGAAGTCCTCGCAAGGATGCTTCCAGATAAATGTATCATTATTCCCTTCGTATTTTATGACATCAAAGATTTTAAACATAACCTTTACCTACCTTTCAATTTCAATGTTATCAACCGCAAATTCCAAGCACATCTGGATAACTTCATTACGATTTCTACCCGTACTCTCACAAATCTCATCTATACGTTTTATAAGGTCGCTTGGCAAACGAGCAGAAACAACCGCAGTATCTCCAATATATTTCTTGGCGGCTATTACAAGTTTTTTATCAGCCAAATTTATCACTTCCAACTCTTGACAAAGTTTTATGGTTATATTATAATACAAATGTATACAAATGTCAACACTTTGCGTTGATAAGTTGAAATTTCAGATTTATGCACTATTCGTAAGCGCTTATTTTATGCTATTTGCGCAATAAAAAAGTGCATAACTCCTAACATCAGAGTTATGCACCGAAAAACGCATTATCTCTAAATTGTCAGGTTGTCACACACTTACAATAAACTTACCAACGCAAAGGTAATGGTAAAAGCCAGAGAAATGCGCTTTTACCTTAATTATAATTACCAATGCATAATAATCCTATTCTATTGTAAGTATGTGACTATATCATTATATACCATTTTCTTGCATTTGTCCAGTCAAAACCTAATATTCCCTGATTTTTCATCACTTTTTACAATTACATAATTACAAAGAGCAGGATGCGCCGCATCCTGCTCTTTGCTTTAATATTTAGAAATGAGTAAAAATTTGGTCAAAAACAGAGTTTCGACCTTTATATATAAAAATACCCCTACGCACTCTTATCCTGAGACACAGGGCGTTTTAAGTGCGTTACAGAGCATTTTATACCCACCAAACATTCTTTGTATCAATTTTTATGATAATTTTACTCCATATAACCCAAGTATCTATACATCTCATCTGAGGTGTAGTGGTGCTGAACTGAGGTCAGCAAATCTACAACTTTTAATATTTTAAGCGCGAGTGCTTGTTGCTCCTCAATACCTATATCTGATTTGTAGATTTTTTTGCGAACTTCATACAAGTCCTTTTTTGCATCTTCTACCATATGTAATATTTTACCCGAAATACAAAAAACATCGTCAACAAGCGTCTCTACACCAGAACTCTCCATATAAGTATTTGTGCTTGGTGGCTGTTCTGACAAAGCATCACGAAGTTCGTCGTCTTCCACCAGAGGTGGATTACCATAATAACCATCTTTATACGCATTAAGGTATGTATCTTCCAAACTACCTGAACACTCAACCATTGCCTGTTCATAACCTTTTTCAAAACCTCGCTCAAAAGAGCAAGATGCCTGTTCTTTATTATTTCCCATTATCATTCACTCCTGAAAATTATATTCTTTTCACCTGTAACCAAATTATCTTTTTCTTCTGTCTATTGCCTGTTGCTTATAAATATATACGCCTTTCTTGCACCTGTCACAGCAAGTCCATAGATACCCATAATTCTTATAGTGTATCTGAACGGGAAGTTCCGTCTTACAGTAAGGGCAGTACATCTTCAAAAATCTCACCGTATAGCCCATCTCAAATCACGCCCATCTCTCTTGCTATACGCGTAGCCGCAAGATTAATCATATTACCAAGCATCTCTGTTACTTGCAAAGCCTGTCCATAAAGGATTTCCTTCGTGATAGAGAAGAAGTGCTTGGTCGAAAAGTATTACGGCTTTTTCCAGAGAAACTGTATCAGTTTTTCCTTTATAATCTTTCTTTATTTCAGATATAAGCATATATAGACTTTCCCACTCTGGCTCTACTTCTCTGTAACGCCTATACCCATGTTGAATTCGGAATTTTGTATGTCCTATTATAAAGTCTTGAAAGCAACAGGTAGGCAAGGATTTATCTTTCTGTTTCAGTCCTTTATGATAAGTATGTTGTAGAACTTCAAGTGCGGGGTAGGTAAAGGTGTAATCATCCAATTTTTCATAATCATCAAAACTAAACATAACTACACCTCGAAATCTTCTGGCTCATATTTCTCGCCCAAAAGCATTTCTCGCCACGCTCGGTTTAGTACGGAAAAGGTCGCATCAAAGGTCAATATCTGCTGCAACTCCATCAGGCTGTCTATTGGTTGTAGAATAGTCTGGTCTAGCATAACCCGCTGTGCAGGAGTTAACCCCTCCATAAGTGCAGTAACACCATCATCCAGCCTTGCCTTTGTGCGTTGATACTCAAAGTTTAATGTCGGTGTGCTATTTTCCTTCACTTCACACCACAGCATTTCTTTTACGCTCATATAATCACGTCCTTTTTTATAAATATTGGGGTCTCATCATACCGCGCTTAAATAAAAATGTCAATGTTAACAGAGATTACGGCAATAAAAAAAGGCTGTACCAAGATGATTTTTAAATCAAATTGATACAACCTA
Organism: Clostridia bacterium; assembly: GCA_045654685.1. Classification (GTDB taxonomy): domain Bacteria; phylum Bacillota; class Clostridia; order UMGS1810; family UMGS1810; genus RGIG1828. Next base: position 299 of record JAZONV010000056.1, on the reverse strand, counting down.
TTTTTTAAATGTTAGGTGCTTTTTTCAACATATAATCCTGCATAAAATGGTGTCAAAAAGGTGTCAAAAGGTGTCATCAACACTTTGAAAACCTTGATTTTACGCCATTTATTTATCCAACGGCTTCATTGTTGGGAATACCACAAACAAAGAAACCCTTTCCTTTCGTTTACCATATATAGCGGTTTCAATTCAGCTTAATCACTATATATAGTTTGTAGTATTTCTATTATTTTTAAAACTTTTCCATACTTTTCTGAAATTGAGCATATTTTTATGGGGCATTTTTCGTAAATTTT
>JAZONV010000055.1:0-19208 GCA_045654685.1 Clostridia bacterium | reverse complement strand
TGATTTAAGCTCTTCGATGCTGCCGATTGAGTGTCTGTGACCACATTCGCATTCCCAGATATTAAGCGGAGTTCCCCAGTAACGGTTACGGCTGATACCCCAGTCCTGAACGTTTACAAGCCAGTCGCCGAAACGTCCCTTACCGATGCTTTCGGGAATCCAGTTGATTGTGTTGTTGTTCTTGATGAGGTTATCCTTAACCTTTGTCATCTCAATGAACCATGATTCTCTTGCGTAGTAGATAAGCGGAGTATCGCAACGCCAGCAGAAAGGATAGTCATGCTCGAATTTCGGAGCAGAGAAGAGAAGCTTTCTGTCTTCAAGGTCCTGAAGGATAGGCATATCTGCATCCTTAACGAAAAGGCCACCGAACGGTGTGTTGTCGGTCATATGACCTGCGCCGTCAACGAACTGAACGAACGGGAGGTCCTACTTTCTGCCGACCTTTGAGTCGTCTTCACCGAATGCGGGAGCAATGTGAACAATACCTGTACCGTCAGACATTGTAACATAGCTGTCGCAAGTTACAAAATGTGCTTTTTTGCCCTGTTTTTCGCAAGGGATTTTCTGACAGTCAAAGAGAGGTTCATATTCTTTATATTCAAGATCTGCACCCTTATAATTTTCAAGAATTTCATATGCAGGAGCATCATCTGTGGCAAGTGAGCCCAAAACTTTATCCAAAAGGGCATTTGCCATGTAATAAGTATAGCCGTCTGCAGCCTTTACTTTGCAATAATCATCATCGGGATTCACACAAAGAGCAACGTTTGAAGGAAGTGTCCATGGAGTGGTTGTCCATGCAAGGAAGTATGCATCTTCACCGCAAACTTTGAAACGAACAACTGCAGAACGTTCCTTAACAGCCTTATACCCTTGAGCAACTTCGTGAGATGAAAGGGGTGTTCCGCAACGGGGACAGTAGGGAACAATTTTGAAGCCTTTATAAAGAAGACCTTTTTCCCATATCTGTTTGAGTGCCCACCATTCGGACTCGATGAAGTTATTGTCATATGTAACATATGGATCGTCCATATCTGCCCAGAAACCAACAGTTCCCGAGAAGTCTTCCCACATGCCTTTATACTTCCATACACTTTCCTTACATTTTGCAATGAAAGGTTCGAGACCATATTCTTCAATCTGCTCTTTGCCGTCAAGACCAAGGAGCTTTTCAACTTCAAGTTCAACGGGGAGACCGTGAGTGTCCCAACCTGCTTTTCTTAACACCTTGTGGCCTTTCATTGTGCGGTAACGGGGAATCATATCCTTGATTACTCTGGTGAGAACGTGACCAATGTGAGGTTTGCCGTTAGCAGTTGGGGGACCATCATAGAAAGTGTAGGTCTCGCCTTCTTTGCGGCTGTCAATACTCTTTTGGAATATTCCGTTGTCAGCCCAGAATTTTTCAATTTGTTTTTCTCTCTCAACAAAATTGAGATTTGTGTCAACCTTGTTATACATTATAATGCCTCCTGACATTTTATCTTGCACATTATGATTGAAAATCCACATTTTCAATCATAACATAAATATACTATTATATCCTATATATTATATATCACAAGCCTTTGTTTGTCAATAGTGAGAGATGCGCAAAGATGCATAATTAACGTGACAAATTGTATGGGTAATATTGATTAATTGAGAGAAATGTGGTATAATGAGTTTAATCATGAAACGATTAAATTCAGCGATATAAATTCCTGACGGAATTTGCGATATATCTTGCGGTGCGATATATCCTGACGGATGCGATATGTTGCCTTACGGCAACGTGAATTGACAGGAGACACAACAAATGAAAAAAACAGGATTGATTTTCATAATACTTGCAAGCGTCCTGTGGGGAACAAGCGGTCTTTTTGTAGATATCCTTGCACCCTATGGAATTACGGCTCTGCAGATGACATTCATAAGGGGAATCGTGGCTTTTTTCTCAATGGGAGTCTTTGTTCTCATAAAAGACAAAAGTGTTGTTAAAACAAATTTCAAAGAGATTCTGCTTTTTTTCGGAAGCGGACTTTCGTTTTTCATGACGGCAAGTTGCTACTATATGTCACTTCAACTGACGTCCATATCCACGGCAGTTGTTCTTATGTATACCGCGCCCATATTTGTAATGATATATTCAGTATCATTTTTGGGTGAAAAATTTGGCGTGATGAAATTGATTGCAGTTACGGGGATGATTCTCGGATGCATATTCACATCGGGAATAATCGGAGGAATCAAATTTAATGCCGTTGGAATCATGATCGGATTTTTGTCGGGAATTTCATATGCATCATACAATATCTTCACAAAAATCCAAATGGAAAAAGGCATAAATCCCATAAAGTCCAACTTTTACTGTTTTCTGGTCAGCGTGATTATCGGACTGATTGCAACAAAACCCTGGGGCATATTTGAATGTATTGAAAAAAATCCGCCTGTGGTAATTTCTTTTTCTGTGGGAATGGGAATTTTTGCTTGTATTCTTCCGTATTTTCTATACACCATGGCACTTCAGAGAATACCTGCAGGAACTGCATCTTCTCTCGGAATATTAGAGCCCATGGCAGCGACCGTAATCAGCGTTTTGGTTTTGGGAGAAAAACTTTCACTATATTCAATAGTGGGAATCATTTTAATTTTAGGCTCGGTATTTATACTGGCTGAAAGAGAATAAAAAAAACGGAGGGAAAGAAAATGAAAAAAATGAAAAAATTACTGACGGTTGTTTTGTGTGTGATGCTCGCTTTGGCATTTGCATCCTGCAGTCTGCTTAAAGAGGAAGTGAGCCTCTGGGAAAGCGCAACATACACGGAAAATCAGACTTTTGGTGATGGAGAAAAATCCATTACTTTAGAGGTCAAAGCCGAAGAGAGAAGCGTGGAATTTGTTGTGAGAACCAACGCAGAGATTCTTGCAGATGCTCTCACAGAACACAACATAATTGCAGGAGATGAAGGCCCTTACGGAATCTATGTGACACAGGTTAACGGAATGAAAGCGGACTATGAAGAAAATCAAAGTTTTTGGTCCCTTGAAAAAGACGGACTTCAGATGACAACCGGCGTGAGTGAAACCGGAATAAAAGACGGTGACAAGTTTACACTTGTATATACAATTGTCTGATTTCAGACGATGAATAAGTTTTAAAAGGATACAAAAAAATGGAATTTCTTAAATTGCTGGAATCTTTGCGTACACCATGGCTTGATGCATTCTTTTCCTTTATAACACATTTCGGAGAAGAAGCAATATTTATTGTGGTAAGCTTTATTCTTTTCTGGTGTGCCGACAAGAAAAAAGGATACTATTGTCTGATGGTTGGCTTTTGGGGACTTCTTACAAATCAGTTTCTGAAAATTGCCTGCCGTGTTCCCCGTCCTTGGGTGAGAGATGAGAATTTTACAATTGTTGCATCTGCAAGAGCAGAGGCAACGGGATATTCTTTCCCGTCGGGACACACACAGATTTCTGTGGGAACCTATGCATCTGTGGCAAGGGCTTTTTCTCAAAAATTCTTGAGAATTATATGCATCATTCTTTGCGTCCTCATTCCTTTTTCAAGGCTCTATCTTGGAGTACACACTCCTGCTGATGTTGGTGTTTCTGTTGTCGTTGCACTTTTTCTGACATTTGTGATGACACCCTTTCTCGGAAGCATCACGGATGACAAAAAGAAAATGAGAATAACCTTTGCCGTAATGACACTATTCTCATTGGTATTTGTACTTTATACGCAATTTTACCCATTCCCCCAAAACACAGACAAAGAAAACCTTTTCAGCGCCATGGAAAACGCATACAAAATTTTCGGAATTGTTATCGGCATATGGCTTGGGTATGAAATTGACAAAAAGTACATAAACTTTAATACAAAGGCAGTGTGGTGGGCGCAAGGGTTGAAGCTTGTTTTCGGAACGCTTGTTGTCCTTGTAATAAAAGAGGGATTGAAACAGCCGTTGAATCTTCTTTTTATGAATCATCCCTCATCCGGAAGCATAAGATATTTTCTCATTTCTCTTTTCGCCTGCGGAATGTGGCCTTTCACATTCTCATTTTTCTCACGCCTTGGAAATAAAAAAAGTTAGCCGTCGGAGAGCCGAACTTGCCTGAAAAACAGTATTTTCGGTATCTTTTGGATTGTCATCCTCGAAAGGCTTAAGGTGATGGTGATTGTTTTTGAGAATTTTATATGATAGTAAAAAAAGCGAGTATAAATCTCCTTTCGGCGCTTTGCATGTTGGAGAGTTATGCTCGCTTTGTTTGAAAATCCCTGTGTCCTGTGAAACTTATGAGGTAAAAATTCTTTTCGAAAATGACCACACGGGAGACAAACATTCCGTTTCTGCAAATCTGATATCAGAAGACGGACTGTATGAAACCTACGGGTGTGAATTTTCTCTTCCCTTGAGTGGGTTATATTTTTATCATTTTAAGATTTTTACAAAAGGCTCTGATTTTGAACTTTTTCGTCAAGGGTATGATCTGACAAATATTGGTGTGGGTGAAAGATGGCAGATAACATGCTTTGAAAAAGATTTTTTTGTGCCCGAAATTTTCAAGGGGAAAGTTATGTATCAGATTTTCCCCGACAGATTCTATATGGAAGAACTTGAAAATGCACAGGGTAAACTTGCCCCTTTTTATGTCCATGAGAATAAAGATGATATTCCCGATTTTCGCCCCGATGAAAACGGAAAAGTTTTAAACTGTGATTTTTTTGGCGGAAATCTTAAGGGCATAACAAAAAAGATTGACTATATCAAATCCCTGGGTGTTTCCATAATATATTTGAACCCCATATTTATGGCATATTCAAACCACAGATATGATACTTGTGATTATAAACGGATTGACCCTCTTTTAGGGGACGAAAAGGACTTTGAAAATCTATGTGCCGTGGCTCATTCAAAGGGAATGAAAATCATTCTGGACGGAGTTTTCTCTCATACGGGTTCAAGAAGCATATATTTTGACAAAGAGGGGGAATTTGGTGGCGGTGCATTTTGGGATTCTGAATCCAAATATAGAGACTGGTTCAGATTTGGCAAAAACAAAAATGAATATGAATCCTGGTGGGGAATAGAAACTCTTCCGTGCGTTGATGAAATGTGCCCCGGATTTGTTGACTATATAATTTCTTCTTCCGAATCAGTCATTTCCCATTGGATGAAAAAAGGCGCAGACGGATTCAGACTTGATGTTGCAGATGAACTTCCTGATGAATTTATAAAACTTCTCAGAAAAAGAGTGAAAGAAATAAAAAAAGAAAGTTTTGTCATTGGGGAAGTGTGGGAAGATGCGTCAAATAAGATAAGTTACGGAGTGAGAAGAAAATATTTTACTCACTCCGAACTTGATTCTGTGATGAATTATGTCTATAAAAATGCAATAATCGACTATGTGACAAAAAGGAAAAACGGCATAGAGTTTGAAAGAGAAATTATGACCATTGCGGAAAACTATCCGCCGGGGTGTCTTCACAGCCTGATGAATTCTCTTTCAACCCACGACACAAGCCGTATTATAACTGCACTTTCTGACGCAGATGAGTCCATGACAAAGGAAGAAAAATCCACATTTAAAATGGACAAAAAAATGAGAGCGAGAGCAAAAGACAGTCTTTATGTTGCCGTATTTTTGCAGTATTTTCTTCCGGGAACCGCCTGTATATATTATGGTGACGAAATCGGTATGGAAGGATTTGGAGACCCCTTTTCCAGAGGATACTTCAGGTGGGATGAAACGAATAACGAAATCTGTGAGTTTTTCCGTGAAATGGGAAAAATCAAAAATTCACATTCTGCATTGCAAAAAGGAACAATAGGCTTTTCTCATTCGGGTGATGTTTTGATTATGGAAAGAATTTCAGATGATGAAAAACTCATTGGAATTGTCAATATGTCAGATGATGAATACAGGTCGGAGACAGATTCCCCCATCATATGCCATAAAGTGAGCATCAGGGGAAAAAGTCTCCATATTCAAAAAGGCGGATTTGTGCTTTATTGTAAATAAATTGCACCCTAATTATCTGAATTCAAAGATAAAATATCCAAAAAAGCATATACAATTGAAAAAAGATATAATATAATAAAGTGGTTAGGAAAACAATCTGGGTTTTCCAGCCACTTTATTTTTGGGCGGAGGATAAAATATGGATAAAGTTAGATTTTTGGCAATAGGCTGCGGTTCAAGAGGAAAAGGCATGATTGAAAATCTTGCAAAAACTACCGGTGCAGAGGTGGTTGCTCTTTGTGACGTGTATGAAGACAGAACAGCGGAAATGGCAGAAAAGGTTGAAGAAATATCAGGTATAAAACCCGAATGTTATACAGATTCTGATAAGGCATTTTGCCATGACATTGATGCGGTATTTATTTGTTCATCATGGGAAACTCACATTCCTTTTGCCCTGAAGGCAATGGAAATGGGAATCATAACATTGGTGGAAGTTGGCGGTGCATATTCTGTTGAAGATTGTCACAGACTTGTTGAAACCTATGAGAGAACCAAAACTCCGATTATGATGCTTGAAAACTGTTGCTATAACAAAACAGAGCTTCTGGCTACTGCAATGGTGAGAGACGGACTTTTTGGCGATATCATTCATTGTGAGGGAGAATATGCTCACGACCTGAGACAGGAAATAACAAAAGGCGAAGAAAACAGACACTATCGCTTGAGAAATTACATAAACCGTAACTGCGAAAACTACCCAACACATGAACTTGGACCCATTGCCAAAATTTTAAACATCAATCGAGGCAACAGAATGGTGTCTCTTGTTTCAGTTGCATCAAAAGCATCAGGCCTTGAAGCATATATAAATTCAAGAGAAATTGAAAACAAAAAGTTAATCGGTCAGAAATTTGAGCAGGGGGATGTTGTCACCACAATCATAAAATGTGCCCACGGCGAGACAATAGTTTTGAAACTTGACACCACACTCCCCAGACACTACAGCAGAAACTTTACAGTTCGCGGAACAAAAGGACTTTATGAACAGAATAATCACCTTGTATTCTTTGACGGAATGGAAGAAATTTTTGAAACTGTTGATTTTTACGAAAAATATATGAACAATGCAAAGGAATATGAAGAAAAATATCTTTGCGACCAGTGGAAGGGAATCACCAAAGAGGAAATAGAAGCAGGACACGGGGGAATGGATGTTGTAATGCTGAATGATGCTGTGGATTGCATCTTAAAGGGCAGAGAATTTCCCATAGATGTGTATGATATGGCAGCCTGGATGGTAATTACTCCTCTCACAGAACTTTCAATCGCACAGGGCGGTCACCCTGTTGAAATTCCCGATTTTACCCACGGAAGTTGGATTCAGAGAAAACCCCTTGATGTTGTGAAACTTCCTTCTTGATATTTTCACAAAATGGCGATAAGTTTTATGCCGAATTTGCAAATTTTTCATACGGATATGCCGCTTGTGTGAGAGTTGAAAAGATAAAAATTGAAAAACAAAAACTGACAAAATAACCCCCGTTAAAAGGAAAATCCTTTAACGGGGGTTTTATATTGTGGCAATCACCTTGCTTTTGGGTCCTTAGAAAAACGAACAAATACAAGTCATATAAAAGTAACTTCTTTTTAATAGAATCTGGTTAATTCTGTAACAAAAAAACTTGACTTATGTTATCATATATGATAACATAAGTGTAGATGAATGCATATTATAATTATGGGGGTGCATAATGGATTGGCAAGTTGAGTACTATAAAAAGGAAAGCGGCGAAATACCGGTGCTGGAATATTTGCTTGGTCTTGATGCCAAGATGAGGGCAAAGGCGTTTTCTGAAATTGAACTTTTGAAAAACATGGTACAAATTTGAGAGAGCCTTATGCAAAGCCAATAAAAGGAGAAAATTACAAGAACTTATTTGAACTCAGAGTTAAGTTTTCATCAAATATAAGCAGGATTTTTTATTTTACATTTAGAAACAACACTTTTGTTCTGCTAAATGGATTCACCAAAAAAAGTGATGAAACTCCAAAGAGGGAACTTGACAAGGCAAAAAGATATATGAAAGATTATGAAAGCAGGTGCGATAATGAGTAAAGCAGGCGTAAAATTTGATGAGATAAAGGCAATGCTCATGAAAGATGAAGAATTTAAAGATGAGTATGAAAAGTTAAAACCAAGATATGACATTATTTCCCAAATCATAGAAGAGCGTGCCAGGCAGTCTATCACCCAGGAGGAACTTGCGTTAAGGGTTGGAACCCAAAAATCAAATATATCAAGACTTGAAAGCGGAACATATAATCCGTCTCTTGATTTTCTGGCAAAAGTTGCCCGCTCTTTGGGTAAGGAAATCCATATAGTGTTAAAGTGACAAAAAAACCCCCGTTGAAACAGGAAAATTCCTTTCAACGGGGGTTTTATCATATTATTTTACGGTTTCAAAAAATATCTCTTTTCTCTCTATGAGAACATCTTTTATTGTTGCACCATAGTAGGTTTCAAGAGCAGACACCAAAAGGTCAGGTTTTAAGTTCAGTTTGTTTCCTGCGCTGATTGTGGCATCTGAAAAATATTTGTTCGTCTCTGTCTTTTCTATTTTGAGTTCTTTTATAAACTCAAAAATATTAACCTCTTTCATTCCCCTTTTGGACTTTTTCTCAATCATAAAACTTTCTTCTTTGGGGAATGCATCCACATCTATTTCTTTGTCGCAACTAAAGTTAATTGAATATCTTGCATATTCAATGTCATAGAAGTCGGGGTCATTTTCTTTTCTTTTGCACCATAAAACCCTTATGGCATCGGGAAGAGATTCATTCATTCTTTTTATGATTTCATCATTTTCCATGGGAATGCTAAGCTCAATGTCAAGTTCTTCACAGACACTTGAAACTCCCACAGGACAAGGAAGACCGATGTTTAAAAGAATATGAGGATTGAACCCTTGAGAATATTTAACGGGGATTTTTGCACGCTTAAAGGCACGGTTGACACATCTTAAAAAATCAAGATGAGAAATGTATTTCACTCTGTCGCCTTTGGTGTAGCCAAGGCGGTATATGAATCTTTCATCACTCAAAGCAAACACCTCCTCCAAAGCAAGACGCACCGCAACCCGAGCATTTTTCTCTGCAATGGGGAGTGGTTGTGGCTTCTTTTGCTTTTTTTGCTTCTCTTATGAGAAATTCTTTTGTAACTCCCACATCAATCATATCCCAGGGGAGAATTTCATCAAAGGAACGCTCTCTTGTGTAGAAATGGGGATCAATTCCGCATTCTTCAAATGCTTTGTCCCATTTTTCCTGACTGAACTGATCGCTCCATCCGTCAAAACGTACACCAAGCTCATGAGCCTTTAAAAGAACTTTTGAAAGACGTCTGTCACCACGGGCAAAAACACCTTCCAAAGCACTTACGGGTGCTTCGTGGTAGTTATATTTCACTCTTTTGTCATTCATTGCTTCTTTCAGGGCATATTGCTTTTCGCGAAGAGTGTCTCTGTCATCTTGTTTTGCCCATTGGAAAGGGGTGAAAGCCTTTGGAACAAATGATGCAACAGAGGTTGTGATGCGAAGCCCCGGGCTTCTCTTTTCTTTGGGGAGAGAAAGATATTCTCTCACAACCTTTTTTGAAAGGTCTGCGATGGCGCAAACATCTTCAATGGTTTCAAAGGGAAGCCCCATCATAAAATAGAGTTTAATGGAACTGTATCCGCCCTCAAAAGCGGTTTTTGCCGCAGTTAAAAGGTCTTCTTCCGTTATGTTTTTATTTATGACATCTCTCATTCTTTGAGAACCTGCCTCAGGTGCAAAGGTGAGAGAGCTTTTTCGTACCTTCTGAACCTTTTCCATAAGTTCCATTGAGAAAGAATCAAGTCGGAGAGATGGAAGTGAAAGAGAAATTTTTTCTTTCTCTGTCATTTCCAAAAGTCCGTCTGTGAACTCTTTCAGGCAGGAATAATCGCTTGTGGAAAGGGAAGAAAGGCTGATTTCTTCATATCCTGTGGAGTCTATGAGTTTTTGGGCGCTGTCCAAAAGGGTTTGAGGCATTTTTTCTCTCACAGGGCGGTATATCATACCTGCCTGACAAAAACGACAACCCCTCAGGCATCCCCTGAACACTTCAAGCATAATTCTGTCGTGGACAATTTCGATGAAGGGAACAACAAATTTGTCGGGATAATACACTTTGTCCAGATCTTTTATAATTCTTTTTCGAACCTTTTTGGGAACAAAGTCATATTTGGGAGTTATGGCTTTTACTGTGTCATCTTCGTTATATTCAACGTCATAGAAAGAGGGTACATACACTCCTTCAATGGCGGAAATCATTTTCAGAAAATCAAATCTTGTTCCTTTTTGCTTTTTCCATTCTTTGTACACGTCAATAACTTCAAGATTGACTTCTTCACCCTCTCCCAGGATGTAGAAATCAGAGAAGTCAGCCAAAGCCTCTGCGCTGTAGGCACAAGGGCCTCCCATACAAACAAAGGGGTCATTTTCGCCCCTGTCTTTTGCAAGAAGAGGAACTTTTGCAAGAGAAAGCATGTTTATAATATTTGTGTAGCACATTTCATACTGGAGAGTGAACCCCAAAAAGTCAAAGTCTTTTATGGCCTCCAAAGATTCAAGACCATAGAGAGGAATGTCTGCTTTTCGCATTTCTTCTTCCATGTCAATCCATGGAGCGAAAACTCTTTCGCACCAAACGTCTTCTCTTTCATTCATGAGAGAATAGAGAATTTTCATTCCCAGATGGCTCATTCCGACTTCATAGGTATCTGCAAAGCAAAATGCAAAGCGCACGTCAACCTTTGAGGCGTCTTTAACAACGGAATTCAGTTCTCCTCCCGTATACCTTGCAGGTTTTTCCACAAGAGGAAGAATATTATCAATTTTTTCTTTTAATAGCATGGTTGTTTTCCTTTCCCGCTTGAAAAACGGTGTTTTTGTCATGGGGTGGATTGGTGTTTCTATATCTTAAAGAATGTCTTTTTCGTGAAGAACAACCCCGTCACTCACCAATTTGTCCTGAAGTTTTTTGATGTCAAGTTTTGAAAAATCATCACTCATTGCCGCAGCAGTACCTGCCGCCTGACCTGTGAGAGAACAACATGGAATTACCCTCATCAAATCCCACATGGGTTCGTCAACACTTGTACATCTTCCTGCACAAATGAGATTTTTCACTTTTGATGAATAAAGAGTTGAAAAAGGAACTTCATAGATTGGTCCTCTTTCTCTCCAGTTAGCAATCATGCCGATGGAGTCTTCAAAATATTTGTGAGCTTCATTGGACTTGAGTTCATATTCACCCTGAATTTTTCTTGTCATTCTCACTTGAGGAGTTGTTGCCATGGTAACAGGGAGCATTCTCGGATCGGTTTGTCTTCTTTTGAGAAAATCATTGTATGTGGATTGGTGTGACATGCACATCTGCAAGGAAAGTTCCTCGCCGTCAAGACCTGAAAAACGCTTTTCTGAAAGGGTTGGTGGAGCATTTTCTTTGGTTTTCTGTTCGTCGGGAATGTCGCAGTATCCAAGCATATGTAGTTGATAGCCTTTGTTGCCGTAGGAATAGTACCATGCGGCAAGAACATTTCCCTGATTGAATTTTTTTGTAGGAGCACCTGCAAATTCTGCTATGTCGCAATCTCCGGTTGCATCAACAACAGAACCCACTTTATAGGCAAGTCTGCCGGATTTGTTTTCGGTGATAATATGGGTAATTTTCCCCTTTTTCATATTCACGTCAACGGCATATGTTCCGTAAAGAATGTCAACACCTTCGTCGGTGAGGAGTTTTTCTGCAAGTATGGCAAAAAGTTGAGGATTATACTGAACTTCAAATCTTTTGTCAACTCTTTCTCTGGGACCTTCTCTGTCAAGCCAGTTATCGGGATATAGGGCTTCTGCACCGTGGGAAATTGAAAGGCGAAGAAGTTCTTCGGCAATTCCGTATGAAACCTGATGGCCGAGACCGTCACAAAGGGGGAGATATATAGTTACAATTCCGGCGGTACCAAGACCGCCCAACATATACTGTTTTTCAAAGATGACTGTCTTTTTCCCTTGTCGTGCAGATGCAAGAGCCGCAGCAATACCTGCAAAGCCTCCGCCGCAAACTGCAACGTCATATTCTTTTATAACCTGAATTTTTTTTCTTTCTTTTACATATGCCATAGTAAAATGTCTCCTTTTTCAAAACATTATGTCGATTGAATTTTTATGCATAACCCCACATTCTAAATATACTACAAAAGGGAAGAAAAATCAATATTATAATATTATCTTTTAGTTGTCTGTTTTTTTAACCATACGGGCATTGGGAAGGATTGATAAAATATTGACTTCACACCATTGGAGTGTTATACTATAGAAAACAGTCCGTCAAAAATCAAAAAGAGCCACCATTGGCTAAGATATGTAGAGCGAAAGGGGAACAAAATGAAAAAAGCAATAGTCATAGGTTCACCCGGTTCGGGGAAAACCACATTTTCGGAAAGATTGAGAACTCGTACAAATCTTCCCCTTTTCTATCTTGATGCAATATGGCACAAAAGTGACAGGACTCATATTTCAAGGGAAGAATATGATGTGAGACTTTCGGAGATTCTTTCCACGGATGAATGGATAATAGACGGAAACTATCAGAGAACCATAGAAGTAAGAATCAAGGAATGTGACACGGTTTTCCTGTTTGACCTTCCTGTGAAAGACTGCCTTGATGGTGCCGTTTCACGCCTTGGGAAAGAAAGGTATGATGTTCCGTGGATAGACACCGAGCTTGATCCGTGGCTAAAGGAAGAAATTGAACAATTTCCTCAAAAAAATCTCCCGAAAATCTACGAACTTCTTGACAAATATAAGGACGGAAAGAAAATAGTTGTTTTTAAATCAAGAAAAGATGTGGATGAGTTTTTGGAAAGGCTTTTGTAAGCACAACATCAAATAAACCACGTTAAATGAATTGTATATCCTGATTTTTTCTCAAGGGAAAATTCAGGATATTTTTGTTTTCAAAACTGTATTTGTTCATGTCAACCGCCGTGATTCTTGAGTTTTCAAAGGTGTTATAATAATATATTCCTTTTTCAAGGTTCATACAGGATGTATATCTTGTGAACTGATAATCTCCATTTTCTGTTAACACACATCCTTTTGGAAGGGAAACAGACGAAAGAATATGAAAAAAATGGCTTATGCTCTCGTTTTCATCCGATATTTCAGGGGTGGTGGATTTCAGATATGCACATCTTGCAAATCTTGAAGCAGAAGACCAGTCTCCGGGGATTCCATGGCTTTCAAGTCCGAGACTATAGGGAAAATCAGGAATAGAATCTGAAATTTGAGATTTTTTTGCCTTTGGGGATATAAAAGAAAAATTTTGCAGATGAAAAAGATGCCAGTCGAAAGACGGAGCATTTGTCATAACTCCGACTTTGTTTTCAAAAACTTTCATTCCGTCCTTTGTCTGTTCAACAGTCAGAGATTTTTCACCATCAGATATCATCCAATGCAGGGGCGTGTTTGGGAGATCCGGCGAAAAACATTCATGGGTTATATTTATGTTATCAAAAAGTGTTTTTACATCTTCCATGGTTTTGCACATGGATAGAATATATGGAATCACCTCAAATGGGACAAGGTTTATATGACTTTGTCTTTTTTCGTAATACGCGGCAAAAACGGGAAAATTCAAAGCGGCAATTCCAATGCCGTGGGAATTCATGGCATCATAAAAAAGAGGATATCCGTCTTTAATATATGCCATTCCCATAATTCTTGAATGAGAATCCGAATATTCTCCGTTTCTGAATGAAAAGGGAAAGTTTTCAGAAACTATTGCCACATTTTCCGAGTGGGAATAATAAAGGTCAAGAGTCCTTCCGAAATAAGGATATGCACAGTTCAGACAAAGTGCGGTACACATAAAAAATCATCTCCGATTCAGAATATAGTTATTATACCCTGAATTGGAGATGATATTTTGTTATATTATATTGTTTCTAAAATTTTCCACTCATCATATGAGATTACGTTTAATTTTACCGGTGGATGTTTTGATAAACTCTTCCACAGTATATTCAGTTTTGCGGATTTTCTTGAATTCTGCCAAAGTCTTGTTGATTTCTTCAATTTCAACACCGATTTTTTCTGTGTCCGTAAGTTCCGCATCATATACAACTTTTGCGGCAATCACGGATTTTTCACCGGTCATATATACAACGGATTCAAGAACACCTTCAATTTGATTTATTTTTGATTCAATTTCTTCGGGGAACACGTTTTCACCGTTTGGAAGAACAATAACATTTTTCTTTCTGCCACAGATGAATATGTATCCGTCTTTGTCAATTCTTCCAATATCTCCTGTGTGGAAATATCCGTCATATATGGGTGAGGGTTCATCCTTATAGCCAAGCATAACGTTGGGGCCTTTTGCGATGATTTCTCCAATGCCTTTTTCATCCGGCTCAAAGATTTTCACATCAACTCCCGGAAGTGCTTTACCAACAGAACCGAGACGCATATTGTCGGGGTTTTCTGCAGACAAAACAGGAGCGGTTTCTGAAAGACCGTATCCTTGGATGAGAGTCATACCGATATTGTTATAGAAGTTTGCAGTATCTGCCGCAATTGCTGCAGCACCGGTGATGATGAGTTTGATGCCTCCGCCCAGCTGTTGGTGAATCTGTGAAAAGAGTTTTCTTCTCACGTCAATTCCCAGTTTCATTAAAAAGCGGCTGAGCCCCATTGCAAATTTGAATTTTTTTGTTTTACCTGTTTTTTCTATGTGAGCCATAATGTTGGCTTTCATCTTATCCAAAATGAGAGGCACGGCAACAAATGCTGTGATTGAATAGTCGGTAAAGGCTTTCTTGATTCTCAATCCTTCACAAAATGCAGTACATGCACCGTGATAGAAATATACCAAAAAGCCGGTGATTCCGAAAGCGTGAAAGAATGGGAGGAGTGCAAGATATCTGTCATCGCATCTGAAATCTTCCCATATTGCAAGTGCCTCTACATTTGACACGAAATTTTTGTGTGAAAGCATTACAGCTTTTGAATTTGCAGTTGTTCCTGATGTGAAAAGAATTATTGCAAGGTCGTCAACATTTTTTTGTGGCAGTATAAATTCGCCCTCTTCCTCGAGAGATTCAATGTCAGAAAAAGGAATTTTAATTTCGGTTTTCTGGCAGTTGCATTTTTCTTCAATGTCCGGAGAGTAGAGAATGGCTTTTGCTTCGCTTCTTTCAACAATACGGCTGTATTCTTCCACGGGAAGTGATGCATCCAGAGGCACCACAACACAACCTGCATATATTGCAGAAAGGAATGATACCACCCATTCATATGAGTTTTTTCCGCTGATAATAACATTACAATCAGAAATCCCTCTTTTTTTGAGTCCGTTTGCCATTCTGATGATTCTTTTTTCAAAATCGCCGAAAGTTACGGTATAGATTTTTTTGTCTTCTTTTAGCATAAAAGCGTTTCTTTGACTGAATTTTTCACAAGTTGTATGTATAAGTCCGGATAAGTCGTTCATGTTTTTTCCTCCTGAAATTTACATATAAGATGTTGATTTATCAACATCTATTACCTATTATATCCTTTGTTTGTCATTTTGTCAATATTTTTGACAAAATATTTATAAAAATAATTAATATTTTGATTTGTCAAAAATAGACAAATAGGGTGGTTAACGAATGAAAAAACCTCTGATTTACACTATTTACAATAGGTGAAAGTTATGCTACTATAACAACAGTAAAGATAGTTTTGAAATATAAATTTTGTTCCATACATGTTTAAAGAGGTGTATTTACTATGGATGCTCTTAATGAAAATAGATTTGATACGCCGCAATATAAGCGCTCAAGGGTAATGTATATTGCACAGTCAACATTTGAATATTTTGTAACAATTTTTGCAGGCGACGTATTTTTGGCAAAACTTCTTTCTCATATGGGCATAAGTGATGCAATGATCGGAATAATTTCGTCTCTTGTGAATGTTGCATTTCTTTTTCAACTTCTCACAATGGTTTTGGTTGTTAAACCCCAAAAGCACAAGTCAGTTTGTTTTGCAGGACATGCGGTGAGCATGGCTATGTATATTTCTTTATTTCTTCTTCCCTTTATTCCCGTGGCAGAAGGCATAAAATCTTTTGTGGTGGTCGGAGTGATACTGATTGCCCAAGTTTCAATTCAACTTGTGTCACCATATCTTTTCAGATGGGCAAACGCCTTTGTTTCGCCAGGGCACCGGGCGAGATATTCTGCGGTGAGAGAAATTGTTTCTTTGGTTTCGGGAATTGTATTTACTCTTGCGGCAGGTGCTGTTGTTGACCGTTTTGAAGGTCTTGGAAATATTCGCGGTGCATTTTTGTTCATTGCAATATCCATCTTTATTATTGCAGTTTTGAATTTCATATCACTTTCATACATAAAGAGAGATTTTGAGGTCGAAGCGGAAAAAAGCGGAAAAGTCCCTTTCAGGGATATAATAAAAAACACAATCGGAAACCGCGGGTTCGTGAATATTATAATTATGACAGCCCTTGTCAGTATTTCAAAATATTTTTCTCTGGGATTTATCGCAACATTCAAAACTATTGACCTTCTCTATAGCGTAACTGCAATTCAGGTCATCAATATGATAGCCAATGCAGGCAGAATTTTTGTTTCTGTTCCCTTTGGCAGATATTCAGACCGCACAAGTTTTGCAGACGGAATCAAACTTGGATATATTCTTGAAGCGGCAAGTTTATTGGCTCTTGTCTTTACAACCCAATCCACAAGATGGGGAATTATTATATACACCGTTCTTTATAATATAAGTATGGCAGGCACAAATCAGAATTCTTTTAACATAACCTATAGTTATGTTGATCAGAAATATTTTGTATACGCTATGGCAATTAAAACAGCCGTTGGCGGAACTCTCGGTTTTTCTACAGCTCTTGCGGCAGGTAAGATTCTTTCATACATTCAGGCAAACGGAAATGAGTTTATGGGCATACCAATGTATGGACAACAGCTGCTTGCTCTTATTTCCTTTGTTATAATGATTATAAATATCCTCTTTATACAGTTTGTTGTGAAAAAGCAGGAGATTAAAACACAGTAATTACAGACACAAAAAAGCAGAAACAAATCATGATATTATGAATGTTTCTGCTTTTGTTTTTTAAATCAGAAGTATTAAACAGAATTTCCACCCTTCATTTGAGGGTGGAAATTTTTAGTATTGTCAGATAAGACTATATTCAAACATTTCCTGATGGATTTTGCATCCTATGTCTGCACCTTCAGGAAGAAGTGCCAGGGCTATGAAAATTTCATTGCCCGACTCCGTGTCTTTTAAGTATGCATACTCGCCTTCAATTCTGGTGAGTACATAATCTTTCGGTTCCATAAAAACCTCCATATTACTGGTTTTTCATACACTTTGCATGTTCCAGTTTTTTGTGTCTGCGCATCTTCACTTCGTCTGATATGGGACTGATGTCGCCTGCCGCCATAAGCGCCTGTCTTGTGAGAAGGGGACCGAAAAGTTCATATATGAGAACTGCAAAAAGTGTTATGTTTCTGATGAGGTTTCCGGGTTCGCCAAGCTGCATTGCGGTTGCACACATTCCAAGTGCAACTCCTGCCTGGGGAAGAAGTGTGATTCCGAGATATTTGCAAATTGAAGGTTCGCATTTTGTTGCTTTGGCACTAACAAGTGAACCAAAGTATTTTCCGAGAGAACGGAAAATGATATATACAATTCCGATTATGACAATTGCCATATCTCCAAATACACCAAGTTCAAGTTCTGCACCGCTTATAACAAAGAAAAGTGCAAAGAGTGGTGATGTCCATTTGTCTGCCATACCCATAAGGTCATGGGAAAGGGGGCAGATGTTGCAGAAAATTGTTCCGAGCATCATGCACACAAGAAGAGATGAAAAACTGATGTGAACAGGTCCTACATGAAAATCGAGCATCGAAAGTGAAACTGTTAAAAATACAAAAGCGATTGTCATATTAAGTCTGTTTGTGTTGGAATTGAAAAGTTTTTCAAGCTGGGTGAGAAGCCAACCCATAACAGCACCCAAAGAGAGTGAACAAATAATTTCAACTATTGGGTTGATGATGATGGAAACAAAATCTACAGTTCCTGAAATGAGAGTTTTTGCAATGCCGAAAGAAACTGCAAAAACTATGAGACCTACTGCATCATCAAGAGCAACAATTGGCAAAAGAAGATTTGTGAGAGGGCCTTTTGCTTTGTACTGGCGTACAACCATGAGAGTTGCCGCAGGAGCTGTTGCAGTTGCAATTGCACCAAGGGTGATGAGCTGAGGAACTGAAAGTTTGTCAGGCATCATAAGATGAAGTATGTAGAGTGCAACGTCAACAAAAAGTGTTGCCACAAGTGCCTGGAAAATTCCGATAACCGTTGCCTGTTTACCTGTTTTTTTAAGGTCATCAAGTCTGAATTCGCTGCCTATGGAAAAAGCAATGAATCCCAGGGCAACATCTGAAATGAGACCGAGAGCAGCAACTGCTTCGTGAGTGTCAAAACCAAGACCGTGAATTCCAAGTCTTCCCATGCAATAGGGGCCTATAAGTACGCCTGCAATGAGATATGCAGTAACTGATGGAAGTTTCAAAGGCTTAAATGCCCTTGTCATCAAAAGCCCAACCAAAAGGGCGATTGAAATTGATAATAATGTGCTCATAAAAATTCTCCTTTATATGTAAAGAAATATAAAATGAAAATGCGGTGCTTTTTTCGCACTGCATTTCATTATATCACTAATATATGGAATAATCAAGATAAAAATCGGTTAATTTTCTGTAATTTTCTGTAAAGAATTATAGTGTAAAAAATGTATAAATAAGTGAAAAAACAGAGGACACTTGGCATCGTTTATGCAATGAGCTATTTGGAAAGCGATAAAAGATAAAAAGTACAAAAGAGGTTGCAATCCCCGTTTTGAACCCCACCCTGTCAAGTAGACAGTGTAAATAACAAAAATTTTATGATATACATCCCACATTTCTGTGGGATGTATATTTTTATGCCGCCATTAACTCATGATACTCCATTGGTGATAAACAACTAAGTTTTTCTTGATAAAGATTGTTGTTGTAGTAATAGATACATTCTTCTACTGTTGTGTAAAGCTCATCAAATATATAAAAAAAACAAAGACCTCAAAAGATGAGATC
>JAZONV010000054.1:0-45951 GCA_045654685.1 Clostridia bacterium | reverse complement strand
GTGTTGGACAGTATCAAGCTTACATAAATGAGATAACCCAATATTCTTATACACCTACCGGAAATCTTACGGAGCAGTATAGTAGATATGCTATAGATACAGGGATGGATGATGTAGACTTCAATCCTTATGTGTATTATCAGTATGATTCTACAGGTAATATAGTTTCAGCATTGCATGGTATTGTTGATAATGTAAATGAAAGCATTTGGGGAGCAACCACTCATTATGAATATGATAAGAATCGTCTTTCTAAAGTTCAGATTGATGGTGAAGACACAAGAAATACTGCAGACAGTGTTAATGTTTCATATGAGTATTATGATGATGGTAAACTCAAATCCGTAACATATCCTGCACTAACTGACGGCTCAGTACTGAAATCAGAGTATGTGTATGATGGACTTTCGAGGTTGACAAGCCTTACAAACTACAAAGGGACAGAAGTGCTGTCAAGTTATACATACGCTTATGACAGCAACGGCAATATCATTACGACAACAGAAACTTTAGGTGAAACCCAAAATAGTGTTGAATACACCTACGACAAGCTTAATCGTATCGCATCAGTTGCCGGAACAAAAGGTGCAGATTCCTATTATGAATATGATGCGAGAGGTAACAGAAAAGCGAATTTTGAACAAATCGACTTCCTTTCTGAAGAAAGTGCTATCTTCATATACGATGCAGAGGATAAGCTCGACCGTTCCCAAGTGGGTAGCGACATAACATATCTTGAGTATTCTTCAAATGGATACAGATATTTTAAGAAAGAAAACTCAAGCTATCCTGAGTATTATGTTTATGATCCTGAAGGAAGACTACAGGCTATTGCTGCGGCTGCTACATTATCAATGGCAGATGGCTCAGCAATGAATGTAATGTTCCCGATTACACATTACATTTGGGGATTAAATAGGGTTCTTGCAAAAATAGATAAAACAACGAACAAGAGTTATTATTATCTATACAATGGACATGGTGATGTTGTTCAGATTGTTGATACATCAGGTGCAATCAAGAATACATACGATTATGATGTTTGGGGTAACTTCCTGAAGAGAGAAGAAACAGTAGAAAACCATTTCACATACTTCGGACAGACCTATGATGAAACAACAGGACTGTATTATTTAAGAGCAAGATACTATGATCCAACAACAGGGCGTTTTACTCAGCAAGATTCAGCAGAAGATGGATATAACTGGTATATTTATGGAAATCAAAATCCTGTTATGTATGTGGATTATACCGGCGAAGGTGCTGAAGGAATTTTGAGCGGAGCATGGGGATTGGGTGCTGGTGCAGCATCTTTAGATGGCCCGTTCCCATATGGAGATGTAGCAGGTCTTGTAATCGGTATTGTTGGCTCGGCAATAGCAGGAGGCGTTGCCATCTATGAAGCTGCTACGAGTGGTAGTAACGATAAATCAAAAGACGACTCGAAAGATAAAGATTCAAGACTTACGGGTGAACCGGGAGAAATAAAAGAAGAAAGAAAATCTAAAACAAAAATTGGTTCAGATGGAAGAGCTGTGAAAGAAAGACATTATTCGGATCATGGAAATCCTTCAAAACATACTAATCCGCATGATCATGATATAACTTGGGATGCAAACGGAAATCCACAATTTGGTCCACCAATTAACTATCCTAATGGCGCACCAACTTTTAAATAGGAGGAAAATTATGAATATAACTGAACTGTATGATAATATTTCTCGTGGGGGAGAGATAGAATTCAATTATAAGGATAAGCAATATTCTATTACGCACTCAAACGAGGGAATTCATGTTATGGAAGCATATAATTATTCAACCGAAAGGATTTATCAAAGTCCTGATGAGATAGGAGATTATATTATTGATGGAGAGAAATTAAAGGACTTTTTTGATAATGTAGAAATCACTTTTAGGTGCTTTTAAATGATGTTAAAGGACTAGAATAGGTTAGGAGTGAACGATATCACTCCTAACCGTCGTGGAGAACAACAAAATGAATGAAATTGAAATAAAAGATTTAGTTTCCAAGCTGAGTTGGGAATATTCGCTGGAAGAACAGAATAAGGCAATAGATAAACTCTCGGATATTGAAGAAAAATATTATGAACTGTTATTCAACAGGAAAATGAAAGAAACATGGGAAAACGCGGTTTTTGTAATAGACAAAATAGGGGTTCCTAAAAATGAATTTTTCATTCCCGAACTACTTTGGTTATTACAGGATGTTAATTGGCCTGGTTCTATGCATTCTATTGATATTTTATTGAAACAAAATAAAGATGTTGTTATTCCTAAATTAGAACAGACAATTAAGGAAGCGTATCAACAAGAGGACTATATGTGGTTGGGAGGTTTAAAACTACTTGTTGAAAAGGGGAACTACAATGAAATGAATTATATTGATGAAAACACTCTTTCATTGTTAGAATTTTCGGACTTTTAATTTACAGGTTCGATGCAGAGGGTTAAACCTCTGCATCGAATATCTCACGAAGGAGGAAGTACGATTGCAACAGGATATTATAAATAATTGTGTTATGGCTGAATTCTATATTTGCGCACCTGAATTAGAGTTTGAAAAGATAAACTCATTCTTAAATATTGCTGAATATAAAATACGAAGCAAAGATAGTTTCCCAATAAAGGAATTTGCTAAAGATTATTGGAGCATTGATACTGGATATGAGCAAAGTGAAGATATTAATATCCAGATCAAAAAAATTTATAGCAAAATTAAAGCCAAATCTGAGGAAATTAATAAATTAAAAAATATATTATGTGCAGAGGTCGGATTTGTTATTACGGTGAAACAAAAGGAAGACGGGATTTTGCCGGCGATATATTTCGAAAGAGAATTTATAAGGTTTGCGGCAACTATAGGTGCGGATATTAATATGGATTTCTGTTAAAAAGTGGTAAGTGTGTGGCGGTAGTAAAACTGCCGCACACAAAACAAAAGTAAGTAGGCGAATGATATTATGAAAAACAAGTTGCTGATTTTCCCATTGGTGGTGATAATAGTTTTTGCATTATGCTCATGCCAGAAAAAGGAGATTAGAATTGATGCGGAAGAGAGTTTTTATTCAGAGTTCGAAGTAAAAGATGAAAATGTTTTAATTTATTGTACACTTCTAATTGAAAATCCTACTAACTCAGATGCTAATATAACACTTTCGGCAAATTTTGATGATGATGTAAAACTGGGATTGCTGAAATATGCATCACTTGATGGATATCAATCTGATTTGGAGACAAAGACATTTAAACTAATCAAAGGTGATAATTGGATTGAAACTTAACTGCAAAAACATTGTCGAAGATTGTCATTTTTTGTTGAATGTGATATAATATGTTTAATAAAAATACACTTACATTTTATTTGAAAAATGAGTGTAAACTTTGCATAGTTAGAAAATAATTAAAAATAGCGGGTGATACGTATGAATAAGAATATTTCACAAAAAGCAATGAACATTATAAAGAAAATGCAACAAGGGGAGCTTACTGAAAGTGTAATATATGAAAAAATAGCTAAATTTGCAAAAGGCGAGGAAAACAAAAAAACACTTCTTCGTTTGTCTGCGGAAGAAAAAGCTCATTATGAAATATGGAAAAACTACACCGGAATTGAAATGAAACCGGAAAAACTGAAAGTGTTAAAATATACTTTTTTTGCCAAAGTATTCGGATTTACATTTGCTGTGAAACTTATGGAAAAAGGAGAAAAAGGTGCCCAAAAAGAGTATGATATTTTGAAGAACGAAGTTGAAGAAAGTGAATCAATCAAACGGCAAGAAGAAGAACACGAATCTGCACTGCTTTCAATGCTCGATGAAGAAAGATTAAAATATGTTGGCAGTATGGTTCTTGGCATGAATGACGCACTTGTTGAATTGACCGGATCTCTTGCCGGTTTCACCCTTGCTATGCAAGACACCAGATTGGTAGCTTTGTCGGGCCTCATCATGGGAATATCTGCGACATTTTCGATGGCGTCAAGCGAATTTTTATCCGCAAAAAGTGAAGGTAGAACTGATGCTATGAAATCTTGTACATATACCGGCATTGCATACCTTATTACTGTTGCATTATTAATTCTTCCGTACTTGCTCCTTGACACATCATATTATATAACAGCTCTCATTTCCATGCTTTGCATAGTTGTGTTAATAATTGCAGGATTTACATATTACATATCTGTTGCTCAGGACGAAAAATTCAAACCAAGATTTTTTGAAATGTTCTTTATAAGTATTGGTGTGGCTGTTGTTTCATTTGGTGTAGGTATTATTGCAAAGAAGTTTCTTGGTGTAGATTTATAATCAGAACTTATTTTGCATACAGGTCAATGACATTTATGACCTGACAAAGATTAAAGCAATATTTATAACACATCCTCATATTGTGGTGGAAGAACACTTGTTATTTCTCAAGTGTTCTTTTATTTATATAAAATTATCTATTGTCAAAACAAAAAAAATGTGATAAAATATTGGTATTAAAATTAAAGGAGATTATTATGTCTGACAGACAAGAAAACATCAGAAATTTTTGTATAATTGCACATATAGACCATGGTAAATCAACCCTTGCAGACAGAATGCTTGAGAAAACCGGGGTTCTTACCCAAAGGGAAATGCAGGATCAGATTCTTGACAACATGGATCTTGAACGTGAAAAAGGGATAACTATAAAAGCCAGGGCTGTAAAATTAATATATAAAGCAAAAGATGGCAAAGAGTACACTTTCAACCTCATAGATACACCCGGGCACGTAGACTTTAACTATGAAGTTTCCAGAAGCCTTGCAGCGTGTGAAGGCGCGATTCTTGTTGTTGATGCTGCCCAGGGGATAGAGGCGCAAACACTTGCAAACACATATCTTGCAGTTGATCACGACCTGGAGTTGGTTCCTGTAATAAATAAGATTGATTTACCAAGTGCAAGACCTGATTTTGTTAAAGATGAAATAGAGAATATCATTGGTATCGAGGCGCAAGATGCCCCTCTCATTTCTGCAAAGCAGGGAGTTGGCATCGAAGATGTTCTTGAAAAAGTTGTCGAACTTGTACCTCCACCATGCGGAGATGAAAATAGTCCGTTGAAAGCTCTTATATTTGATTCATATTATGACGCTTATAAAGGTGTAATTGTATATATCAGAGTAAAAGATGGAAAAGTGAGGAGGGATGACATAATAAGATTTATGTCAACCAACAAAGAGTTTTCTGTCGTAGAAGTTGGTTATCTTTCGCCGCTAGGCACAATACCTGCAAACGAACTGTGCGCAGGTGAAGTTGGATATATAGCAGCAAGTATCAAAAATGTAACGGATGCAAGGGTAGGGGATACAGTTACCACAGTTGATAATCCGGCTTCTGAACCACTTCCCGGGTATAAAAAAGTTAACCCCATGGTATTTTGCGGAATATACACCTCCGATGGTTCTAAATTCCCCGATTTACGCGAGGCATTGGAAAAACTTCAGTTGAATGATGCATCATTAACCTTCGAGCCTGAAACTTCAATTGCTTTGGGTTTTGGATTCCGTTGTGGATTCCTTGGACTTTTGCACATGGAGATCATTCAGGAACGAATCGAGAGAGAATATAATCTTGATATTGTAACAACAGCACCAAGCGTTATTTATAAAATAACCAAAACAAATGGCGAAACAATAAATATCGATAACCCGACCAACTTGCCATCTGTTTCTGAGATAGAATATATGGAAGAACCGGTTGTTGATGCATCTATTATGCTTCCGACAGAGTTTGTTGGAAATATTATGGAACTTTGTCAAGATCGTCGCGGAACATTTAAAAATATGGAATATATTGATGATACAAGAGTTGTTCTTCACTATGATTTACCATTAAATGAAATAATTTATGATTTTTTTGATGCTTTAAAATCAAGAACAAAAGGATATGCATCTTTTGATTACGATTTGAAAGGATATCAGAAATCTGATCTTGTAAAACTCGATATGCTTCTTAATGGTGATATGGTTGATGCATTGTCATTTATTGTACATGAATCCAAGGCGTACACAAGAGGAAGACGTATTGCAGAAAAGCTTAAAGAGTCCATACCAAGGCAACTCTTTGAAATTCCGATTCAAGCTGCAATCGGAAATAAGATTATTGCACGCGAAACAGTTAAAGCTATGAGAAAAGACGTACTTGCCAAATGTTATGGCGGTGATATAACACGTAAGAAAAAGCTTCTTGAAAAACAAAAAGAAGGTAAAAAGCGTATGCGTCAGATTGGTACTGTTGAAGTGCCGCAAGAAGCATTTATGTCCGTTCTTAAACTTGATTAATAAGATTAAATACAAAAAACCACCTTACGATTCCGTTGTTTCTGAATTTTATAGGTGGTTTTTATTATTCATTCGTTTCAAGAGAAATAGAGTTGAAAGGATTATTATCTGCAGCTTTTTTCATATCCTGATTATTTATATGTGTATATATCTGAGTTGTGGAAATACTTGCATGTCCCAAAATTTCCTGAAGAGTCTTTATATCAACATTACCTTCTTTATACATTATGGTAGCCGCTGTATGTCTGAGTTTATGAGGAGAATACCTTGTTTCGTCAATTCCGGCAGCTTTAAAGTATTTCTTTGCAAGAATCTCAACCATTCTGTTTGATATTCTCCGGCCTTTATCACTTATAAAAAGTGCATCTCTGTCGTCGTATATAACTTCACCGGGTCTGACGGTCAAATAAGAATTAATGCAGTTGATACATAAATCATTTAAATACACAATTCGTTCTTTATTTCCTTTACCGATGACGCGCAATGTTTGTTTTTCAAAATTTATATTGCTTATGTTGATTCCGACCAATTCTGAAAGTCTTAAGCCGCAATTCAGAAAAAGTACAAATATAGCAACATCACGTTCTTTATGTTTTCCATCTATTGTTCGCAACAGATTGATGCTTTCATCAAGATTTAAAAATCTTGGGACTCTTTTTTTTAGTTTTGGTGTATCAAGATTTAAAGCAGGATTTTTTTCTATAAATCCAACCTTAATACTAAGATAATTAAAAAAAGAACGCAGACTTGCAACTTTACGGGCTTTATAGTTATCATTTGATGATTTAAAGTTGTTGACATATGTCATGAATTCATACAAATCATTTAATGTAATGTCCTTTAATATGTTATCATCAAAATCTGTTAAATCAATCTTATCGAGATTAATTATGTCATAATTATTTACAACAGCGTGTACATACCGCAAAAACATTCTGACATCATAATAATATTCTTTAACAGTATTTTGAGAACGTCCTTTAATAACTGTCATATAATTAAGATAATTGCGGGCGATATCAGGTATATCACTATATTGAGAATTTTTTCTATTCAACATATTCAGCCCTCCCTCATTTCGCAAAATTTTAATTTTGCGAAATGACCACTCGGAATTCAATTACAACCTATCGGCTCATAATTTTTAAAAATTCTTTATCTGTTATGATGTAATCAAGTTTTGCATCATGTTCGTCGCACACCGATATATTATCAATCAATTGTTCATCAAAACATAATCCGACTAACAGCGGTTTATAATTCAGAGAATTTATAAATTTATCATAATATCCTTTTCCATAGCCAATTCGATTGCCTTTTCTATCAAAAACCAATCCGGGTAAAATCACAACATCAATTTCCTCTTCGTAAATATCATCTGTGCTTGATTCGCAAATACCATAGCTGTTTAATTTAAATGAATTATTTGCAAAAATTTCAACTGCAGACATGGTTTCTGTTTCAATATCACATTTTGGAATCGTAACTTTTTTATCATACGAAAACAAATCTTTTATTATCCCCTTGGTTTCCACTTCTGATAAATATGATTTATATACAAAAAAACTTTGCCCTGCATGTATAAAATTTTCAAAGTTTTTCCTTATCATATCTGATTTTTCGTTTCTTTTTAATTTATCGATGTTATTTCGTATATTTTTGTAATGTTTACGTAATTGTGATTTTGCTAAATCATTATGCATATAACATACCAACCCTTAATTCGTTTGCAACATCTTTACTTTTTAAAATTTCCACAATTTTAAATGCGAATTCATGTGCAGTTCCTGCACCGCGAGATGTAATAATGTTCCCATCAAAGCATACTGAATCAAGTTTAAAAATTGCACCATTGAGATGTTTTTCAAACGAAGGAAAACATGTGGCTTTTTTTCCTGACAAGAAACCAAGCTCGCCATATATCATTGGTGCAGCACATATTGCTGCAAGATATTTGCCGTTTTTGTACGCATCTTTCAAGATATTTTCGAGCGTTTCATTATTTTTTAGATTTATTGTTCCCGGCATTCCTCCAGGCAGGATAATCATATTGTAATTATCATCGATTTCATCAAGCATAATGTCTGCATTTACAGAAATGTTGTGAGAACCTGTTACAGACTTTTGGTTATATACAGATACGGTTTTTACATCCACTTCTGCCCTTCTGAGTATATCCACAACAGCAAGTGCCTCTATTTCTTCAAATCCATCAGCTAACATTACGTATACCATAGTTATCTACCTGCCTTATTTTGAAATTTTAATTTTATATTTATTTATCATTTTACATGGTAAATATGATTTTTTTGCTTTAATTAACCCCGGAATACCCAAATCTTCTTCCCTATTAACAAATGTTGTGTCAGAAAATTCGTTTTTCAACATTAATCTGTTTATAACAGGATATGCATCGCGATATGCATAATCAGCTTTTTCAATGTGTATTAATGCATACTCATCGTTTAACCTCTCTCCCACTCCGAGGGCAATAATTTTGTTATCTATGGTTATAACATCACATATTAGTCCAAGATCTTCGTATGAATCAAAAGCTTTTTGTATTGATATCATTTCATTATTGTATAGCCTGCTGTTGCCTTGAGAGTGTTCTTTCACAACTTTGGAACAAAAATCTATACATTCTTGTTTCATATCCGGACGATATCTTTCGAATTCAAAGTCATATTTTTTGGCAAACGAATTGTAATTGTTTTTCTTGGAATGATATTTTCTTCCTTTCAATTCTATTAAATCCATGGTGTTATACACATAATCAAATGAATTTGGAACCTCTTCATATGTAATTTTATACTTACCGGAATTTATCAAAAATTCCAAAAAATCATCTGTAGCTAAATTAATTATGAGTTCTTTTTTTAATGTATTGTTAAAATATTCAAGAATTTTATCTACGCAAAAATTTGAATTTCTAAAAACGCCGTATGGCATAAAAGCCTGAACATCATTTTTCGCATCAAATATGGTATATATTATGTCATCACTGACGCAATATTTTGTATTATAATAATGCTGCCAAATATACATGTTTGTCAGGCTTGATTCTGAGTTATTATAATTTCCTGATTTCAGAATTTTTTTGAAAATATCAAAATCTTTAATATCCAAATGTTTAAATACCAATTTCTACACCACTTTTTGTTTATATATAACCATTATCCATCATACTGAAATAGTCAGTATCCGTACATACTATATGATCTACAAGAGCAATCCCGAGATTTTCGAGAGTTTGTTTAAGATTTAGAGTGCTTTCGTAATCTTCATTGGATGGATTCGCAAGCTTAACTCCGGGATGGTTATGTGCAATTATAGCAGAAGTACTTCTGTACCGTATGAGAACCCTGATAATCTTCCTCATAAGCACATACGATTCTGTTTCTGTTCCTTTACAGATTACTTCAACGCCTTGTACATTTCGTTCATCATCAATCACAATTACGACAGTGCTTTCTTCGACATGATTTTCAAAATATTTTCTGCAATATCTTGCAGCAACTGCTGATGTACCCAATCTCTCTTTCTTAACAGCTTTTGTTCTTAAATATTTAAAAATCTCTCTTTGCATAGTGATAAGAGCTGCTGATACTTCGCTAATCCCATTAACTTCCATCAGGTCGTGATAATCAGCATTAAATACACCTTTGAGTGTGCCAAATCTTTCTATAAGTCTATGTGCAATTTCATTGGTGTCTTTCATGGGAATTGTGTGAAACAGCAGAAATTCCAACACCTCATATTCAGAAAAACAATCAAGGCCGTAGTTAAAAAACTTTTCTCTAACTCTTTCACGATGACCTCTGTGAATTGATTTGATTTTAGAGTTTGAAGGTGTATTTTTCTTTTGTGCGGGCTCATCAACTTTTTCATCGAATTCTTCATGTGTAAAATTCAATTCTTCAAAATCATCCCCATGTACATAGTCACTATATACATCAGGAGAGATTTTAGAAAGATATTTCATAATTTCAGGGTCAATAAATCTATGATTATTTGGTTTTTCCATCATTACCATCCATTCCGTGTGAACAAATTACCACTTCATCTACTGTATTTTCTTTCAAACAGTTTAAGCCCTCATTAGATTTTTTTAGTTTAACAAGAAATTCTATATTACCTTCAGGACCTTTTATGGGAGAAAAATCAAGATTTTCCACTTTGAATTTATTAACAATCGAAAATTCTATAATTTCTTCTATAACTTTTCTGTGAATCTCCGGGTCTCTTACAACACCCTTTTTTCCAACCTCTTCTTTTCCGGCTTCAAATTGCGGTTTTATCAAAGCAACAAGATCGCCACCATCTTTCAATAGTTCATATGCAACAGGAAGAACCAATTTCAATGATATAAAGGCAACATCAATTGATATAAAGTCAATCTTGTCGGTTATCAGATTAAAATCAATGTATCTGATATTGGTTCTTTCCATATTTACTACTCTGTCATCACTTCGTAATTTCCATGCAAGCTGACCATAGCCAACATCTACAGCATATACTTTTTTTGCACCGTTTTGGAGCATACAATCTGTAAATCCACCCGTTGAAGCACCAATATCCATGCAAATAAGATTATTCATATCAAGATCAAAAACTTTAATGGCTTTATCAAGTTTCAATCCGCCTCTACTGACAAAAGGCAATTTCTGACCTCTTATTTCAATATTTGCGGTTTCTTTTACTTTATCGCCTGCTTTGAGAATTTTTTGATTATCGGCATATACAATCCCTGCCATGATTAAAGCTTTTGCCTTTTCACGACTTTCAACAAGACCTTTATTTACCATTTCAACGTCAATTCTGTTGCTCATTTGTATTCAATTCCTTTAAAATTTTTTGTGTTATAGATTCAGCATTAAGTCCATATTTTTCAAAGAGTTCTTTTTGACTACCCTGACATACAAAGCAATCATCAAATCCAATATTGATTATTTTATTCCTGTAGTTATTCAAAACAAGCGAAGAGATATATTGACCTGCACCACCGGATATTTCATTATCTTCAACAGTAAATGCAATCTTGCAATTTTTTATAATATTATTTATAAAAGTTTTGTTATTTGGTTTTATGCTTCTTATATTTATGAGTTTAACTTTTATATCGCTTGCTACGAGATTTTCAACAACATCCATACAACAATCAAACATTCTTCCGATTGAAAAGATTACTACATCATCACCATTGTCAAAAACACTTTCGCATTCTCCATTTTTGAAAACTTCACATTCTCTTTCTGGGATTTCTGATTTGGGATATCTTATAGCAACAGGTCCGGTAGCTTCATCTATAGCATAATCGAGCATTTGCTCAAATTCTTTTTTGCATGTAGGAGCCAAAATTGTCATATTAGGCATATGGCTAAGATATGACAAGTCGAATATACCTTGATGAGTTTCTCCGTCTTCCCCCACTACACCTGCTCTGTCAATAGCAAAAACAACATGAAGATTCTGGAGACATACATCATGTATCAATTGGTCATATCCCCTTTGTAAAAATGTCGAATATACAGCAAACACGGGAATAATCCCTGTTTTAGATAATCCTGCAGCAAGGGTTACAGCGTGTTGTTCAGAAATACCAACATCATAGAACCTTCCCGGAATTTCTTTGGCAAATGCAGAGAGACCACATCCCGAACACATAGCTGCTGTTATGGCAACAATATTTTTGTTGCTTCGTGCTTTTTTCGACATATATTTACCAAAATAGTCTGTATATGTTTCACCTGTCTTTTGAGCACTTTCCGACGAAACACCATGAAAAATATCCGGATCATCTTCAGCAGGTTTATAACCCTTCCCTTTTTGCGTCAGAGTGTGTATGATAACCGGACCCTTGGTGTTTTTTGCTTTGGTCATTGCAGCAACAAGATCATCTATATTATGACCATCTATAATTCCTATATATGTCAATCCAAGATCTTCAAACATCGGAATTGCAATAGTTGCGCGTTTTACGGCTTTTTTTATTTTCTTCAAAAATCCCTCGGTTTTTAATCCGAAAGAGCCAAATTTATTGAGCATTTTTTGGGTGCTGTTTTTGGCTTTGATGTACTTTTTATTTAGCCTGAGCATACTCAGGTGCGCAGACAAACCGCCAACATTTGGGTTAATTGACATCTCATTATCATTTAATATGATTATCAAATCAGTATTTGAATCGCCGGCATCATTGAGAGCCTCAAAAGCCATACCACCGCCTATCGAGCCATCGCCGATAAATGCAATAACTTTATAATTATCACCAATTAAATCTCTGCCTTTTGCAATTCCAAGAGCTGCAGATATAGATGTACTTGAGTGACCGGTATTAAACGAATCGTACTCACTTTCTTCGGTTTTGGGAAAACCGGAGATTCCGTCAAGTTTACGTAAAGTGTCAAATTTGTCATATCTACCGCTTAAAATCTTGTGGACATAACTTTGATGTCCCACATCAAAAACAATTTTATCATTTGGGAAATCAAATACTTTATGAAGGGCAAGAGTCAATTCTACAACACCAAGGTTTGATGCAAGATGACCGCCGGATTTCATAACTTTATCCACAAGAAAATCCCTGATAAGACTCACTGTTTCTTCAGAGTTTTTACTATTTAATTTTTTTATGTTTTCTTTCGATATTAATTGCTCAAGATTGTCCATAAAAATTTTCCTTTGTATTGTTAAAATTGTATTAAACTCCCCTATTGTTCAGTTACAACATCTGCATCAATTTCATTTTCTTCATAGTTTTCATTTTTTATTATCTCAATGGTTTGTTTTGCTTCATTAAGAGTTTTATTGCAGATTTTATATAGCTCTATAGATTTCTTGTATAAAGATATACTTTCTTCAAGATTGATTTTTCCGGACTCCAGCTTGCTGACAATCAATTCAAGCTCTTTTAATGACTCTTCAAAAGTCAATTCACTTTTTTTCATGAATAATCCTCCGTATTTCACAAATGGCATTACCACCATCAAATAAAATGTTTACCAAATCACTCTCTGACAGTTTCGAAAAATCTGCTATATTCCCATCATCTGTTTGGACTATTGTATAGCCTCTTTTTAATACGTTTTCGGGATTCATAGCATCTATACCGGCTTTGAATGATTCAAGAGAGTTGACAAGTTGGTTTAACTTGGAATTAAACAACACATCAATCTTCATAAGTGTCTGATCAATTTTACTTTTATAAGATTCTATATTTGATTTCAGATTGTTGCCTATTGCATTAATGCTGTTTGTGTTCAAAAAATATTCGCAGCTTTCAACATATTTATCAATATATATTTGAACGCTGTTTTTTGATGTGTTCAAATATTCTCTGACTTTCGTTAAATCAGGAACAGAGATCTCGGCCGCTGCAGATGGAGTTGGAGCTCTCATATCAGCAACAAAATCTGCTATGGTATAGTCGGTTTCGTGACCAACACCTGTAATTACAGGTACTCCACAATCATATATTGCCATGGCAGTTTTCTCTTCGTTGAAAGCCCATAAATCTTCTATGCTGCCTCCTCCTCTTGCAAGTATAATAACATCACACTTATTACCATCGGAAAGATATTTCAAACCATCACATATAGAATCTGATGCGCCTATCCCTTGAACTTTTGCAGGATATATTACAAGGTGAGCTATCGGAAAGCGTCTTGATATAACATTTAAAACATCTCGGAGTGCAGCACCGGATAAGGACGATACAATCCCTATTTTTTGTGGAAAAGATGGCAAATTCTTTTTCTTTTCAGCAGAAAAGAAGCCCTGAGCTTCCAGACGCAATTTTAATTGTTCGTATGAAGCATAGAGCTCACCAATACCATCCGGAATCATTGATTCGACGTACAATTGATACGTACCTATTGTTTCATAAACGGCTACCTTTCCAAATGCAATAATTTTCATTCCGTCTTTAGGCTTAAATTTCACATTTGATGTGTATCCGCTAAACATAACAGCTTTTAAGGTGGATGCTGAATCTTTTAATGTAAAATACATATGACCACTATAGTGTAATTTGAAATTTGATATCTCACCTTTTACCCACAAATCTGTAAGATGTTTATTCTGATCTACATATCTTTTTATGTAATTGTTTAGTTGCGAAACTGAAATGACGGGCATGAATCCCTCCGGACTATATTGCAGATGCCAAGACACCATTTATAAAAGCAGGTGAATCATCATCTCCGTATTTTTTTGCAAGTTCAACCGCTTCATTGATAGAAACCTGATATGGAATATCTTCAATATACAAAATTTCACATAAAGCAAGTCTGAGTATAGACAGATTCACTTTTGAAATTCTGTCCATGGACCAACCTTTTAAGTTGTCAGATATCTTATTGTCAATCGCTTCTATGTTATTGTAACATCGCGTGGTAACATCTTTAAAATAATTGACATCAGTTTCGTTGTTTATTCCTTTTGAGTTATATTCTACATTGAAATTAATAATTTCAAATGGCTCATTATTAACATGAAACGGTATTTCAAATATTGTTTTAAATGCCGTTTCCCGAGCTGATTTTCTACTCATATTCTTCCTCCGTTGATCATTTGTTATTCCATCGAATCTTTAGTGATTCCTTCATCATTCAAATCATCGTTTTCTTTAAATTCTACTCCAACAACATGAATATTAACTTTAACCACATTAATACCCGACATCGATTCCACAGATTTTTTTACATTTTCCTGGACTTCCCATGCAATTTCGGGTATCCTGATTCCATATTTTACAACTATATTGATATCTATTACAGCCTCATTGTCATTTATGGAAACCTTAATACCTTTATTGGTATTTTTTTTACTGAATTTAGATGCAATCTCTCCGGCAATGGATCCCATATGCCCACATACACCATCAACTTCTGAAATAGCCACCGATGTGATGGTTGCAATGACTTCATCAGATATTTTTATTGTTCCGTTGTTTTCATTTATAATATCCATAGTGTACCTCCATATCATTTTTTACATTATAACACAAAATTTATTTAACTTCAACTATTTTTATGTTATTATTTCCTGTTTGATCAAAAATAATATCATTTATTTTCGACACATCTTCGCCTGTTATATTTTTTTTATCAACAGAAACGGTGATTATTTCATCTGAAATGAATACAACTGTATTTTCATATCCTTTAAGCGCAAGTAAAGATTCACAGTTAAGTTCTTTATCCATGTTCTCTGCTGCAAGAAGCAATTTGTTTTCATAGTCTGATTTTGCCTCCTCGGAAATATTGGGATTATCAATATTTTCAGTTAACAAAGCACACATTTTGCTCCTCATTATCTCTCTTTCGTTTTTGACAGATTCTATTTTTGTTACGCTTGAAGAAACCAATACTGAATCACCAAGTTCCGGCATATCATTTTCATCAACTGTTTCTGATTGTGTTTGTATTGTTTCGGGTGTGGTGTTAAGTGATATCCCTAACACACACAAAGCAGTAACACACGCCAAAATCACCGCCACATTTTTTCTCTTAATCACATAAAACACAGAATTCTCCCCTTTTCTATTTCATTTCCAAAACTTTAACTTTATGAACGGGAACACCCATTACATCCGACACGCACTCTGTTATTATATTTTTGACACGATTATCACTTCCTCCCCTCGCAACGACTATAATCCCGTTTATATCAGGATATTTTGTCATAACAACAAACGGTTCAGTGTCAGATGATTCATTTTTAGTCACGGTTTTTTCATTTCCGTATGAATCAACATCTTTTTCAAGAATTTTTCTGTCTGTGGAACTATAGACTATCATAACCTGCACATCTCCAACGCCTTTGATTTGCGACAGAATACTTTCAAGTTCTGACTCACACTTTGATTTTTCGTCTGTATTTTGTGATGATTCTACAATGGTTCCGGGTGTTATATCGGAATTACGATTATTTGATGAAAAAACGAGAAAAATGCCAACACACAACAAAGTTGTTAAAATCAGCGGAATTTTTTTTGACATTAAAAAGTTTCTAAACTCATCAATATGCTTCATTATCTATATACACCTCATCATCGTCTGAACAATAACTATCTCTGACAAATCCACTTATTTCTTCGATTAATTTTTCATTGTTATATACTGTGATATAAAAAGTAACTTGTTGAAAATCGGTTTCTGCCCTGACTTTTGTATCAACATTGAATTTGTTATGAATATCCTGTTGGATTTTTTCGGAGATATCCCGGTTGAAAATTTCCTTTATCTTATCGGGATCAAACTCGAGAATTTCACTTGTTATATTTTCAACATCTAAAGATTTTTGAAATCTCATATCCGGGAATTTTAATATTATTGATACAATTATCGTTGCACCTATAAGACTATATAGTTTTCTGTGTTTTTCATTAGATAAAAACACACTTCCTATCTGAATAAAAAAGCTAATAATTATGAGGCTTATAATCACCCCTTTAATATTTTCCATCATATCACCCGGTAGATGCCATAATTCCCATAATCAAAACAAATACAGCAACAACAAAAACAAGCATTGAAACCATTGTAGACATAATATCACATACGGAATCTATCATTGAACTTACTGTGGTTTCGGAAAACAATTCAGCAACAGATGCAGACAATCTGAATACAAGAATTGAAACAGCTGATTTAATTATCGGTACAATACAGACTGACATAAGCCCCAGAAAACTTATGTATCCAATGTTATTTTTCAAAACAAGTGATGAACCTATAAAGCTGTTTAACGCATCAGAAAGGCAGGCTCCAACCACAGGCACAAAATTTGATACCGTAAATTTAATTGTTTTTATTGCAATGTTATCTCCTGATGCTGAAGAAATGCCTGCAAAAGTAATTATACCTGCAAATATTGTCATTATTACTCCTACAAAATATTTGATAACCTTGGATATCAACTTTACAAATCTTGTCAAATTGATATTAGATGATATTCCATTCACAGACGCAAGTAGTCCGCAAAGATACAACAAAGGATAAATAAATTTCACAATAAAATTTGAAATTATGACAGATATAAACATAAAAATGCTTTGCATGGTTGTCGCAGTGACAGTAAATCCGCCTTCGGCTACAACCGATGCATAAACAGGCAATGAAAAACTCATAAATTCATTTATGTTCTCTATAGCATGTAGGCATATGTCACTCACCAGCTTAAAACCGGATAAAATAAACATCACACACACGCAAAAACACGAAAAACCACCCACATCGCAAATTTCTTTCTTACTGACAAAAGATTTGAGCAAAGAAGAAATAACACAAACAAAAATAATCTCTGCAATGTATTTCCACGATGTAGATATTTCTTCAAAAAAGAGTTTGAAAATCTTTTTTGTGATATATTCAGAATCCGACATGTAATCACTGTCATTCGAATTAATTACTTTTATAATGTCTGACTCATCGTATTTTTTTACTTCATCGTAAAAGCTTTCGGCGTTTAAATATGTATCAGATGCCCAACACGATTCATAACAAAAAAATATTAAAATTATCAATATACTAATAAATATTTTTCTCATACAATTCTAATCATTTCTGCAATAATATTTAAAATATCAATCAGCTTAGGCAATATAAGACAAAATATAATTACCTTCCCGGCAAAATCTATCTTTGACGCAAGATATCCTTCTCCCATATCCGAACACAATTGTGATGCAAACTCACAAACAACAGATATACCAATGGTCTTTACAGAGATTTTTATACTTTCCCCAAATCCGGACGCGTTATTAATTATACCGTCTATAAAAGAAAATGCAGTATTCAGATGTTTATGTAGCATTGAAAAAACAATGAAGCCTGTACAAATCGCTATTATGGGTACCAATTGCGGAAAAATAGATCTAAAAAGTTGAATCATTATCGCTGACACAAGACAAAGCAGAACAATTTTTATTATCATCTTATAAATCAAACAAATCTTTTATGGTGGTAAACAGCTCACTAATCTGATTAACAACCATCAACATTACTACAACCAATCCTGCTATTGTAACCATCAATGCCTGTTCATCCCTGCCTGATTGTACAAGAAGTCTGTATATTACTGCAACAACTATACCAATTGCAGCTATTTTGAAAATGAGTTCAACATCCATTTTGTCCACCTCTGTTTCATATTAAAAGAATTACAATTATTACACCTAAATAAATTCCTGCTTTCGAATAGAACGAACCGTCACGCAATGTTTTATTTTCACTTTCCTGTATGAGGTCTGATATTTTATTACGAAAAACATCAATGTTTTTCAATTGTGTTTCAACATTGCCGCTTCCAAGAATATTTCCAAATTCAGCAAGTGCTTCTCTGTCTTTTTTTGTATACTCCAAATCTCTGTAATTCTCGTTCACCACTTTAACCCATATTTTTGAAAGTGGTGTATTTGGGTTGTTATGGTTATCAGATAAAATGTTTGCAAACAGCTTTCGATTGGCTTCGTTTGATACATCTGAAGCCTTTTGAATTATATGTATAGCATCACTCATGTTATATCTGATTTCACTTTCAAAAATTTGAGTACACAATTGAATGTTTTTTAGATTATTTAATCTTGATTCTATTTTTAATTTCATAACAAATCCGAATAGCGTACAAGAAATAAAAATCATAATACTTCCTGCAACTTTAAGGAATATCAAACATATCACACCTTTACTATTTTTTCGATGGTGCCGGGACCATTTTTGTTGCTTAAGATAATATATTTTTCAAATATATTGATATGTTTAAATCTGCGCAATTCATTGATATTTTCACTTTCACCATGTACAGACGCTATTATACCGCATCCTGACATTCCAGCAAAATATGCCGCCTTATAATCTTTTTCACTACACATTTCGTCAGCAATTATTACATCAGGAGACATTGTTCTTGCAATCATTGGAATAGCAATACTTTTTTCGCATCCGCTTATCACAAAATTGTTTTTGCCTACATCAAGATTTCTTTC
Organism: Clostridia bacterium; assembly: GCA_045654685.1. GTDB lineage: Bacteria > Bacillota > Clostridia > UMGS1810 > UMGS1810 > RGIG1828. The sequence continues at coordinate 26,635 of JAZONV010000054.1, read as the reverse complement.
GCTTCCATTCATGCAGGAAATCTCAAATCTTTCATCAACAATTCCACATATTATTAATTTATTACCATATTTATTGCTTCCGAGTAAGCGCGCAATATCTCTCAATAAAGTTGTTTTTCCGCATCCGGGTGGCGATATAATAAGCGTGTTATAAATTTTATTGTCTGAGTATATTTCATCAATTACCGGAAATGCCACCCCTGGTTTTTCATGTGCTATTCTGATGTTTAACGAAGAAATATTATTAACACTCATAACTGAATTTTCAACACAGTTACACGTTCCGACAACGCCAACTCTGTTTCCGCCGGGAAGTGTTATGTATCCTTCGTTGATATATCTTTCATAAGAATATATTGATGACTTTGTCATAAGTTCTAAAGATATCCTCATATCTTCCTCGCTGACTATATATGAGTTAGTATATGATGAGGAAATTCCACCATCTGCGACATAATGTTTTATTCCGGAAATTGCTATGATTATGGGGCAATCAACAGTTATTCTTATTTCCGTGATTTTCCCCCAAATATCGTCCGAGAGAATTTTCAACTTTTCATTTATGTTTCTCGACAGATATGATGTTATTATATTTTTTGTTTTTTTCTTGTCCATATTTGTTCCTCTGATTTTATAAGCGATTTAATTGTTGATAAAACATATATATTCTTGACAAATGCGATATATGAGTTTAAAATATATATATGATTTTTAATGCCTCATATTCGGGAGGAAATGAATTGATCCAGACTAATCTTAATAATCTAACTGATGAACAGCTTGTAGAGTTATCCAGGTGCGGTGACGGATATGCAACTGAATTACTCATGGAAAAATACAGAAATTTTGTAAGGGCAAAATCAAGAACATATTTTCTGATAGGTGCAGACAAGGAAGATATTATCCAAGAAGGTATGATAGGATTATACAAAGCCATAAGAGACTATAAATCGGATGCCCAGGCTTCGTTTAAATCTTTTGCCGAGTTGTGTATAACCAGACAAATAATAACTGCAATAAAGACTGCAACACGCCAAAAACATATTCCGCTTAACTCATACATTTCTTTAAGCAAACCAATGTATGATGATGACAATTATCATGTAATGCTTGATACCATTGTTGAGTATAAGAAACTTGATCCGCAAGAAATTATAGTGGATAAAGAACGATTTTATTCCATAGAAGAAAAACTTTCTGTAATACTTAGCAAACTTGAACTTAAAGTATTGAATCAATATCTTGAAGGGAAAAGCTACACGGAAATTGCTTTTTATATAAAACGTAGTGAAAAATCTATTGACAATGCTCTTCAGAGAATAAAAAAGAAAATTGAAAAATATATAATCAATGAACCTGATCAGGATTAGGGGATGTAAAATAATTCAAATAAAATTTTTACACCATCTAAATTTATGAAAACGAAAGAAATATGGCGATTTTAGAAGAATACAAACGATATTTTACAATAACAAGCAACAAAAACGTAAATTGCTATCAGAGAAAACAAGAGAAAATCGACGAAAAACAAAGAAAACAAAAGATTTGCAGAAACATTTTGAAATAATTTTAAAAAAGTATTGACATTATGAACAATTTGTATTAAAATGTGTAACGTTGATTAAATCAAGAAAAAATGGAGGTAAATCTAAGATGAGTACATTTATGGCTAAACCTGCCGAACTCGAAAGAAAATGGTACATTATAGATGCTGAAGGCAAATCACTCGGTAGAGTTGCTGTTGCTGCTGCTTCTATACTCAGAGGAAAAATCAAACCTACATTCACTCCTAATGTTGACTGTGGTGATTTTGTAATCATTCTTAACGCTGACAAAGTTGTTCTTACAGGAAAAAAACTTGATCAGAAATATTACAGATATCACACAGGTTATGTAGGTGGTCTTAAAGAAATCAAATACAAACAGTTAATGGCTGAAAAACCTGAAAAAGCTGTTACACTTGCTGTTAAAGGTATGCTCCCCCACAACACTATCGGAGCAAATGCTCTCACAAGACTCAGAGTGTACAAAGGAAGCGAACACAACCACGCTGCACAGAAACCGGAAGCATATACCGGTTTGATTAAATAAGGAGGTATACTATAATGGCTAAAGAACAGTTTTACGGCACAGGAAGAAGAAATAGCTCTGTTGCAAGAGTAAGAATCGTTCCCGGTACCGGTAAGATTACTATAAACGATAGAGATATTGATGACTTTTTCGGTCTTGAAACACTTAAGGTTGTTGTAAGACAGCCCCTCGTTGCTACAGATACATTAGGTAAATATGATGTTATCGCTAAAGTTAACGGTGGCGGATTTACAGGTCAGGCTGGTGCAATCAGACACGGCCTTTCAAGAGCTCTCCTCACAGTTGAAGAAGAATTTAGAGCTCCCCTTAAAGCTGCAGGTTTCCTCACAAGAGACCCCAGAATGAAAGAAAGAAAGAAATATGGTCTCAAAGCAGCTCGTCGTGCTCCCCAGTTCTCAAAGAGATAATTATTATCTACTCAAATCCCACAACCATCAGGGTTGTGGGATTTTTTTATGCCATTTGTCGCAACTTTGTCGCAAATGGTTTGATACAAAAAAATACTGCTACTTTATTCAGTAGCAGTATTAAGCAAATCATTGCATAATGAGTCAGATATTCTTGCATTGTGTTCTTCAAAGATATGTATATATGTATCATTGGTTATCTGAGTTTGTGAATGCCCCAGTGCAGAAGATACTGCTTTTGTATCATTCCCTAAATAGATAAGCAATGTGGCAAAGGTATGCCTTAAAGAATGTAAGTGTATGGGTGGTAAATCATTTGCTTTTAGTAATTTCTTAAAATCTGCATTGACCTTTGACCTATCAAGATTCCTACCATCTAATCTGGCAAACAAGAACCCTGTTTCTACCCAAGCATCTCCACAGAGTGCTTTCCTTTCTTCTCTGTGTCTGATTTCTTCCTTTATCATATCTATTATAGCACTATTAACCTTTATAACTCTTGTGCTTGCTTGTGTTTTTGTGGTATCTGCAAACCACTCACCGTCTGCATATGATAATGTAGAATTGATTCTGATTATGTTATGGTTATAATCAATATCTCTTGCATAATGGAGTGCCAACAGTTCCCCAATTCTCATACCAGTCAAAAGCAGTATTCTGAGTATTATGTTCAACTGTGTATATTCTTTTGTTATGTCTAAAAGTTTTATAGATTCTTCCTTTGTGAGATAGTCAAACTTTGTAAGGTCATAGGTGTCCTTTTTGTATTTGGCATTTACACAAGGGTTAGTATCAATAAAACCTTCTTCGACTGCAAAAGAAAAAACACTTGACATAATAATTTTCATTTTTCTGCAAGTTGAACCCTTTAATTTTGGTTGATTACAGAGAAAACTCTGAATGTCCCTTTTCTTGATGGTCTTTAATCTTTTGTTTCCAAAGACTGGCAGTATATGTTTGTCTATTGTTTTCTTGTATTGGTCTGTTGTAGTCCTTTTTAACTCAAATTGGGCATATTCATTGAAATACATGGTGCATAGGTCTTTGAAAAACATACTCCCATTCTCATTTTCAATGTTGTGGCATTTGTTGAAAAATATTTCATATTCCCTTTGTGCCATTCTGTCTGCCCTTTCCCCAGAGACTCCCTCTGGGGGTTTATAAGTCATATAGTGTCTAATGTGCTTACCATTTCCATCAAACCCACAAGAAACAGTAAAAGTATAAGAGTTGCCCCTTTTTTTGATACCTTTCATATCTGTTTTTATTGCCATGTTTAATGCTCCTTTCTATGCTATACAAGTGGTTAAATTGTTAATTGTGGTACATACCATATTGAAATTCAGAAGAGCTCTGTTGCCAGAGTAAAGGGGTTTTACAACCCCTTCTTTAATCATTCTTCTAAGAGCACCCTCTGAAATTATACCTGTTCTTGCAATCTGTCTGACTGTCATTAGTCTAGGTGTGTTATAAGTATTCTCCATTCAAGTTCCTCCTATCATTAGTTAATATCTATATTTTAAGTACAATTAAGCAGTACATTTTAACTTTTCTATAAGATAATCATTAATCCTATGTTGTGCCATTTCAAAGTATCTTGTATCTGTTTCAAAACCTATGAAATCTCTGCCAGTCTTTAAACAAGCAATAGCAGAAGTGCCAGAACCCATACAATTGTCCATCACAGTCATACCTGGATTTGTGTATGTTTTTACAAGATATTCAATCAATTCCAAAGGTTTCTGAGTTGCATGATTAGGATGACCGTCTACTGTTCTTCCCTTTTCCTTACTAAATGTCAGTATTGTTTTAGGGTAGTTAGTATGAGTCTGTACATAATCATTATCAAGTGAATGACCTGCAAGAAAACAATCATCTGTGTAACTCTTACCCTTGCAAGGCTTGTTGATTTCAACAAGTCCTTGAGGGTTATATATAAAATCTTTCTTATGAAAGATAGAAATGCATTCATGTTGTCTTAAAGGTTGATTTTTTGCTTGTACAAAGTTTGCAGCTGAAACCTTATTCCAAATCCAATCATATTTATAATCTTCCTTATTAGACAGTCTAACCATTGATGCAAAAGGTTCTGCACCAAAAAGAGCAACTGTTCCATTAGGTTTCAGTATTCTCTTGTACTGTTCCCACAACTCTTCAAATGGAATCATAACATCCCATTTGCATTTGGTTGTCTGGTATGGCAAATCACAACAGATAAAGTCTACACTTGCATCTTCAATCTTCTTCATACCACTTAGACAGTTTTCATTGTAAATTCTGTTCTTAGGCAATGCCTTACTCTTATTCTTTTTTTTGCTCATTCAATCAACTCCTCTCATTTTTATTATTTTTAAAATCTATGAGCAACTTTTGAAATATCACAGAGTGTGTCATTTCATCTGGGACTTATTATACCACTATTCTTTTCACTTGTCAATACCTTTGGGACTATTTTTTTCTTTTCCCATATCACTTCAAATATCAAAAACATATTTAAAACACCTCAAAACCCGCTTGATGCCTCACTTTTCATATCACTAAGTATGGTAAAAAAAATATCACTAAATATATCAAAAAAACATTGACGACAAGGTGAAAAAGTGCTATAATTATAGTATCAAAGGAAATTGAGGAGGGTTTTTTATATGCCTAGGAATGTTTATACTTTAAAATATGAAAATGGGTTTGATAACCCAAAAAATGTATCAGATTATAGAGAGTTTGTTGAAAATTACATCAGAGAAAGACAATACTCTGGTCAGTTTGTAAATTGTAAGATTTATGGCAACACATCAGACGGAGAGGTCTATACTACTTGGATATATGACAAACTCCCTAACAAAAAAGAATTGAAAATAGCAGGAGTGATTGAAGAAATTGCACCTACTAAGCAAGGGTTTCCTTGTTGCATACTGAGTAGAGAATTAGACGGTGCAGATAAAAAAGTTGTTCAAAAGGGTATAAAAGACTTTGAAATCTGTTATGAGTTCAAGATGGTTAAGTTTTCTGAAATGGATCAATTAGACGAACTCACCTATCAAGGATGGAAAGTCAGAAAATGGTTTGAAAGTTTGAACATTTACACCATTGAAGATATAGAGCTTGGTAACAGAACCCCACAATGGTAATCGAGGTGTTGAATATGAGAAAAATTGTACAGACTGCTTGTTGTGTATTAGGAAGTGGCATGATTGGTTTTTTTGCAAATCAATTAAATACTGTTATAGGTAGTGTGCTTTTTACACTTGGAGTTGTTATGCTTGTTATTTCTATTGTTTTAATTGCTAAACAAGATAAAGAAAATAAGTAAGTTCCGATTTGTCTATATCAAAACAAGTGCCTAATATAGCAATTATTTTAAGGATAGGGTTTTTGCCTTATCCTTTTTTCTTTGACTGTATATGATTTTAAATGTAAAATACACTTGACATTTTGCAAATTGTATATTATAATTAAAATGTAAAGTATACTTTACTGTATATGGAGGTGTTTGGTTGAATAACAAAATAAGAGAATTACGAAAACAAAACAAAACAACACAAGATGACTTGGCAGGAGCAGTGGGAGTGACTCGTCAAACAATAATATCATTGGAAAATGGGAAATATAATGCCTCACTACAACTGGCACACAAAATCTCAAAATATTTTGGGATGCAAATAGAAGAAGTATTTATTTTTGAGGAGGATTAATTATGGAATTCAAAAAGAAACTTAAACAAAGATTGTACATTGGTGTTATTTGTCTTGTACTTGGGGTAATGATGATTGTTGGAGTATTTGCATCAAAAACTAACAATGAGTTCATATCGGCATTTGGTTTTGCAGTAGCAATGGTAGGTGTAGCACGCATTATACAATATTTGAAAATTACTAAAAATGAGGATAGTATCAAAAAGCAAAAAATCAACGAAACTGATGAAAGAAATCTATCAATTATTCAAAAGGCAAAAAGTGCAACATTTTCTATATACCTTTTAATCAGTTGTTCTGTTGTAATTATTACATCACTAATTGATATGCCTGATGTTGCAAAATGGATTGGGTATTCTCAATTTGTTCTTGTAATTATTTATTGGATTTGCTATTGGATATATCAGAAAAAATCATAATATTTATATTGTTATAAAAGGCAGAGTTTTTGACTCTGTCTTTTTAATTTGACTGTATAAAAAAGGCATAGTATAACTGTTATATAAAGGGATTTATATTTTTATAATCTCATACAAAAATAATTTTATAGGAGGTGTTTAATGAGCAATTTTTTCATTAACAGTAGTGAGATACTAACCATATCTTTTTTGAACAACAAGTCTTTTTATTTTAACCAGGAAGAGATGGCAAATGCCATCGGTTGTACTCAACCTAACATATCATATGTAATATCTTCTTTAATAGAAAAAGGCATTGTTGAAAACTGCAAAGGGTTCATAATGGTAAATCAATACAGACTTATAGAATGTCTATTTTTTTATGCTAAGGCAGTCTATGATTCAGAGGTTTATTTTTCAGACGGTGTTCTAAAAATCAGAAATTGGACTACTGAGATTTATTCTTTTTTTGAAACTTATTTCAGATTGTTCAATATTGAGTATGTTGTTGCAGAATGCAAAGCATGGAAAGAAATATCTTTTGTTTTTTCTGATAATGTTATTGATATATCAGACATTTCATAATACAAAGAGTGAGAAGAACCAAAACATAAAATATGCCCCTAAATGTTGTTAAATAGGCATTTAAGGGGCATCAAATATATAAACTGTATTTTATGATATTATAAAGCACAGTTTATAATTTTTATAAAAAAGGAGTTGGTTATGAGAGAAAAAAAGAGTCAATTTGAAACACAACACCACTTGAAAGAAGAAATTGAAAGCATAACAGACAAGGGATATAATACAGTCTTAATCAAAGATAGAGACCAAACTGACAGACGTAGATTCACCAAAATATTTGATATAAAACTGAATGAACTGATTTTTAATACTGACCTTGAAAGAAAATACATCAATTTTTTTATATTGCTTGTTAATATTAACTCCAGATACATTGAACCAGATTTGAACCTAATCAATCTGACAGTAAAAGAAATAGCAGACAATTTGGAATTTACAACAGTCTATATATACAACTGTCTAAAAGTCTTAAAGGAGCATAACATTATAGACTACTACAAAAAAGGGAAAAGCAATTTTGTAGTTATAAACCCTGTCTATTATGCCAGATTCTATGACATAAGGTACATGTACCTTGTAGAAAACACATTTAAAAGAAAAAATGTGTCTATTACTGAAATTATAGACAGAATAAGAATTCTGAAAAACACCAAGAACAACAGAAAAAACAAGTATATAAATGAACAGATAAAGTCTTACCTAACAAATCAGATTGAAGATTAAAGCTCTGGATTAACTGTCTAAATAAATTCTTTTTATATCTTCTCTGCCCAATCCATGGGCAAGAAACCTACTGCTCACAAACTCCCTTGCTTTTTCCTTGCTCCATCCTTTGTGGTTGATAAGATAGGAACAGAACTGTTGTGCTGCATACTTTCTGAATTCATGGTTTTTGCCACTTATGGGGAGATTCAATGCAGTAGTAATTTTTCTGATTTCATTAGACATTAACTGCCTAGTTTCCTTTTCATTTTTAGGAAGATTGAAAAGGTTGTCGTCTAATTCTTTCCCTTTTATCATATCTTTCAAAAATAGTATTCCTTGTGGGGATAAAGGTCTTAAAGTATCTTTACCCCCTTTTCCTATAATGTGAATTGTCCTTCCGTCTAAATCTATGGATGAAACCTTGATAGAAATTAATTCATGTATTCTGCACCCAGTATATGCCATACACTTTAATTCATTTTGTCTGTCTGATTTGTAGTTGATAATTTGCTCTATCTGTTCATTTGTGTAAAGTCTTTTAGAATTGCTTTTATAGGTGTTTTCTGGTTTGAATTCTGATACTGCCTTATTATAAAACCCCTCTGCATTAAACCTTAATGTAATAGCATAACTGACCTTGTAGAGCATATTTTTATATGCACTTATGGTTTTTGCAGAGCATCCTTCTTTTGTCTGTAAGAATGCTATTGCCATACTTGGTGTTATATCTCTTACAAGTTTTATATTATAATTTTCTTTCAGAAAAGTGCAGAATGTTTTTGCCTTTTCTGTTGTATTTTCTGCAGTCCTTTTTGAAAAGATAAATTCTTTTGTTTGCCCTAACTTTTTAAATTCCCTTTTTCCTACATACTGAAAATCTGTGCCATTTAATTTATTAAAAAGCTCTGTTCTTTTCTCTGATTCTTGTAGGTTTATGACATTGAGTGCAGAGTGTATCTGATAACCCAAAGATTTTGATTTTCCCATATATTCCTCCTTTTTTCTATCAGATTTACTGGTTTTTTCAGTAAATCTGATTTTTTACATTTTATTTTAATTTTTTCCTTTTAAATTCATTTTTTAGATTTTTTTCTGAATGCAGTGCTCGTTTAGGTTTAACACCTAACCAAGCACTGGCAGAGTATTTTTTATCATAATTCTATGATAAAAAAAGCAGACAAGGGATGCATCTTGTCTGCAAGTCTACTCTGTTGTGAGAAAATTACCCTTTGACTTTTTTGTTTAGTATGCCATAGGCATATAGAACCAAAAAAGTCCCAAAATAATGTATATATCATCAACCAGGATTGGTTGTAAAAAAGAAGATTATTTTTTCCTTATTTCCCACCTTGTCAAGAACAGTAATATCATTTGTAGGAAAGACAAAGGGCATTAAGGGTAATTTCCAATCTGAAAGTATCTGTTGAGTGTTGCCCCACTTTTTGGGGTTGTATCGAGTTTGACTTAATATAGATATTATAACACACTATCAATGTAATTTGCTTATAATTATTATTTTACCGTCTAAATCAAAACACCTTTTTTAATTTGACAATTCTGAAAAATATTTTATACTTTTTATATAAAAAGTATCAGACAGTAAAAAAGGAGTAGATATGTTCAGTTTTGATATTTTCTGAATATATAAAATCAAATGGAAGAAATCAAGATTATATCTAGTGAAACTTTTATGGAGTTTCAAAAAACAGTAGATAATGAAATAAGCAAGATACCACCCAGGTACAAAAGAAAAAGGTATTATAAAGAATTCAGTAATATGATGCACTTAATATATGACTACCAAGCAGACACAGTACAGAAATTGCAACCATTGACAAAATATAATGTTTTAGTCTATGATACAATCAACCTAGGGAATAATACATATGCTTGTTATGTAAAAGTTTATAAGGTATTAAATGACCTTATGATTAAGGGAGAAACACCTCTATTTTATAGAACCAATTGGGGTAGAATTGCAAAGAAAAGAATACTGGCAATAATAAGGGATTAAATATGAGTTGTCGCAATTCTGTCGCAACACAATAATTAAAATTAGAAAACATTAAAAAACAAAAAACAAGATAAACTCTATGTTTTTCAACAATACACCACATCACAAAACACTAAAAAACAATAGGAATTAAACTCAAAGAGATAATTACTTTATCTACAAAATCCCACAACTATCGCAGTTGTGGGATTTATTTTTTGCTAATTTTCACGTTTGGGTGTAAAATTGGTGCAACTATAATAAATATCCTCCGTTATATATGAGAGGATATTTATTGTTTGCAAAAAAGTTTTAATAATTTTTTTGTTCTATTGACTTTAATTTTTTATTATCATATCATTTAAATGTGGTAAGTTCCAAACCAAGTTTTCAGGTAAAGATATTATAGAATACATAAAGGAAGTTCTTAAAGGCAATAAAGGATTTATGTGTCAATATGATAAATCATTAAATTTCGAAACAGTATGGAGTTCTATATTTGATTTAGATAGTTTAACAATATATAGGTCCGAAGGAAATCCCAGAAAATGTAAATTTATAAAAGATGAGAGATTAAAAAGATAACAAATTTATTTACCTAATTTGTTTTCTCTTGAGTAATAGAACAAATATTGCTGTGCAACTCCGGCGTATTTACCAAAGTATTCAGAAGCAAATTTTTCAATTTCCTTAACCGAGGAATCTGAAGAAAGATATAGTGTTTGCATTGTTCTTTTTACCCATACATCTATTGGAAATGCTTCTTTTTTGTTTGCAGAAAACAACAACACACAGTCAGCAACTTTCGGTCCGACACCTTTGATTTTCATAAGTTCACTTTTGGCTTCTTCATATGAAAGTTCCGTAATCAAATCAATATTAACTTCACCTGACGATATTTTATTGACTGCATCAACTATATAATCTGCTCTATATCCGGCTTTCAAATCGGCAAGAGATTCTTTGGTAACACCACAAAGCTGTTCAATTGTTGGAAAAGCATAGTACGACCTGCCGCAGTATTCAATTTCAGATCCATACATTTCTGATAATTTTGATACGATTTTTTTGATACGCGGAATCGTATTTTGTGTTGAAATTATAAATGATATCAGACATTCAAATATTTCCTGATTGAGAATTCTTATCCCCCACCCGAAATCCATCGCTTTTCTGACATTATCATCATGTTTAAAACCATCTTTTATAAGTTTGTAATCAGTATCAAAATCAAGATAATATTTCCATTGACTTTCAAATTCATCAAGTGTTATATTTTTTATAATAACATTTCTTTCTTTCATCGAAATATTAACAACTTTTGAAAATGCTACACCTGTAAAACTTCCATCATACTCTTCGTCCCAACGAAAACATTGACCACATAAAAAAGTATGCTCCGGATAAAAATGATTAACATTTTCAAGTATTACTGAATTATTCTTTTCTGTTATTTTCATTTGTATCACCACTATTATTGTATCAAAAATATATGCGATAATCAATAGTATTTTAGATTTACATATATAACAAATATTTAGCCATATTTTTTGTGTATTTTTTTTGACTAAAATATAAAAATTTAGTTTCTTTTTTTCTATTTGTGTGATATAATGTTATGATAGAATATAAAAAGGAGTAGTATGTGAATTATGAAGAAGAAAATATGTGTATTATTCGGTGGCGAATCAACCGAATATGAAATTTCTTTAAGATCAGCATATTCTGTTATTACAAACATTGACAAAGAATTATATGATATAATACCTGTTGGTATAACAAAAGACGGAAAATGGTATTTGTATGAAGGAGATTATTCGAATATACCATCGGATAACTGGTACAATCCCTCACTTCTGCCCGTCAGCATATTACACGGCAGCAAAGAGTCTGCCCTAATAACCACTAAAAAAGATGGTACATATGAAAAAATTCCTTTCGATGTTGCTTTCCCGGTGCTTCATGGGAAAAACGGAGAAGACGGAACAATCCAGGGATTATTTGAACTTGCATCAATTAAATATGCAGGTGTCGGCATTATCGCATCAAGTGTCGGAATGGATAAAACATTTACAAAAATAATATTTAAAAACGCAGGGATTAATCAAGCAGATTGGGTAGAAATCCGCAAACATGAATATAATAATACTATTAATGAAAAAATCCAAGAGATTGAATCAAAACTTGGATATCCCGTGTTCATTAAACCTGCAAATGCGGGATCATCAATCGGAATCGGCAAGGCAAAAAACAGAGAGGAACTTATGAATGCAATTGACGAAGCATTTAAATTCGACAGAAAAATCCTTGTTGAAGAACTTCTCACCGGTCACGAAGTAGAATGTGCTGTTCTCGGAAACAGAGGTAATGTGAGAGCATCACGTGTCGGCGAAATATTTGCCTCTCAGGAATTTTATACATATGATGCAAAATACAGCAGTGACAGCACAAGCGAAACTCATATTCCCGCAAATATTGACGACAAATATTCTGAAATTGTAAGAAAAAATGCTATTAAAGCTTTTGAAGCACTTGATGGCAAAGGACTTTCAAGAGTTGATTTCTTTGTGGATGAAGAAAAAGACTGTGTATGGATTAATGAAATCAACACTCTCCCCGGATTCACAAGCATAAGTATGTATCCTAAACTTTTTATGGATTCAGGGTTATCATATCCTGAACTTCTTAATGAAATAATAGAGATTGCTCTGGAAGATTAAACTTAGGAGAAAGTAAATGAATAAAAAATATATATTATCTATCAAAGGCTTACAAGCCTATGATGATCAGGATGACAACACAGACATAAGTTTAACGACTGAAGCCGATTTTGAAAACCAGGACGGTGTATATTTTATTGATTATGAAGAGTCTGAAATCACCGGTCTTGAAGGCACTAAAACAATGATTGAAGTAGGGAAAAATTATGTGTCACTTCAAAGGAAAGGTAGCGTAAACACACATATGCTTTTTATGAAGGACAGAAAGACATCCACCTACTATAATACCCCCTACGGAGATCTGACAATAGGTATATTTACAGATAAACTTGATATTGATGTTAATGATGAAGGTGGCAAAATTAACGTCGATTATTATCTTGACGTAAACAGCTCCACATCAAGCAAGAATAACTTTGAAATAGAAATCAGGAGGCATAACATATGACAAACGTTATTTCAGAAACAAAAAAACAAATTCAGGATTCCATATTCAATTCAATCAAAAAGATAAGCGACTCAATAAATGTAACCGAAGAACAGATTGAACTTGCACTTGCAACAGAAATTGAAACCGAAATACCCAAAGAAAAATCACACGGAGATTTCTCTTCAAATATTGCAATGAAGCTTACCAAAGTATTAAAAACTGCACCGGCAGCAATTGCAAAAGCAATCATAGATGGTATGGATACAGAAAATACCTATATTGAAAAAGCTGAAATAGCCGGCCCGGGATTTATTAATTTTCATTTAGCAAAATCAAGAATTTATGATGCTCTCAAATCAGCATATATTCTTGGAGATGATTTCGGAAGGCTTGATGTTGGAAAAGGCAAAAAAGTTATGGTAGAATTTGTCAGCGCAAACCCAACCGGTCCGATGCACATGGGAAATGCAAGAGGAGGAGCATTGGGTGACAGTCTTGCAAGCGTTCTTGACATGGCAGGATACGACGTTACAAGAGAATTTTATATAAATGATGCAGGAGCTCAGGTTGAAAAATTTGCTAACTCTCTTGAAGCACGCTATATACAGGCTCTCAAAGGTGAAGATGCCGTAGAATTTTCTGAAGACTGGTATCAGGGAAATGACATAAAGGTTCTTGCAAAAGAATTTATCGGAATTCATGGCGATAAATATTTGGAGACATCAAGTGATGAAAGAAAAGATGCATTAACAAAATATGGTCTTGAACACAATATAAGTAAATTAAAATCCGACCTTAATGATTATCGCATAAATTATGATGTTTGGTTCCACGAAAGCAGTATTCATCAAAATGGTGAAGTTCAGGAAACAATCGAGCTTTTGAAAAAAAGCTCTTTGACATATGAAAAAGAAGGAGCACTCTGGTTCAAATCAACCGAATTCGGAAGTGAAAAGGATGATGTTCTTATAAGAGCCAACGGTTTCCCAACCTATTTTGCTGTAGATATTGCGTATCATCGTAACAAGTTTGAAAAAAGAAATTTTGACCAAGTTATAAATATTTGGGGTGCTGACCACCACGGGCATGTAGCAAGAATGAAAGGTGCTATGGATGCCATTGGATGTGATGGTTCAAAGCTTGATATTGTTATAATGCAGCTTGTAAGACTTGTTAAAAACGGAGAAGCTGTAAGAATGTCGAAAAGAACCGGTGAAATGATAACACTTTCCGATCTTGTTGAAGACATAGGAATAGATGCAGCAAGATTTTTCTTCAATCTCCGCCAAGCAGGAAGTCATCTTGAATTTGATCTTGATCTGGCAATTGCACAAAACAATGATAATCCTGTATTTTATGTACAATATGCTCACGCACGTATTTCAAGTATAATTCGCAACTTGGCATCCGAAGGTATTAGTCTGAAACCCATTGATGAGATAGATCTTACACTTCTCAAAGAAGATGCAGAGATGGAACTCATCGAAAAAATCATTTCTTATCCAAACGAAATTTTACAAAGCGCAGCATCAATGGAACCGAGCAAACTTACAAGATATGTTATGGACCTTTCTGCCCTATTCCACTCTTTCTATAATTGCTGCAGAGTTAAATGCGATGATGAAAAACTTATGCAAGCAAGATTGTTGCTTTGTCACATAACAAAAAGTGTTATAAAAAATGTTTTCAGAATTCTTAAAATTAACGCACCCGAAAAAATGTAATAAGGATGTAGCAAAATGAAAAACAAAACGATAAAAACTTTCATATGTTTATTGACCATAATATTTACGCTTTCATCAACAATATCAGGATATAGCGCAAATACAACCGCTTTATCAGACAACGCTGTCAAAGAATCGGTTAATCAAGGTGCACTTGCAAAATTTTATGTTGAACAAGCCGTCGCTTTGATAATGTCAAAATATAAATTTGACGTGACAGAAGAAGAACTTTATCGTGCTGCATTGGGAAAGATAATATCTGATAATCCCGAACTTCTTGATGATGCATTTAAGGCATTGTTTGATTCTTTGGATCAACATACTTCATATTACACAGAAGAAGAATTTGAAAAATATATTAATAATATGACTAACGAAGTCTTTGGAATAGGTATTATGGTAACATCAACAGGTAAAGGTCTGCTTATCAACAAGGTATACAACAATTCTCCTGCTAAAGAATCCGGATTTAAAGTCGGAGATTACATAACAGCCGTTGATGGAGTAAACATTTTGGGGATGGACTTTGATGTAGCAAAAAGTTATGTGACAGGTCCCGAAAATACAACTGTCAATATTGTTGTATCCAGAAACAACGAATCATTATCCATTACCACAACTCGTAGAAAAGTTATAATTGAGCCCGGTTTTTATCAAGCTGTAGAAAATGAAACCATAGGATATATTGCTCTATACGACTTTTACGATCACGCCGGCGAATTTGTTTCAGAAGCATTGAAATATTTTGATGAAAAAAACATTAAAGATATCATACTTGATTTAAGGGATAACCCCGGTGGTTCTGTTACAACAATGATTGAAATAGCCTCTCTTTTCATTCCGGAAGGGCCTGTTATTCATTTTGAATTTAAAGAACCAAGAAGAAACAATACACTCTATTCAACAAATAAAAACCCAAAATACAATCTTGCAGTTCTTGTAAACAGCAACAGCGCAAGCGCATCTGAAGCTTTGTCCGCTGCAGTTCAGGATACCGGAGTAGGAATAGTTGTGGGAACAGACACCTATGGTAAAGGAACAATGCAAAACATCACCAGTTTTAAAATAGGCGGAGGAATAAAAATGACCGAGGCTGAATATTTATCACCAAATAAAAGAAAGATTAATGATATCGGTGTTGGTCCGGATGTTTATGTTGAAGATAAAATTACAAATTATTCAAAATCTGATTATAAAAAAATAACATATGAGCGTGTAATGAAAGTTGGAGACACAGGTCTTGATGTGTATGCTATAGAGGAAAGGTTGTATTTCCTCGGATATGAAATAGGCATTCCCGACGAAATTTATGACGAAAAAACCAAAGAAGCCGTAACAGCTTTTCAGAGTATAACACAATTATATCCCTATGGCGTGGCCGATATAACAACACAGTTAAAACTCGAAGAAATTTTAAACGGCAACGATGTTCTCCAAAACAACATATACAAAAGGGCTGTTGAGATATTCAAGAACGAAAACTGGCAAGACTATAAATTTGAATCTGTACAAAGATAATCATTATTCTTATACACGAGAACTCTGAATCCCAAAATAAAAACATATACTATACCATATGTCAGTATCATAAAAGATACCAATGAAGTCATATTGTTGTAAATTATATTTACGTTCGAATATTCAACAATATATAAAGAGAAAAATACTGTATAGGTATATATTACTGCAGAAACGACAGCTGAAACAAATATAATTTTTTTGTTTTTCGGAATATTCTTTTCATCAGTATTCCAATCAGGCAACAGTCGATATGTCAAAAAAGTAATCAAAAACAGCGATATAATAACAAATATTTTCTTTATCAATTTTACAATACTGAAATACTGTGCATATTGTCTGTATTCAGAAAAAACAAAATCAATTATCATAGTTCCGTAAATTGAAATAATTACAATCAAAGAAACAATAACAGAAAATATCACGGATATGATAATACCCCCTATTCTCTTTCTGATATATCCTGTTTTAGTGCAATCGGATAGAATATACTGAAAACCATCTTTTAGTGCACCAAATGTTTTTCCTGATGACCATGCAGCCAGTAATGTGCTGAAAGAAATTATCGGTATTTTTGAAACAGAATCATATAATACAGCGATTTCAATACCTGTATCAATTTGAAGACCGGGAATATTTGTTTTTAAAGAATCTAACATGGAAAAAACCAGAGTCATCATCGGGAATAATGACATAATAAAGTAAAATGATACCTGTGCAGCAAATGCCGAAATATGTTTTTGCTGAATATCTGCTGTTATTTTTTTGAAATCTATATATGTGAATTTAAACATGATTTTTACCTTTAATTATTAGGAGAAAATATTATGGATAATATTTGGAGTAATGATAAAGTAACTTTAAAACAAACAACTACAGATGATGTTGATTTATTTGTTGATGAATCAGGCAATTATGATACAGATATGATGAAAAGGTATGATTATATAGATTTTCCGCGTTCTGTAAAATATATGATATCATCACTTGAAAAAAACGAATCAAATAAATCTGATGATTTCTCATTTACAATTTTCACAAAAAACAACGAAAAAGCCGGATATTTGACAACTTTTGATTGTGACAAAAAGAATGGTACATTCAAGTACGGATTATTTATCAAAGACTCTTTTAAAGGTCAGGGATACGCTTCGGAAGCTGTGAAAATTGTTCTGAACTATTACTTTAATGAATTGAGATATAACAAAGTAAATGTATATATTTATGATTATAATATCCCATCAATAAAGTTTCATGAAAAACTCGGATTTGTTTTTGAAGGAAAACTCAGACAAATGTCATATTCAAACGGTGAATATCACGATACCATATATTATGGTATGTTGAAATCAGAGTTTAACAAATCCAGTTCTTGATATATTTGTTTCCAAGATGTGCAAGTGAAATTTTGTCAACACTTTCACCATATAACAAATTGATTTTTTTATATTCTTTATTATTAATCATAACCTTCAAGGTTCCTGCTATATCACCTTTTGATACAGGAGCCTTATTTTTTTCTGCCATTTCAGAAATTACATCTACTTTAACATTATCATTCTTTTTTGATAAATAAACAATGCTTTCCGATGGATATATATCAGCTTTGGTCTTTAACCCTTTAGAAACTTGTATATCATCGTATTTTTGTGTTTTATCAATGATAGATTCTGATGAAAAATTGTCAAATCCAAAATCAAGAAGTGTACTTGCATCTGCCTGCCTGCTTTTTGATGTTTCAGCTCCCATTATGACCGCTATCAAGTGCATGCCGTTTCTTTTTGCTGTTGCACTAATACAAAATTTTGCGTTATTTGTACTTCCGGTTTTGAGCCCGGTTGCACCATCGTAAAACCTGATAAGCTTATTTGTATTTGAAAGTGTAAATTCACCATTTCTCAAAGAATCCATCCATATATTTGTAAATCTAAATATATCCTCATATTTCATAAGTTCTCTTGACATTGTGGCAATATCTCTTGCTGTTGAATAATGCCCCTCTGCATCGAGTCCGTTACAGTTTACAAAGTTCGTTCCGGTCATACCAAGTTTTTGTGCTTTTTCGTTCATTCTTGAAACAAATACAGATTCACTACCGCAAATATGTTCCGCAATAGCAACAGATGCATCATTTCCTGATGCAACGGTTATTCCCTTTATGATATCCTGTACAGTCATTTTTTCCCCTGCATCAAGAAATATTGTGGAGCCACCAAAACTTTTGGCATATTCTGATCCGGTTACAATATCATCATATTTAAGATTACCGGAATATATTTCCTCCATAGTAAGCAATAATGTCATTATTTTAGTCACACTTGCAAGTGCTCTTTTTTCGTCAGGATTTTTCTCATACAGTACATTACCCGTTTCATATTCCATAAGAAATGCTGAAGGTGCAGAAATTTCCAGACTTTCCTCTGCAGTTACATACAAAGACAGAAAATTAGATGTTAAACAAGTTAATAAAAGCATACTAATTATTTTTTTCATATTAATCACCCATACAATATTTATGAACGGGGACAAAATATATATGATTAAATTATTAGAAAATCTTTTTCATTAATTGTTTTCATCCAGGAAACATATACTTCCGGATAGTGTCCTATTGCAAAATCTGCAAACGACTTACTATCACGCAGGGAACTTATACTACTCAAAGAATCAAGAGGCATGCTTTCAAACAAAAGTTTTTCCGGGCAATCACATCCATAGAGTCTAAGGACTATATCAAGCTGTTTTATAGATTCCGGAATTTTCATACCTACAGATTCCATTGATTTATATTGTTCACAGTTTTCAAAATCACTTATTGCTATTTTGGTTTTGTCGCCAAAATTTTCCTTTAAATATCGTTCAAAATCCATCTTAATCCACTTATCACCAACTTTAACCTTTGTCATTGTAGCTGTTGCAAGATGCTGAAAAACATCTTGGAATTTTTCATTGTACTGATTGCGGCTTTTAACAAATGACGTAATGATATTCATAAGTTTAGACACGGATGTATAAGAAAATATATCACTATTCTCTTTGGTGAGACTATAATAACATTCAGATACCTTATTTAACAAATCCACATCAGCATCTTCTTTTTTTGGAAACATAAGCGTATACCCAATTTTTCCAAACCCCCACTCTTTTGGCGGAAGAGTTATAACCGGATCGTATGGATTTATTATATTAAATATATTTAAATGATTTTCGTTATCGTTGAATTCATCAACGCACAATGTGTTTGGTGTAGCAAAAGTATATGCATAAACATTCTTTGCATCAGAAATGATCGACGCAAGAATGTTTGCAACAGCACCACCCCTGCTGTATCCGCAAATCCAAAATTTTACATTTTCGTTTTTGCAGTTACGGACAATATAGTCATCAACATATTTTTTTATTTTTGTTGCAGACTCGTAAAAACCTTTGTGATATATCGTAGTGTCATCACCCACATTGAAATTATCACTCCACTCACATCCATATCCCCCACTCCTAACAGCAATACATATGACGTTAACAGGCTTGTTATTCACATAATGTTTTCTCAAAGCAACTCCAAATGCAGACTTTGACTCGGTATTGTTTAGGCTTGAAGAATATCCGGAAAATTCTATATTTGTAAAAGCCAAGTCTTTAAAAACCTTTTCTAAATTTTCTTCTCTTACATTTTCTATATCTTCACCCCAGTTTTCTGATGTATCACCTGATGAAAAAGATGAAATAGCGACATATAATGAAGATTTTGCAAGATTATGATTATATAAAAAGCTGTCTGTTTCAAACCAATTATCACTATAAGCTATATCTTCTTTAAAATTAATATCTGTTCCCCCTTTTAAACTGACTTGAATTTTGTTTTCCGCCATCCTATCTTTGGTGTTATTTACTGAATTATATCTTGGATAAAATGACGAGTTTAATGTGTAGGTTATTATAAATAAAACAAAAATTAAGCATATACCAATTGATAAATATCGAACCGGATTTTTAATAGTCATATTTGCACCCCAACTATATTTATAATATGTATAGTGTTTGCAAATTAACAATAGATTATGTCATTGATAATGTTATATATATAAAAATAAGGTATAAAAACTCATTTGAATTTTTATACCTTGTTTTTAATTTCATTCCTCTGTGAAGTTCACTCCACATTTAGGACAATATGTATAGTTTTTATCAACCTTTTCTCCACATTCGGGACATGGTTTCTTATTCATAATATCATTAACTATAGTTTCAAGATCTTCTTCTTTTGACTTGAGTTCTGATATTTGAGCACAAACCATTTCGATTTTAGAAGTTACATCTTCGTCATCGCTTTCATATACCAACTTTCCAATTTCCATATATTTATCATTAATATTGGATTTTATCTCGGCAAGTTTATATTTTGATTTGGCAATTTCAATCATATTTTCAGATGTTGTTTTTGCCTTTAATGCAGTCTTAGCTATGCTGTTTTTGATTTTATCAAAATCAATATTCATAATATAACCACCTTTATTTTAACTTTTCTAAATAACTTTTGAATTTATCTTCTGTTGAATTCACACCCGGTTTATAATATTTTACCGATTTAAGGTTATCAGGTAAATATTGTTGAGGAACATAGGAATTAGGATAATCATGAGGATATTTATATCCTATTGCCCTGCCAAGTTTTTGAGCACCGGAGTAGTGTCCATCTTTCAGATGATCCGGTATATTCCCTGCTTTTCCGGCTCTGATATCCGAAAGTGCATCATCTATTGCACAAATAGCAGTATTGGATTTCGGAAGACAAGAAAGGAAAATAACAGCTTCGGCAAGAGGTATTCTTGCTTCAGGAAATCCTAATTGAAGGGCGGAATCCACACAAGATTTTGTTACAGAAATTGCACTTGGATATGCAAGTCCTACATCTTCTGATGCAATAACAAGCAATCTTCTGCATATAGAGATTAAATCCCCGCCTTCAACAAGTCTTGCAAGATAATGAACTGCAGCATCAGGATCAGATCCTCTTATGGATTTTTGAAAAGCGCTCAAAGTATCATAATGATTATCTGCATCTTTATCAAAACTAAACGAAGATTTTTGTGTAACCGATATTGCATCGTCCTGCCCTATCAAAACTTCATCTTCAAGAGTGGCAAGTTTAACCTTTATGCACATATCCAAAGATGTCAAAGCTTTTCTGACATCCCCGTATGATGCATATGCTAAATGTTTTATTGCTTCATCGGAAACAGAAATCTTTTTTTGATGATACACTTCTCCAAGTCTTTCACAAGCCTTTGATACTGCCAACTCAATATCATCAGTTTCAATTGGCTTAAATTCAATCACGGTACATCTCGAAAGTATAGCATTATATATATAGAAATAAGGATTTTCGGTTGTACTCGCAATCAAAGTTATTTTTCCGTTTTCAATATATTCCAAAAGCGACTGCTGTTGTTTTTTATTAAAATTCTGGATTTCATCCAAATATAACAGCACACCATTTGAATTTTCTATCGTGTCAAGATCTGATGCAATGTCTTTTATGTCCTTTGTAGATGCATTGGTAGCATTCAGTTTAAAAAGCTTTTTGTCAGATACTGATGCACAAATATTTGCAACGGTAGTTTTTCCTGTGCCTGACGGACCGAAAAAAATCATGTTTGGAATATCACCGGTCTGTATAATGTTTGTCAGTATTTTATTCTCGCCTATTATATGATGCTGTCCGACAACATCATCAATAGACGATGGTCTCATTACATCAGCCAGCGGTCTTACCATATTTATCACTCCGTAAAATTATTTATACAAAGGATATTTTTCAGTAAGAGCCTTAACACCTGCTCTTATTTCATCCTGTTTTTCATCGAACGAGTTAAGAGTTAAAGCAATAAGGTGAGCAATTACTTTCATATCTTCTTCCTTCATACCTCTGCTTGTAACTGCAGGAGTACCTATTCTTACACCACTTGTGATGAATGGACTTGTTGTTTCGAAAGGAATTGTATTTTTATTTGCAGTAATGCCAACCTCGTCAAGCATATGTTCTGCTTCTTTACCTGTAATATTTTTATTTCTGAGGTCAATGAGCATAAGATGGTTATCTGTACCTCCGGATACAAGATCAAATCCCTCTTCAATAAGCGCTTCAGCCAAAGCTTTTGCATTTTTTACAACCTGAGTCTGGTACGCTTTGAAATCATCGCCAAGAGCTTCTTTAAGACAAACAGCTTTTGCAGCAATTATATGCATCAAAGGTCCACCCTGAATACCGGGGAAAACAGCTTTGTTTATAAGTTTTGCGTGCTCTTCTTTGCACATTATCATTCCGCCTCTGGGGCCTCTGAGCGTCTTATGTGTTGTTGTTGTAACGAAATCTGCATATGGAACAGGATTTGGGTGAAGCCCTGCAGCAACAAGACCTGCAATGTGAGCTATGTCAACCATGAGATATGCATTGACTTTTTTAGCTATTTCTGAAAGTCTTTCAAAATCAATCACTCTTGGATATGCGCTGGCACCTGCAACAATAAGTTTAGGCTGATTTTCAACAGCGAGCTTTTCGAGTTCATCATAATCTATAAGAGAGTCTTTTTCGCTAACACCATATGGAATAATGTTAAAATATT
Organism: Clostridia bacterium; assembly: GCA_045654685.1. Classification (GTDB taxonomy): domain Bacteria; phylum Bacillota; class Clostridia; order UMGS1810; family UMGS1810; genus RGIG1828. The sequence continues at coordinate 3,749 of JAZONV010000054.1, read as the reverse complement.
TACCGGAAATATTAACAGGGCTACCATGTGAAAGATGTCCACCGTGAGAAAGATTCATTCCAAGTACAGTATCACCGGGATTGAGAACAGCAAAGAAAACCGCAAGGTTTGCCTGTGCTCCCGAGTGAGGCTGAACGTTTGCATGATCACATCCAAAAAGTTCTTTTGCACGTTCAATCGCAAGAGTTTCAACTATATCCACGCACTCGCATCCGCCATAATATCTTTTTCCCGGATATCCTTCAGCATATTTATTTGTTAATGGTGTTCCCATCGCTTCAATTACTGCATTGCTTACAAAGTTTTCACTTGCAATAAGTTCAATTTTATTTCTTTGTCTGTCAACCTCCATTTCGATTGCTTCTGCAACCTGTGGGTCAACTTTTTTTATTTCTTCTGTTGTGTACATCCTAATGTGCCTCCTTAACAATATATATGGTTTTATTATACATCTTTTTTAAAAATATTTCAATAGCAAATTTATAATATTAATATTAATAACTTGTACGATAAATATTTTTGGCAATATGATATTGAATATGTTATTTATTTATGCTATACTTATAATAAAATGACAAACAAAAATTTATAAAAAGAGAACACGAATATGGAACATGTCGCTGCACAAAATTGCATATGTCAAAGTTGCCGAAAAATATTTCCGGCAAACAAAACTATGCTCTGTGTTATAAACATAGATGAAAATGATGATTTAGTTACACAATTTAACGCTTTTGAAATCAACTCCGTTACTTGTCCAAAGTGTCATAATAGTTTTACCTTTGAAATTCCGACACTTGTTTACAGCAAAAGTCTTGGATTTGCAGTATACACAGCATCATCGTCCAATCCTGAAAAGGGATATAGTGCAAAGAGTATTCCCACTTGGCTGATTTATGAATATAAAACTTTCAGGAAATGTATGTATTTAGCAGAAGCAGTAGAAAAATTCAGAATATTTCGTGATGGTTTAAATGACAAACATGTTGAATACTTAAAATTATGCCTGTTTTCTGAACATGATACCCTACCATTTGATGAGATTAACATGATATACTCACACATGGATGAATCCGTTTTATATTTTAATAAAATAGATTTTAACAATAACATTATAAGCACATACAATGTTTCAAAAGTTGATATGATCAATCTTATACAAGATGTTGATTTTTGTGATGAAAGCAACAATTGGTCAACAATCAACAGACTAACAATAAGAAATTATATAAAATAAGGAGGATACATATGACAAAATTAAAAAACGCTCTCATAGGACAGTCAGGCGGTCCAACTGCCGTTATTAATTCATCTTTGGCAGGAGCAATCACAAAATATCTTTCCAATGAGAATTGCTCCACCATATACGGAGCAGTTAACGGAATAAAAGGTGTTTTAAGAGAAGAATTCCTAAACCTCAACGAAATTTTTTCTGAAGAGAAAAATGTAAATCTTCTCATGCAAACTCCCTCTTCATATCTTGGTTCATGCAGATATCGTCTTTCAAAGGATAATGATGACGAAATTGAAAAAATAGTTTCTATTCTCCAAAAAAATGATATTGGCTATTTTTTCTATATAGGCGGAAATGATTCTATGGATACCGTCATGAGATTATCAAAAATATGTCATTCAAATGGCATCAAAGCGATAGGTATACCCAAAACAATAGACAATGATCTAATCGGAACAGATCATTGCCCGGGTTATGGAAGCAGCGCAAAATACATTGCAACAACCATTTCTGAAATGGCACTTGATGCCGGATGCTATGACATAAAAAATGTACTTATTGTTGAAATAATGGGCAGAAACGCAGGTTGGTTGGCAGCATCATCCGCTTTAGCAAGAAATAATGTCAATACCGCTCCTGATTTAATCTATCTACCCGAAAGAACATTTGATGATGAAAAATTCCTTTTTGACATTAGGCAAAAACTTCTTCTTCAGGATACCGTTGTGGTTGCCGTGTCAGAAGGAATCAAATATGCAAACGGAAATTATGTTGCACAAAGCAACAGTGAATCAAAAAAAGATATGTTTGGTCACAGTCAACTTGGTGGTGTCTGCAAAAAACTTGAATATCTTGTGAAAAGTCGTCTCGGAATCAAAGTCAGAGGCGTAGAACTCAATCTACCTCAGCGATGCGCTTCTCACAATGTTTCGGAAACTGATATTAATGAAGCATTCAAATGTGGTGAATTTGCGGTTGAAAGTGCATTGAATGGTGAAAGCGGAAAAATGATTACCATGAACAGAAAACCCGGCTCAGATTATGAAATTGAATATTCTGCAGTTGATATTTCAAAAATTGCAAACGGCGAAAAAATAGTTCCTGATAATTTTATAAATTCTGACGGAAATGATGTTTCTCCTGAATTTATAAAATATGCTCTGCCGCTTATTCAGGGTGAGAGAGCTATAGTTTTTGAAAATGGCATACCCGCATATATTAAAAGATAAATTATCTTTCGCTGATATAATGTGGTTCATCATCAGGAAAAATCAATTCATCAACATCCCCTACTATTTCCAGTGGTTCACATTCTATTTTATCTTCATTTGTGTTAGCATTTTTATAAGCATCATTTGCTTGTGACATATACTATTCATTCCTTTCATAATGAATAGTATATTCTCAGTATTAAAATAAGATACTTATTATTTTAATTTAACCATGACGGAAATTATAGCATATTCAAAATTACGTTACAAATACTTTTTTTGACCAGAGAATACATTTAAAATAAGAGAAAGTGGCATGAATCCGTTGTTCATGCCACTTTATATTTTTATTGTATTGTTTCCATTTGTGACTCCATCGGTGTCACAAATTATGGTGTCAACTTAACTTTCAACCTAAATATGAAAAATCAAACGTAAACACGGCTTTATCATTTTCAAACTCTTCATTGCTAACCCATGTTACAGTTTTATCAGTAAGGTTGTAAAGAGCTGACCATACTGTAATTGTATTTTTATCAGATTCACCGTTTGCTGCATCCCATTTTCTTCTGCACACTAATTCCAAAACATCCATAGCAGTTTCAGCAGATATAATGCCTTCTATATTACTTCCGTCAGGATTGATTTTACTTTCGATTGCATTGTATCTGTCAAAACCTTTCATATCGTTTTCGTCTGAGTAATAATTTGGAGTTACGATGAAGTTTGTTATATACTGAAACTTGTTTGCTTCTTCTTTTTCTCCAAGAATGGCATCATCAGTATTATAATAAACCTTAAGTTCTCGCTTTGTTCCGTCCGTATCGGTTTCATCAGTCGCATTAACCCATTCGAGTATTGCAGATTTTCCACTACTGTCTGCTACCATATAATGAAATGAAGTATTTGCACTATCATGAAGGTCATATTGTTTAACAAGTCTGACTGCCTCATCTACACTTCCTGCATAATCAAGAATCATTCTGAGCATTGTTGTTGATGTAAGATCAGGTTTATCTGTCATTTGATTTGTTGCAACAACCTCATCTTCTTTGCCTTGATAAGACATATAAATGCCACATGAAACACCTGCTTCATTGATACCGTCAAGAGGTGCATAAGTTGAAGCAAGAGAAATAAGTTTGTGCATCATACCGTCAATGGGTGCACCATCTTTTATACCCAAAAACTGCAAATCGACGCTTGAAATTGAAGCGTATCTTCCATTGCCCGGATTAGTTCTTACAATCATTCCGGTGGTTTTTGAAAAATCATAGTTTCTTCCAAAATATCTTTTTCCGTTT
>JAZONV010000053.1:0-43453 GCA_045654685.1 Clostridia bacterium | reverse complement strand
GAGGTGGAATTGTAGGGGAGGGTCTCTGTGCCCTCCCGGATAAACGGGCGGAGATGGAACTCCGCCCCTACAACACCTCACCACCGCCTAACGGCGGAGCCTCTCCTCCAAGGAGAAGCGTTTCGCTACAGCATATTTTTCATCATAATTAGAACGTTAAACTCCAATTTATCGCTCTGTTTAATAACGAGCCGAGAATGGTGAGAGTAAAAATTGCGAGCAATTTTTACTCTCACTCGGGGACAGGAAAAAATGATTCAGAATTGTCAAACCGAACGGTAATCGGGAATGTTTCCCGATTACCGCGGTAGCCCGAAGCTGTACAAAGGTACTGCGAGGGAGAGGTTTGGCAAGAGCAAAAAGGCAAAATCCCGAGAAAAATATCTTGAAAAGATATTTTTCATCCTATTTGAAATCACTTCAAATTGTGAAGTATATTATCACTTTTTTAAAATTTATATTATTGCCTTTTTGCGATCTGGACTTTTTTTACGTTCCCGACAAACTCCCTATTGCAATTTCGTCATTGAATCAGTATAATTAATATGCAGGTGGTGGAAAATATGATATTGGAGAATAAAGGTTATAACACAACAGAATTAATCCGCAAATCTCTTCTTTCAATGGCAGATGAAAAGTATGGGGATTTCAGTTCAAAACTTATGCCAACTGTGGACAGAGAAAAAGTTATAGGTATAAGAATCCCACATCTTCGTAAGTTTTCAAAAACTCTTGAAAACTATGATGAATTTCTTGGTGATTTGCCTCACAAATATTTTGAAGAAGACAACCTTCATGCATTTTTGATAGAAAGAGAAAAAAACTTTGAAAGATGCATAGAGCTTATCAATAATTTTTTGCCATATGTTGACAACTGGGCGACCTGCGACAGTATGAAACCTGCGGTGCTGAAAAAATATCCCGACAAACTTATGAAACATATAAAAAGATGGATAAGTTCAAAAGACGTGTATGCAGTAAGATACGGGATTAATCTTTTGATGAGTTTCTACCTTGATGAGAACTTTGACAAGGAGCATCTTTCGTTGGTTGCATCCGTAAAATCGGATGAATATTATATAAACATGATGCGTGCATGGTTTTTTGCAACAGCTCTTGCCAAACGATATGACGAAAGCTTGCCATACATAAAAAACAACGTACTGGATGTTTGGACACATAATAAGACAATCCAAAAGTCAATAGAAAGTCGCCGGCTGTCAGAAGAGAAAAAAGGATTTTTAAAAACACTAAAGAGGAGAGATTGATATGTGGTTTATACTTGCACTTCTATCAGCAGTTTTTGCATCACTCACATCTATTCTCGCGAAAGTGGGAATAGACGGAGTCAATTCCAATCTTGCAACCGCAATACGGACATTTGTGGTTCTTGTTATGGCGTGGGGAATGGTTTTTTTGACAAATACTCAGAAGGGAATATCCGGCATTAGTTCAAAAAGCTGGCTTTTTCTTGTTCTTTCGGGACTTGCAACGGGAGCTTCGTGGCTTTGCTATTACAAAGCTCTACAGATGGGAGATGCATCAAAAGTTGTTCCTGTTGACAAATTGAGCGTTGTTATAACTCTTGTTATGGCATTTGTGTTTTTGCATGAACAGTTCAAAGCAAAATCTCTTTTGGGGTGTATACTCATTGGAGTTGGAACTCTGATAATGGTATTGTGACAGGTTTTGGAGGAAGAAGATATGTTAATGCCTTTGCTGATAGTGGGAATTGTATTTTCGGCATACGGATTCACACTATGCGTACTTTCAAATTTCAATCTTGGTGTTATGCTCACTTTTGTTCTCGGAATTGGCATTTCTGTGTGTGGAATATATTATGACAAGATAAGAGAAATAACATCAAAGGGAGTTATGAAGGGGATAAAGAACGTAATTCTCACATTGTTTGTGGCAGAATTTTTGCTTGTTGGATTTGTAACTTTTTATGGCATAAATGATAACGTGTCCTATGATGAGGATGCAATAGTGGTTTTGGGTGCTGGAATTCGTGGTGACAAAGTGACATATCCTTTGAAAACTCGTCTTGACAAAGCAATAGAATATCATCATAAAAATCCGGATGCCCTGATTGTTGTGAGTGGCGGAAAAGGATATCAGGAAATTGTTACGGAAGGCTACGCCATGGAAAAATATCTTCTTGAAAACGGGGTGGATCCTCATGTGATAATAAAAGAAGAAAAAGCGGCATCAACGGAAGAGAACATGAGATTTTCAAAAGAAATTCTTGATAAACATTTTGATTATGATTACAAAACAGTTGTAATCACAAACAATTTTCATATATACCGCGCAGCATCTGTTGCCGCAAAAGAAGGTTATAAAAACGTGACACATATGCACTCATCTATTCAATGGTACAATCTTATTCCATGTTATTTAAGAGAGAGTCTGGCAATACTCAAAATGTGGGTTGTTGGTTGAAAAGTTTTGATTTCGCCTTTATATGAGAATATTGTATGACAGATTACAGGAAATGATTTTTGGAGGAGTATATGAAAAAAGAAAGAAAAACCGAAAGAAATATTATGACAGCATTTTTATTGAATTTGATTTTTTCGGTGTTTGAATTGGTTGGAGGCGCAATCACCGGAAGTGTTGCCATTGTTTCCGATGCGGTACACGATATGGGTGATGCTGTGAGCATTGGTGTTTCATGGTTTTTGGAACGAAAGAGTAAAAAAGATCCTGATGATGAATTTACCTATGGTTATATGAGATACAGCGTTATCGGAAGTGTCATCACAACGCTCGTTCTTCTTGTGGGGTCGTTTCTTGTAATTGTCGGTGCAATAAAACGCATATTCAATCCTGTGGAAATAAATTATGGCGGAATGATAATATTTGCTTTGGTTGGAGCAATTGTGAATTTTGTTGCCGCATATGTTACAAGAGATGGAGATTCTCTCAATCAAAAAGCCGTAAATCTTCATATGCTTGAAGATGTTTTAGGCTGGATTGTGGTGCTGGTCGGTGCGGTAGTTATGCACTTTACTGATTTTGCGATAATAGATTCTTTGATGTCCCTGTGCGTTGCTGTTTTCATTCTCATAAATGCGGTAAGAAATCTTAAAGAGGCTTTGAATCTTTTTCTTGAAAGAACACCATCGGGAATAGATGTGAAAGAACTTGAAGAACATTTATGCGAAATAGATGGTGTGTCAGGCGTGCATCATATTCATATATGGAGTATGGACGGGGTAAATAACTATGCCACAATGCACATAGTTACAGATTCGGATGGTGCACAAATAAAAGAAAAGGTGCGAAAAGAGCTTAAGGAACACAACATATGTCATGCAACATTAGAGCTTGAATCCATAGGTGAAGAGTGTCACCATCAACATTGCAAAGCGCAATCTCATGAAGGATGCGGACATCACCATCACCACCATCATCACCATCACCACTAATTTGGGGAAGTTCAAATATTGCAATGCGGAGTGAAAATTCATATAGGGTTTTTCCACCCCGCATTTTTGCTTTTTGTTATGCTTTTTTTAGTATTATTAAAAAACACATTGACAAACATATAACAAATGCGATATAATATACTGTACGTTTTTATGTCAAAAAATAACTAACATATATGGAGGTTGAAAATATGTCAGGTCATTCCAAGTGGAATAATATAAAACACAAAAAAGAAAAATCCGATGCCCAGAAAGCGAAGATATTCACCAAAATGGGAAGAGAAATCGCTGTTGCTGCAAAATCGGGCGGCCCTGATCCTGAAGTTAACGGAAGACTCAAAGATGCTATTGCAAAGGCACGTTCTTTCAACATGCCCAATGATAACATTGCAAGAGTAATCAAAAAGGCTGCCGGCGAGCAGAATATGGACAACTATGAAGATATCAGCTATGAAGGTTATGGTCCAAAAGGCGTTGCCGTTATTGTTGAAACTCTCACAGATAACCGTAACAGAACCGCAGGCGACCTTCGTCACTATTTCGATAAATTCGGCGGAAATCTCGGAACAAACGGTTCTGTATCCTGGATGTTTGATCAAAAGGGCATAATCATTGTAAATAAAGATGATTCTGTGGATGAAGATGAACTCACAATGGATGCATTGGATGCCGGAGCAGACGATTTTGGTGTTGAAGATGAATTCTATGAGATTTCAACATCTCCCGAAGAATTTCGTGCTGTAAGAGATGCATTGGAAGCAAAAGGATATTCATTTGCTTCTGCAGAACTTGAAATGATTCCTCAAAACACCATTGAACTCACAGATGAACATGACATTCTTATGATGGAAAAACTTATTGAACACCTTGAAGACAACGACGATGTTCAGAACATTTATCACAACTGGGAAGAGGCTGAATAATCAAATATCGGGGAGGACCTAAAGTGGATAAAATCCTTATAAAAGGCGGAAAGCCGCTCAAAGGTGAAGTTCATATCAGCGGAGCTAAAAATGCCGCTGTTGCAATTATTCCTGCCGCTCTTTTGGTGGAAGGGAAATGTACAATTGAAAATGTTCCCGACATAAGTGATGTAGACAGCATTCTGAGTATGATAAAAAGTCTTGGGGCAGAGGTTGAAAAACCGGATATGAACACGGTGATTATAGACGCTTCAAATGTGTCAGACTGCACCGCTCAACCGGAACTTGCAGAGAAGATGAGAGCATCATATTATCTTATGGGAGCTCTCATAGGACGCATGGGAGAGGCTCATGTGCCTCCACCGGGAGGATGCAATTTCGGTATACGTCCCATAGACCAGCATCTCAAAAGTTTTGAGTGCCTCGGATGTGCAATAGATATTGATAATACTTTTGTAAACATAAATGCGGACGAGCTTTCCGGCGGAAATGTATATTTTGATGTTGTCAGCGTTGGAGCTACAATAAATGCTATTCTTGCTGCAACCATGGCACCGGGAAAGACTGTTCTTGAAAATTGCGCAAAAGAACCCCATGTTGTTGATCTTGCAAACTTCCTCAATTCCATGGGTGCCAATATTAAAGGTGCGGGAACTGATGTAATAAAAATTGTGGGTGTTTCATCTCTCAAAGGAGGAACATACTCCATAATTCCCGACCAGATTGAAGCGGGTACATATATGGCGGCAGCTGCTGCCACAAGAGGCGATGTATTGATCAAAAACATAATTCCCAAACATCTTGAATCCATAACAGCAAAATTTGAGGAAATGGGAGTTACAATAGAAGAATATGATGAGGCGGTAAGAGTTAAGGCTGATGAAAAACCTTTGAAGAGCATCAGAGTAAAAACTCTTCCATATCCCGGATTCCCAACAGATTTGCAACCACCGATGGTTGTGCTTCTTGCAACTGTTAATGGTACAAGTGTAGTAACCGAGGGTGTGTGGGATTCCAGATTCCAGTACATATCAGAACTTGAAAAAATGGACATAAATGTTGATGTGAAGGGTGCAATTGCCACAGTAAAAGGCGGAACACCTCTTAAAGCATCGAAAGTGAGTGCCACAGATTTGAGAGCCGGAGCAAGTATGGTTATTGCCGCTCTTTGTGCAGAGGGGACAAGTGAAATCGACTGTCTCAGGCATATTGACAGAGGATATGAGCATATTGTTGACAAACTCATTGCCATCGGCGCAGATGTGGAAAGAGTAAATGACTAAATTTTGTACACTATACAGTTCAAGTTCCGGAAACTGTACACTCATATCGGACAGAGATACAAACATTCTTATAGATGCAGGGGTGAGTGCGTCAAAAATATGTGCATCTCTTGAATCTCTTGCAATATCGCCGGGGGAGATAGATGCAATACTTGTGACTCATGAACATTCTGACCACATTTCGGGAATCAGAGTTTTTTGCAAGAAGTTTAACACCCACGTGTATGCCAATGCAAAAACTGCAGAAAAGATTCTTGAAACATATCCAGACATTGCGTTGGGGTGTATTCACATAATTGAGCCATCTGTTCCTTTTAGTGTGCGTTCAATGAAGATAAAAGGTTTTTCAACACCTCATGATTCGGCATCATCTTTAGGATATGTCATAGAATCTGAAGAGAAAAAGTACGCGGTTGCCACAGATACGGGAACCATAACACAGTCAATGCTTTCAAATCTTGCAGGAGCAGAGGCTGTTCTCATTGAATCCAACCACGACGAAGAAATGCTTAAAAACGGACCATATCCGTATATGCTGAAAAAGAGAATTCTTTCAGATAAGGGGCATCTTTCAAATTCTTCCTGTGCGTGGCTTTCAACCCAGCTGGCGTTGTGGGGAACAAAAAGAATAATTCTCGGGCATCTGAGTGAAAAAAACAATACACCTCAAAAAGCATATATATGTGCGCAAAATCTTCTTGAAGCCAATGGCTTCAAAGTTGGCGGAGATGTTCTCTTAAAAGTTGCACCTCCGGATGAAATATGCAGTATATAATTTTGATATAAAAAAGACTGTTGAAAAGAAATGTTTCAGCAGTCTTTTTTACGAAAAACTGTTTGTCCCGTGCATCAGAGGGGAGCGGACTTACCTCCGGAAGATTTGGAGAGGTTTTCGGAAAGAATTTTGCCATAACTCCAAACAGGTATATTATCTGACGAAGGATAGAGTATGCAAAGAACCTCCTTTCTTCCGTAATGTTGACAGTCTCGGAAGTGTCTGAAAGATGCGGATTTCCGATATTTACTGTTTTTCAAAGGTGTTTAAGAAAGAATGCGGCATCACATCGGGCAGATGGAGAAAGGCCTGATATATATAATTTGCAGAAAATGGAAAAAAGAAAAATAATATATATTGACATGTGAGATGTTTTGTTATACAATATATATGTGTATGTATTCCAATTTGATATAAAGAGGTTTTTTGTTTATATCATGATTTGTATTTGTTATGCGATAGACAAATACGTGAACTTTTAAAAATTAATACAGAAAGGAGTTGATACAGATGGACATGAACATTGTCATTGCTATTGCTTGTGCAGTCGGAGGTCTTATACTCGGATTTATAATCGGTGCTATATACAGAAAAAAGATTGCAGAAGCACAGATAGGCGGAGCAGAAAAGAAAGCTGAATCAATCATTGAAGAAGCAAAAAAGACCGCCGAAACAAAAAAGAAAGAAGCACTGCTTGAAGCAAAAGATGAAATTCATAAAACAAGAAATGAATTTGAAAGAGAATTAAAAGAAAGACGTAATGAAATCAATCGTCAGGAAAGACGAATTCAGCAGAAAGAAGAAGCGCTTGACAAAAAGACTGATGCTCTTGACAAAAAAGATGAAACTCTTAACAAGAAAATCAAAGAAGCAGAAGCACTCAAAGAAGAAACTGCAAAAGTTAAAAGTGCACAGCTTGAAATACTTGAAAGAATTTCAGGACTTTCAGTTGAAGAAGCAAAATCTTATCTTCTCAAAAATGTTGAAGCAGAAATCAGACATGAAACAGCTATGCTGATTAAAGAAATAGAAGATCAGGCCAAAGAAGAAGCTGACAAAAAAGCAAGAAATATTATTAGCGCAGCAATTCAAAAATGCGCTGCAGATCATGTGGCAGAAACAACAGTTTCAGTTGTTGCATTGCCAAGTGATGAAATGAAGGGACGAATTATCGGCAGAGAGGGAAGAAACATCAGAACCCTCGAAACATTAACCGGTATAGATTTAATTATTGATGATACCCCCGAAGCGGTTGTATTGTCAGGATTTGATCCAATCAAGAGAGAAATCGCAAGAATGTCTCTCGAAAAACTTATTGTTGACGGACGTATTCATCCGGCAAGAATTGAAGAAACTGTAGAAAAATCAAGAAAAGAAATTGATTCCATCATCAAACAGGAGGGAGAACAGGCTACCTTTGAAACGGGGGTACACGGACTTCATCCTGAACTTATCAAACTTTTGGGAAGGATGCGTTACAGAACCAGTTATGGTCAGAACGTTCTCAAACATTCTACAGAGGTCGCTCACCTTGCAGGAATTATGGCTGCAGAATTGGGTGTTGACGTTAAAGTTGCAAAAAGAGCAGGTCTTCTTCATGACATTGGTAAATCTGTTGACCACGAAATTGAAGGTTCCCATGTTGACATTGGTGTAGACCTTGCTAAAAAATATCATGAATCAAACGATGTTATTCATGCAATTGCCGCACATCACGGAGATGTTGAGGCACAAACTGTTATCGCATGCATTGTACAGGCTTGTGACGCCATAAGTGCCGCAAGACCCGGAGCAAGAAGAGAAAATCTGGAAACATACATAAAGAGACTTGAAAAGCTTGAAGAAATTGCCAATTCCTTCTCGGGAGTTGAAAAATCTTATGCAATTCAGGCGGGACGTGAAGTCAGAATTATGGTTAAACCTGAAGACGTCAAAGATGAGGATACAGTTCTCATTGCCCGCGATATTGTTAAGAAAATTGAAAGCGAGCTTGAATATCCCGGACAGATTAAGGTAAATGTAATCAGGGAAACACGCTCTGTTGATTATGCTAAGTAATACACCGGGTTTCGGTGAACATATATAACAATATATGACAAATTAGGGAGTGGCGTATGTCCACTCCCTTTCGACTAATCATCTGAATATGATTTTGATTTGAAGTCGGAGAATGAATGGAATATTAATTCAAATTGGTTTAAACACCTGCAAATAATCCCATGACCATGGTCGTGAGGCACAAAGAATTTTTGCGGGGCATTTTTCTGAAAGGAAGAAACGTTTTGAAAATATTGACTATCGGAGACATCTTCGGTCAATGCGGAGTGGAACACACAACTTTTGTTTTGCCCGGATTGATTAGGGAAGAGAACATAGATTTTTGTGTTGCAAATGGAGAGAATGCATCAGGTTCGGGCATAAGCAGAAGCGATTATGAAAAGCTCACCGATGCAGGTGTAGATGTTATAACCCTTGGAAATCATACATTCGGAAAAAAAGATGTTTTTTCTCTTTTGAACAGCTCATATGACATAATACGTCCTGCCAACTATCCTGAAGGTGTTTCGGGAAGAGGATATGGGATATATAAAAGAGGAGATAAAAAAATAGGTGTCATAAACCTTATGGGAAGGGTTGATATACCCATTTCCCTTGACTGCCCTTTTAGAATTGCAGACAAGATTATTGAGGAAATAGGGGATGAGTGCGATATTATCATAACAGATTTCCACGCTGAAGCAACGAGCGAGAAAAAAGCGATGATGTATTATCTTGATTCGAGGGTGACAGTACTTTTCGGAACTCATACCCATGTTCAGACTGCTGATGAAACGGTTACTCAGCGTGGAATGGGATATATAACGGACCTTGGAATGACCGGGGCGCAAGAATCAATCCTTGGAGTTGACAAGGATATAATTATTGAAAGGTTTATTACGGGTGTCGGACGAAAATTTGAGTATGCATCCGGAAGAGCAACTCTTTGCGGAGCAATATTCACAATTGATGATCAGACAAAAAAATGCATTGGTGTTAAAAGAATTTGCCTGGCATGACCGGGTGAGTGGTTGGGAATTGCTCAATAAACACAGATGAAGATATATCAATCATTGGGAGTTGATGTGAGTTGAAGAAATTAATTTCTGTATTACTTGTGATTTCATTGTTTTTTCTGACATCATGTACGGGAGGAAATAAGTCGGAATCGGATTTGGGAAAAGGAAAAAAAGAAACTAAACAAGGCGGAGTTTTGAAAATGGGATGTGTTCCCGTTGACACGCTCAATCCCCTTGTAACCGTTCATGCATCAATTGCAGACTTCTTGTCGCTTGTGTATGAGGGGCTTTTTTCGACAAATGAAGATTTGACAGCAAACCCCGTTCTCGCAAGTGACTATGTTGCATCGGACGATAACACGGTATATACCGTAAAATTAAAAAAAGATGTGCGTTTTCACAACGGCAAACTTTTTGACGCAAATGACGTTGTCGAAACCGTGAATTATATCAATATGTACGGCACAAGATACTCAAATGTTGCCGGCAGTATTTTGCTTTGCCAGGCATCGGACAACTATACTGTCACCTTTACTCTTAAAGAGCCTGTGTCTGATTTTGTTAACAATCTGGATTTTCCGATTTTGCCCTCCGGTCTTGCCGGCGATGCTTTTTCGGGAACAAATCAGAGTTTTGCTCCCGTTGGTACGGGCATGTATAAGTATGAAGGAACTACTGCCTACAAAAATATTCATCTTGTGGCAAATGAAAACTGGCACAAGAAGGGTCAAAGACCCAATATTGACAGGATAGATATTGAAATTCTTTCCGATGAAGATACGATAATATCCGCATTTGATGCAGGAGCTGTAGATGTGTTGACAACCTCGTGGGAAAATCGAACGGATATGAATCTTTCGTCATCACTTTATAAGAGTTTTTCCGTGAATACAAATAAACTCACATTCATCGGAATCAATACTGCATCTGCGGCTTTTGATTCTGTTGAGGAAAGAAATGTTCTGGCAATGTATATTGACAAAGAAAAACTTGCTTCAGACATTATGCTTGGCAGTGCTGATGTGGCAACAAGTCCTGTGAGAGAAGAAGTATACTTCAACAAAAAGAATGAGGAAAAAACTAAAGACGATGAGGACAAAACTTCGGAGAGTGTATCTTCGGAGGAAATTGGAGAGAGAACAGAAATCTTTTTGCTCTACAACAGCGACAGTAAAGCTAAAGAAAGACTTGCCCTTGATCTAAAACTTCAGCTCAGCGCCGCAGGCTATAGTGTGACATTGGACGGCCAGAGTTTTTCCACATATCTTGAAAGAGTCCTGAATTGTCATTATGATATCTACATAGGAGAGGTATCAATAGATAACAGCGCAAACTTGAGCTTTATGTTTGGTGAACAGCGGAACGGTCAAAACATATGTTCCTACACAGATCCCGAACTTGCAGTTCTTGTTTCAAACGTGAATCGAATGTCGGGCAAGGAAAACAAAAGCGTGGCATGGGAAAATTTTGAAAGATATTATAATGACAAAAAAATACAGATCCCCTTGTATTTCACGAAGGATTATGTTTTTGTTAATAACAGAATTTCCGGAAAACTTTCTCCCGACTTGTCAACATTTTTTAATGGCTTTGAAGATTTGTATATCAAGAAATGAACATATGGAAAAACCGACAAAACACCATAAGAAATGATAAAATCCAACTTGTAAAATATTCACAAAAAGTTGATGTAAAATTGTTTGATTTTAACAAAATTTTAAAAAAACACCGATTATACCACAATCGGTGTTTTTTTTATGAAAAAAACTATTGCAAAATCCAAAAAAATGGGTTATAATCATATAAAAGTGGTGAAAAGTGGAGCCAAATGGTAAAAAGTGGTAAAATTTTCAAGGAAAGGGAGTGAAAAATGTGTTCAGTGGAGAATATCAGCATACTATTGATGCTAAAGGCAGAATAATTATGCCGGTAAAATTCAGAGAAGCTCTTGGTGACAGTTTTTTTGTCACAAAAGGTCTCGACCACAATCTCCTTGTTTTCAGCCGTGATGAATGGCAGAATTTCTATGAAAAACTGAGTACATTGCCCCTTGCCAACAAAAATTCTCGAGGCTTTTCAAGGCTTTTTCTTGCCGGCGCCATTGAATGTGAAACTGACAAGCAGGGGAGAATTCTCTTGACTCAGCCCCTGAAAGAATATGCATCCCTTATCAAAGACGTTACCGTTATCGGTAACGGCGACAAATTAGAAATCTGGAGCACCGAAAAATGGAATGAATACCTTGATGGTATTGATACCGATCAGATTGCGGACAACCTCTGCGAACTGGGAATTATGATTTAAAGGAGGACATTTTCGTGGAATTCAAACACGTATCTGTTCTTTTGCACGAATCGGTGAACGGACTTAACATAAAAAAAGACGGAATATATGTAGACGGAACTCTTGGCGGAGGCGGTCACAGCTATGAAATTGCATCAAAGCTTTCAAAAGACGGCAAACTGATTGGAATTGACCGGGATACAGAAGCTTTAGCGGCTGCGCAAAAAAGACTTTCGGAGTTTTCAAACGTAACCTACATACATTCAAACTTCTCTCAAGTGAAGGAAGTTCTTGAAAACGAGAACATCAAAAGCATTGACGGAGCAATCATCGACCTTGGAGTTTCTTCATATCAGCTTGATTGTGCCGAAAGAGGTTTTTCCTACATGGAAGACGCACCTTTGGATATGCGTATGGACAGAGAATCTGAATTTTCTGCCTATGATGTTGTAAATACATATTCAAAACAAGAGCTCACAAGAATTTTTTATGACTACGGAGAAGAACGCTTTTCTAAAAAAGTGGCAGAATTGATTGAAGAACAAAGAGCTATCAAACCCATAGAGACAACTTTGGAGCTTGTTGATATAATCAAAAGGGCAATTCCTGAAAAATTCCGTCAAAAGGGCTCACACCCTGCAAAAAGAATATTTCAGGCAATACGTATAGAGGTGAATTCAGAACTGGAACCTCTGAAAAATGCTCTTTGTGATTTCTTTGAATGTCTTTCGCCCGGCGGGAGACTTTGTGTGATTACATTCCATTCTCTTGAAGACCGCATAGTCAAACAAACCTTTGCAGGGTTTGCAAAAGGTTGCACATGCCCCAAAGATTTTCCTATATGTGTGTGCGGTAATGTTCCGAAAGGCAAGGTTATTACCAACAAACCCATATTGCCTTGCGAGGATGAATTGGAATATAACAAACGTTCAAAAAGTGCAAAACTCAGAATTTGCGAAAAACTTTAAAATTGATAGATATCAGATCAGGAGGTGAATCAAAAATGCAATCAAGGCTTTATGACGGAACATCAGCATATAAGATTGATGAATATTATGAATATGCCCAAAGTGTTTCCAAAAAACAGGAAAAACAAAAGAATGTTCGTCAGGGAAAGCTTATTGCAACCAGAAAAAAGATGGTTGTCACAGTATCGGTGATTTTTGCTTTGTCGATTGCGTTTTTGTACTCCAATGTACTTTTAATGAGAGCTGCAAGCAAATATGAATCTCTTGTCAGCGAGCTTGACGATATAAGAGTTCGTAATACGCAGACTGCATTTGAGATAGCATCGGGAATTGACCTTAACAAGGTTGAAGAAAAAGCCAAAAATGAATTTGGTATGCAAAAACCCGAAGCACATCAGAATGTGTATGTAAAAGTGGTTCAGAGTGATTATGCAAAATCCGGGGTTTCATCCGGAACAAAGAGCGGAGTGCTCAATAAAATGATATCAAGCCTTAAATCCTTTTTGGCATATATTGGCTGATTATAAAATATACAATTAATATGACGGTTTCGGATATGACGGAACACCGGATTTGATTGGAACTGAAAATAAGTTCCGAAACCAAATTCGTCGTAGAATGAGTCAGTACAAAGATAAATGCCTTTTTGAGCCTTCAGCCAAAAAGGCATACTTTTTCTGGGAGTGCGGAGATTTTATATGAGTAATCGAGTTATTTCTTCAGGCAAACGATTATTAATATTATTTTTCACGGCAATAGTACTTATGATATTGCTCCTTATTCGTGTTGTGTGGATACAGGTGGTAGACGGTGAGGAATACAGAACAAGTGCGGCGCTTCAGCAGACCAAAGACGTTGCCATAAGTTCCAAAAGAGGAACAATATATGACCGCAACATGAAGGAACTTGCCACAAGTGCATCTGCAGAGACTGTAACTGCAAGCCCCAGAGAGATTAAAGCAAGTGATAAAATCAATGAGGTTTCTACTGCACTTTCTGCCATTTTGGGAATGGATAAAGATGAAGTCTATGGAATTCTTGCAAGAGATACAGCTTATGAAGTTATAAAAAGAAAAATTGATAAAGACCAGGCAGATGCAATCAGAAAAGAAGGTCTTGTGGGAATAACTCTTGTTGAAGATAACAAAAGATATTACCCGGGTGGTTCCCTTGCAGCTCATGTAATAGGGTTTGTAGGAATGGATAATCAGGGGCTGGCAGGGATAGAGATGATATATGAAAACTATCTCAAAGGTCTTCCCGGAAGAATTATAACAGCCAAAAATGCCGCAGGAACCAATATGCCGTTTAAGTATGAAAAATACATTGATCCTCAAAACGGTGTTAATGTTGTTTTGACAATTGATGAGGTGATTCAGAGAAAAGCAGAAGATGCCCTGAAAAAGGCTGTCGAAAACTATCAGGTTGAAAATGGTGCTTCATGTATTGTTATGGAAGCGAAAACCGGAGAAATCCTTGCTATGGCAACCTATCCCACATTTGACCTCAATTCACCTTTTACAATTGTAAACGAAGAAACATTGGAATTGATAAAAGAGATAGAAGATGAAGATGAACGTAAACAGACAGAATCTGATGCTCTCAACAAACAATGGAGAAATAAGGCTGTCGTTGATTCATATGAACCGGGTTCAACATTCAAAGCAATGGTTGTTGCCATGGCCCTTGAAGAAAACCTGGTAACTCTCAACGAAAACTTTGTGTGTAACGGTTCAGTTCATATTGACACATATGATATCGGTTGCTGGAACAGAAACGGTCATGGTACCGAAACTTTTGTTCAGGGTGTTCACAACTCCTGCAACCCCGTGTTCATGTCTGTTGGAGACAGACTTGGCACATCCAGATTCTATAAATATTATAAAGCATTTGGCTTTGGTGAGACAACGGGATTTGACCTTCCCGGAGAAGCTCCCGGCCTGTTCCACTCTATGGACAGATTCAACATTGTAGAGCTTGCAACTGCATCATTCGGTCAGGGATTTACCGTGACCCCGCTTCAGCTTATAACTGCATATTCAGCTGTAACAAATGACGGATATATGGTAAAACCACATTTGATAAAAGCTCTTGTAGACAATGATGGTAATGTTATAGAAAATTTTGAAACGCAGACAATAAGACAGGTAGTAAGTGCCGATACGGCAAACACCGTGTGCAAAATTCTTGAAGGTGTTGCATCTGACGGAACAAGTAAGAATGCATACATTGAAGGATATCACATTGCCGGAAAAACCGGAACAAGTGAAAAAACTCCTCGTGGAAGCGGAAAGTATGTTGCGTCTTTTGTTGGTTTTGCACCTGCAGATGATCCGGAGCTCATTTGCCTCGTAATGCTTGATGAGCCAATGGGTTCATCATATATGGGCGGTGCAACTGCGGCACCGACTTTCAAAGAAATCATGTCTGATGTGTTAATATACAGACAGATAGAAAACGACAGCACAATAGAATATAATTTTGTTCCCGGTGTTGAGAATCAGAAACTTGCGGATGCAAAACAGCAACTTGAAAATGCAGGTTTCAAATATCTTGTAATGGGCGAAGGCGAAACAGTACTTTCACAGATGCCCGCTGTAGGAACAGCTCTCGGAAATAATGCCATTGTTATTTTGTATACGGAAAATATGGAATCAGACATGGTAACAGTTCCTGATCTTCACGGATACTTTGCTTCGGATGCCAACCAGATTCTTGTAA
The DNA here is from genome assembly GCA_045654685.1 of Clostridia bacterium. Classification (GTDB taxonomy): domain Bacteria; phylum Bacillota; class Clostridia; order UMGS1810; family UMGS1810; genus RGIG1828. The sequence goes on along the minus strand of JAZONV010000053.1, from coordinate 28,010 downwards.
ATAACGGACTTAATATGAAAGTGGTGGGCGAAGAAAGTGTAGGACGAACGGTTCTTGTAGGAACTCAGGATCCGCCGGCAGGAACAGAGGTCGTGCGAGGAACAGTTGTTTCTGTGGAATATAATTATACCGAAAATGTACATTAGAGGGGAAGTATGGTCTTGAAACTCGGAGAAATAATAAAAACTATTCCCGACGCCGTGGTATATGGTGATAAGGATGTTGAAATATCGCACATCACGAATAATTCAAGAGAATGTGTGAAAGGATCACTCTTTGTTGCAGTCAGAGGTTTTCAGACTGACGGACACAAGTATATAAAGAGTGCAGTTGAAAACGGGGCAAGTGCCGTATTGTGTGAGGAATATGACGAAAGTGTTAGTGTAGAGCAGGTAGTTGTGAAAAATTCCAGAATTTCAGAATCCCTTGCGGCAGCAGCTTTCTATTGTAATCCGTCCAAAAGTTTCAGACTTGTTGGGGTGACAGGAACCAACGGAAAAACCACAGTAACATATCTTGTGAAATCAATCCTTGAATATGCGGGACTCAAAGTTGGTCTTATCGGAACAAATCAAAATATGATAGGTGAGGAAGTAATAGAAACAAGCCGAACAACTCCCGATTCCATAGAGCTTCAAAGCGTTTTTGCTCGTATGAGAGACAAAAGTGTAGATGTATGTGTGATGGAAGTTTCATCTCATGCCCTTGAACTTGAAAGAGTTCACGGATGCACCTATGCTGTCGGAGCTTTTACAAATCTTACTCAGGATCATCTTGATTTCCATGTTACAATGGATAACTATGCAGATGCCAAGTTTAAGCTTATGGGAATTTCAGAAAAAGCTGTTATAAACGGTGATGATTTATATGGACAGAAAATGATAGATAAATGCCCGTGTGAGTGTTTGTCATATTCTGTAAAAGATGAAAATTCTGAACTTTATGCAAAAAACATTGAAATGCATTCGGATTGTGTAGCATTTGACATGGAAAATATTTCATATAAGCTTATGATTCCGGGTGAATTTTCAGTATATAATGCTCTTTGTGCCATAGGTATTGCCAAGGCGCTCGGAATAGATGAAGATACAGTCTCCAAGGGTCTCGGAAAGGCTACAGGAGTGAAAGGAAGAGCCGAAGTTGTGCCGACGGGCAGAGATTATACTGTAATAATTGATTATGCTCATACCCCTGACGGAATTGAGAATATTTTAAATGCCGTGAGAGGTTTTTCAAAAGGCAGAGTGGTGATTGTTTTTGGATGCGGTGGCGACAGAGACAATACAAAGAGACCAATAATGGGAAAAATCGCCGGAGAGATGGCAGATTTTTGCATTGTTACAAGTGACAATCCCAGAAGCGAAGATCCAATGAAAATCATTTCAATGGTTGAAGAAGGAGTCAAAGAATCCGGCGGAGAGTATGTTGTAATTGAAAGCAGACGCGACGCCATAAAATATGCTCTTGATAATGCACAAAAGGATGATTGTATCATTCTTGCAGGAAAAGGACATGAAACATATCAGATATTAAATTCAGGAACAATTCATTTTGATGAAAGAGAAGTTGTGAGAGAAATTCTTTCTTGAAAAGGGGCCAGAGCATGATATACCGCATAAAAGAAATATCTGCATCCGAAGTTGCAAGGGCAGTTTCCGGAAAGATTATTTCAGGAAATGAAAATTTGAAAATTTCAGCTGTCAGCTGCGACAGTCGGACAATAGATAATAAAACTCTGTTTATCCCCCTGAAAGGTGAACGTTTTGATGGTCACGATTTTCTTCCCGATGTTTGCCAAAGAGGTGTGGGAGGGGTTTTGTGTCACGAAACATGTGACATTGATGCTCCCTTTGTAATAAAAGTTGAGGACACTCAAGAAGCATTGCTTGACCTTGCTTCCTATTACAGAAATCTTTTTGATATCCCCGTGGTGGGACTTACGGGAAGTGTTGGAAAAACAACAACAAAGGAATTTGTTGCATCTGTGGTATCACAAAAATATAATACTCTTGCAACAAAAGGCAATTTTAATAATAACATAGGGGTTCCCTATACAATTTTTGGGTTGAGTGATGAGCATAGTGCGGCGGTTATCGAAATGGGAATGAGTAATTTCGGGGAGATAAGCGTTCTTTCAAAATGTGTACGTCCTCATATCGGAATAATAACCAATATTGGAACATCCCACATAGAATATCTTGGCTCACAAGAGGGCATCCTGAAGGCGAAATCCGAGATTTTTGACGGAATGGACGATGAGAGCATCATCATTTTAAACGGGGATGACCCCCATCTTCTTTCTCTCAAAGGGAATGTCAGATGCAGAAAACAAATTTTTCTGGGCATAGAAAATGAGTTTTGTGACATAATAGCAACAAATGTAGAATCATCTGAAAGCGGATGTATATTTGATGTTGACGGAAAAAAATATTCAATAAATCTTCCCGGTGCACATAATGTGTATAATGCACTTGTTGCCATTGCCGTTGGAAGAGAAATGGGAATAGATGACGAAAAAATAAAAAAAGGTTTGGAAAGTTATCATTCAGACGGCATACGTCAGAATATAATCAGTATAAACGGCTACAAAATCATAAACGACTGTTATAATTCAAGTCCCCAATCCGCTCATGCAGCGCTCAAGGTTCTTGAATGTGTGGAGGCAAAACGTCGCATAGCAGTTCTGGGAGATATTGCAGAACTTGGAGAAAAAACCGAGGAGCTTTTAAGAGAACTGGGTAAAAATGTGAATGAATCCGATGCAGATGTTCTTGTAACAGTCGGAGATGCATCACGTTTTATTGCCATGGAGGCAAAGGGCAAGGAATGTTATTCTTTCCCCAATGCAGAAAAGGCGGCAGAATTTTTGAAAGATTTTCTTGTGTGTGAAGATGCTGTTTTGATTAAAGGTTCCAGATGTATGAAAATGGAAAAGATTTATAATATACTGGGTGGTGTTCAGGATGAACTTTAATGTACTTATAATTGCATCGGTAATATCATTTACTTTGGCGGCATTGGCCGGCCCCATAATGATTCCCATACTTCACAGACTGAAATTTGGTCAGGAAATAAGAGAAATCGGACCAAGCTGGCATAAAAACAAAACAGGCACACCCACTATGGGCGGATTTATATTCATTATTCCTGCACTTATATGTGCATTGATATTTACACCTACAACAAATGCTCTGTGTCTGATTTTGTTTGCTTTGAGTTTTGGAAGTGTAGGCTTTGTTGATGATTACATAAAGGTTTGTAAAAAGAGAAACCTTGGTCTTACGGAAAAACAGAAATTTCTTTTACAACTTCTGTTTTCGGTAGTGTTTGTGGTTGTCAGTTTATATTGCCTCAAAATTATTGATACAAGAATTTTTGTTCCGATTATAAAAAGTGAAATAAATCTCGGCATTATATATATACCATTTGCAATCTTTGTTTTGATCGGAGCCACAAACAGCGTCAATCTTACAGACGGAGTGGATGGTCTTGCTGCATCGGTAACTGTTGTTGTATGTATATTTTTTGCTTTTATGTCATATTCTGAAGGGATGTATGATGTTACTGCCATAAACTCGGTAATTGCCTGCGCACTTTTGGGATTCCTTATTTTCAATCGCCATCCTGCGAAGGTGTTCATGGGTGATACCGGCTCGCTTTTCCTTGGGGGTGTGGTGTGTTCCAATGCACTTATTCTCAAGAATCCGTTAATTCTGATTTTTGCAGGATTTGTATATGTAATTGAAACTCTTTCTGTTATTATTCAGGTTGCATGGTTCAAAAAGACCGGAAAGAGAATCTTTAAAATGAGTCCCCTTCATCACCATTTTGAAATGTGCGGATGGAGCGAAAACAGGATTGTTCTCACTGCATGTGGTGTTACACTATTGCTTTGTGTTGCAGGATATTTTGCCTGTGTATAGTAAATTTTAAAAAATAGAGGAGGAAAAGGCATTGAAAGCGTCTCAAAAAATTGCAAGTTTAAGGCCACTTAAAAAAATGGACGTATCTTTTATGATAACTGTTCTTGCACTTTTGTGCTATGGGCTTATTATGGTTTTCAGTGCAAGTTCCGCATCGGCTCACTATCAGTATGATGATGCTCTCTATTTTGTAAAAAGACAGCTTGCCTGGGCGGTAATAGGTGTTGTCATGATGCTTACCGTTTCCAGAATCCCATATAAGACAGTATATAAATATGCACTTCATCTTATGGTAATCAGCGTCATTCTTCTCATTTTGGTTCCCATAATCGGTATCGAAGTAAAAGGTGCAAAACGTTGGATTGGATTTGGGTCATTCAGTTTTCAGCCCTCCGAGGTTGCAAAATTTGCCATAATAATTTTTCTTGCCCGAAGCCTCAGCGTCAATAAAGAGGCGTTGAAGACCTTCAGCAAAGGTTTTCTGCCATATATATTCATAACCGGAGCACTTGCCCTTCTGGTATTCATAGAACCACACCTTAGTGGTGCCATAGTAATAGTTTTAACCGGTTTCGTAATTCTCTGGGCTGCAGGGGCAAAGGTTTCGCATTTTATGGCAATCGGGTTCCCGGCTCTTGGTGTTGCGGTTATAGCAATGATAAGTGCACCATATCGTATGGCGCGTGTAACATCCTTCCTTGATCCTTTCAAAGACAGTTCCGGAGCGGGATTTCAGATAATTCAGTCACTATATGCCATAGGAAGCGGCGGATTTTTTGGCTTGGGTCTTGGTCAGAGCCGTCAGAAATATTTGTATCTGCCGGAAGCTCATAATGACTTTATTTTCCCCATAATATGTGAGGAACTTGGTTTTATAGGGGCACTTTTAGTTGTTGTGCTTTTTGCCATACTTTTGTGGAAGGGAATAAATATTGCCATTCATGCACCTGATAAATTTTCCCGCCTTACAGTCATAGGAATAATGGGTCTTATTGCCATTCAGGTTGTTATAAACATTGCCGTTGTCACCTCGTCAATTCCCGCAACAGGCATGCCTTTGCCGTTTTTCAGTTACGGCGGAACATCCCTTGTATTTATCCTTGCGGAAATGGGAGTTGTTCTTTCCATATCGAGAGAATGTGAAAAATAGGAGTGAAAACTTTGAGAATATTACTTGCCGGAGGCGGAACAGCCGGACATATCAATCCTGCTCTTGCTATAGCGGGATATGCAAAGGAATTTGACAAAAAAGCCGAAATACTGTTTGTCGGAACAGAAAAAGGCCTTGAGAGCACTCTTGTGCCTCAGGCAGGTTATGAAATAAAATATGTGAAAGTGGAAGGCCTCAGCAAGAAAATAACAGCGGAAAATATCAAAGCTTTTTTTCATATGCTGACCGCCAAATCCAAATGTAAAAAGATTATAAAAGAATTCAAGCCCGATATTGTTGTCGGTACGGGTGGGTATGTTTGTGCACCTGCCGTTATGGCGGCAAATTCAATGAAAATTCCCACAATTATTCATGAACAAAATGTTTTTCCCGGAAGTGCCATAAAATTCCTGTCGGGAAAATCATCTGTAACAGCCATAAGTTTTGAAGAAAGCAGAAAATATCTTAAAGGTGCAAAAGAAATTCTCTTCACGGGCAATCCCATAAGACCCTCAATTCTTAAGTGTACAAGGGAAAAGGCAAGAAATGCCTTTGGACTTTCAGATGAGAAGCTTGTTCTCATTTTTGGAGGAAGTCTTGGTGCTGATGCTCTCAACAAGGTTGCAATTGAGTATATGTCGGAGCTTGAAAAGGGAAGCAAAGTCAAGGTGCTTTTTGCCACAGGACAGAGAAATTATGATAAGTGTATGAAAATGGCTGAAAACGCCGGTATACATAAAAATGCCGACATATCGGTAGTTCCCTATATTCACAACATGGATGAGGCAATGAATGCATCAGATGTTTGTGTGTGTCGTTCAGGTGCCATAACCGTGTCAGAACTTTGTGCTCTTTCAAAACCTGCAATTTTGGTGCCGTCACCAAATGTAACAAACAATCATCAGGAATATAATGCAAGAGCCCTTTCGGATAATGGGGCAGCAATTACAATTTTAGAAAAAGACTTTAATAAAGACAGTTTGAAAAGCGCTTTGGAAAGCATATTGACAGATGAAGAAAAAGCAATCCAATTGCAGAAAAATTCCGGAAAAATCAGTAGTGTAAATGCATTGGATATTATGTATGAAAAAATGAAAGAATTAACCCGTAAAAACTAAAATTGTCAATTTCCTGTGTAAGTTCCGCACTAATTACCTACCTATCTACCTACCATGCGGAACTTACACCTTCAGTAAATATAATAAGATAAATCACCCATAAGGTGTAATTTCAAACAGTACAAAAGTAACAAAAAGAGTGTTTTCGCATAGAATATAGGCATATTAATTTTGTGCGGAGGTGCTTTTATGAAGCGCTATAAAATAAAAGGCGGAAACCCTCTTTCAGGTGAAATAACCGTTCACGGTTCAAAAAACGCTGCATTACCAATTCTTGCCGCAACTGTGATAAACGGTGGCAGAAGTGTTATACATAATTGTCCGGATCTTTCGGATGTAAGAAACGCCTTCGAGATTCTTACGCTTCTCGGATGTGAGGTCAGTCGCGACGGAAAAGATGTAATTGTAGATTCTTCAAATTTTTCGCCCAAAGATATTCCCTATGAAATAGTGAGGCAGACACGGAGCTCAAGTCTTTTTGCAGGTGCTCTTCTTGCAAGGGGTAAGAGAGTTCTTATTTCAGGAAGCGGAGGATGTTGTATAGGCAGACGTCCCATAAATCTTCACCTGAAAGCTTTTGGGGAGATGGGAGCTGAAATTTCCGCTATGTGCGGCGGAACTCTTTGTGTTGCAGATGTTTTGCACGGAGCAAAGATATTTCTTGATTTCCCCTCTGTTGGTGCAACGGAAAATATAATGATTGCCTCGTCGCTCACCCCGGCGGTTACGGTTATAAAGAACGCCGCAAGAGAGCCGGAAATTGTAAATCTTGCAGACTATCTTCGCTCTGTTGGAGTTCTCATAAAAGGAGACGGCACAGAGGAAATTCACATAAAAGGAACCTGCACTCCCTCATCGGGGGAGGTCAGCGTTATTGGTGACAGAATTGTTGCCTCAACCTATCTTACCGCCGTTGCATGTGCAGGCGGAAATGTAAAAATAAATGATATAGACCCCCTTCACCTTTCATCTGTGATTGCGTCATACAGAAAGATGGGGATGAATGTAGATGTTGGTAAAGATGCAATAGAAATAACAAAAACAAATCGTCTCATAAATCTTCCGTGTATCAAAACATATCCATACCCCGGATTTCCGACGGACTGTCAACCGCTTATCATGGCGGCAATGACGACATCCTACGGAGTGGGAGTTGTTTGTGAGACCATATTTGAAAATCGAATGGGACATTGCCAACGGTTGTGTGCCATGGGTGCAGATATTGACATTGTCGGAAGATGTGCTGTTGTAAAAGGTGTTCACACACTTTGCGGTTCGGACGTGTCATCCTGCGATTTGAGATGCGGTGCGGCTCTTGTGTGTGCATCTCTCGGGGCAGAAGGAGAGAGCACAATCTCTGATATCAGATATATTGACAGAGGTTATGAAGACCTTTGCGGTTCGCTGAAAAACCTCGGTGCGAACATAGAGAGGATAGAATGAAATGAATAATGACAGAAATAGGGGTACAACTGAATACAGAAAGAAAAAATCGCCCTACAAAACCACGGTTGCCCGTGCAAAGATTGCCGGAATTCTGTGTCTTGCAGCATTTGCGGTGATACTTTTTCTCATGTCGCCGGTTTTTAAAATCAGATCCATAGATGTGATAGGGAATGCAGAACTGGAAAAGAAGGAAATTGTAAAGGCTTCCGGCATAAAAAAGGGAGATAATATTTTCAGAATAGATTTCAAGAAAACCAGAAGTTCCATAAAGGGACTTGGCTGTGTATCCGACATAGAAATCATACGTTCTCTGCCCGGAGATGTTACCATCAGAGTATATGAAAAAACAGAAAGCGCCTATATTATGGAAAAGGCGGCATATACCGGTATAGACGAAACGGGAACGGTAATTTCAACAATGTCGGGACTTGAGAGAAGTGTTCCGGTTATAAAGGGAATCAAACTTACGGACACAAAGAGAGGTCAATACATAAAAATTGACAGGAAAGATGCAAAAACAGTATCTGAACTTATAGAGAAAATGCTGACCGAACTTAAAAGTCAGGGGATTCTTTCAAAAGTGAAATTTATAGATCTCACAGATCTTAATGACATAAAAATGACACTCAGAAACGACACCTTGGTAAACATGGGAAAAGACGGTGAAAAAGACGGCGACAACATTGAATATAAAATTGCTTTTCTGAAAGCCATTATTCCCGAAATTCCCGAATCACAGACCGGAGGGGTGATTGAGCTTTCTGATACAGAAAATGTAACAAGCAGTATGTCATAGAAACCACGGTATAAGTTCTAAAATTGTTGATTTTGTACAAAAAAATAAAAAACCCAAAAAAAGTATAGCATTATTTTTGAAACTATGTTATAATAAATCATTAATATGGGTTAGAGGAGGAAAAACCATGTTAGAATTTGATAACGAAAGAGAAATCGTAGGAGCCAATATGAAAGTTGTCGGTGTCGGCGGTGGCGGAAACAATGCTGTTGACCGTATGATTGAAGACGGACTTTCAGGCGTTGAATTTATAGCAGTTAATACAGACAAACAGGTTCTTTTCGGAGAAAGTGCATCAAAAGCAAACGGCAAAATCCAGATCGGTGAAAAACTCACAAAGGGTCTTGGTGCCGGTGCAAATCCCGAAATCGGACAGAAAGCGGCTGAAGAAAGCCGTGATGAAATCAAACAGGCACTTGCAGATGCCAACATGGTATTTGTAACAGCAGGTATGGGCGGCGGAACAGGAACAGGTGCTGCTCCCATCGTTGCTTCAATTGCTAAAGAAATGGGTATACTCACCGTTGGTGTTGTAACAAAACCTTTCGGATTTGAAGGAAAACAGAGAATGATTCATGCTGAAAAAGGTATAGAAGTTCTCAAAGATTGTGTAGATGCTCTTGTAGTTATTCCAAACAACAAGCTTCTTGACATATGTGACCGCAAAACATCTATGAAAGATGCATTCAAAACTGCAGACAAGATTCTCAGTCAGGGCGTAAAAGGTATTTCTGACCTTATCACAAGCCCCGGTTACATCAACCTTGACTTTGCTGATATTTCTTCTGTTATGAGAAACACAGGTGTTGCTCATATGGGTATCGGAAGAGCATCAGGCGACAACAGAGCAGAAGAAGCAGTAAAAGATGCTATCTACAGCCCACTTCTTGAAACCACAATTGATGGTGCAAAGAAAGTTGTACTCAATGTTGCAGGTTCCAGCGATCTTGGTCTTATGGAAATCGAACAGGCTTCTGAACTTGTTCATCAGCTTGTTGATCCGGATGCAAACATTATTTTCGGTACATCTATTGATGAATCTTTGGGAGACGAAATTGTTATCACAGTTGTTGCAACCGGATTCGAAGAATCAAAATCTTCCAAAAATGATGCTGCTGATCTTCTTTCCGGCGGTGACTTTGCGGACGTTGGCGGATTTGAAATCCCCGATTTCCTTAACAAAAGATAAAAACTTTTCAGATATGCTGTATACTTAGCCTGTAAGACTATGTACAGCATATTTGTTTAAATTTGAGGAGAGAAATATTATGAAATGTCCATATTGTGAGTACCTCGAAAGTAAAGTAATAGATTCAAGACCCATCGATGACGGCTCTTCCATAAGACGTCGAAGAGAATGTCTTAAGTGTGAAAAAAGATTTACAACCTATGAGCAGATTGAATCTGTTCCTCTTGTAATCATCAAAAAAGACGGTAAACGTCAGGTGTATAACAGACAGAAACTCTTAAACGGACTTCTCCGTGCTTGTGAAAAAACACCTGTTAGCTTTGCCCAGATTGAAAATATGGTTCTTGAAATTGAAAGTGTTCTCAATAATTCCCTTGACCGTGAAGTAACATCAACCGAGATTGGTGAACTTGTTATGGACAAGCTTAAAGTTTTGAACGACATTGCATATGTTCGTTTTGCGTCCGTATATCGTGAGTTCAGGGATGTAAACTCATTTATGGAAGAACTCAGTTCTCTCATTCGCTCAAAATAAACTGTAAATTTGTTTTTTTCATGCTCCGTAGGTAGTGTGGAGAAAATAGGAGGGTGTTGTATAGATTTGATTGCATACCCTTTCAATATCTGCAATACAGATGCGGTATGACCTATTGTTGTCATACCGCATTTAAAGTTTTGTAGGGTTTTAAATTCCACAGTTCGGATAATCTTGTGTAAAATCACCCGAAAGGTATAAAAGTTATTGATATGATAAAAATAGGTAATATAAATTTTGAAAACAATATTTTTCTTGCACCGATGGCAGGTATAACCGACCTTGCATTCAGACTTTTATGCAAAAAGTGGGGTGCAGGAGGGGTATATTCCGAAATGGTAAGTGCAAAAGCAATGCACTACAATGACAAAAAAACATTTGCTCTTATGGAAACTCGACCCGAAGAAGCACCTCTCATAGTTCAGATATTTGGTCATGAGCCTGACATTATGGCAGAGTCTGCCAAAAGGATTGAGGACATGGGCATAAAAATGATAGACATAAACATGGGCTGCCCCGCTCCGAAAGTCACATCAGGTGGTGACGGAAGTGCTCTTTTAAAGGATTTTAAACTTATCGGTGATATTGTAAAAGCAGTTTCCCATGCGGTTTCCATTCCCGTGAGTTGCAAAATACGTTCAGGCATAAAAGATTTTATTGATGTGGAAACCCTGGCAAGGATAATTGAGGACAATGGTGCTTCTGCCATAACAGTTCATGGGAGAACTGCCGCAATGTATTATTCCGGAAAATCTGACCGATCATATATCAAAAGAGTTAAAGATGTGGTTTCTGTTCCGGTAATTGGAAACGGAGATACCTTTGAACCGGAGGATGCAGTTTCAATGATGAAAGAGACCGGATGCGACGGTGTTATGGTTGCAAGAGGGGCTCAGGGAAACCCCTTCATTTTCAGACAGATTAATGAATATATATCAACAGGCTCAATAACAACTCGCCCCACCTGGGAAGAAAAGCTTTCTGTTATGAAAGAACACATCCTTTTGATGTGTGAACTAAAAGGGGAAAAAGTTGGTGTGAGAGAATCACGAAAACATGTTGCATGGTATACAAAAGGTATGCATTCGGGAGCCGCAATCAGAAATGAAGTTTGTCAGACAGAAACTCTGTCTGAACTTATGAATATAATAGATGAGTATATGAAATATCTTTCCAAAGGAGATGAAACTGAATGAAAAAATCGACAAAAGTTCTTGCTCTTTGTTTTTCTGCCGCTGCCATTGCCGCTGCCGCAGGGATAATATATCTTAATGCAAAAGATGAGGGCAAAAAAATTGCATGCATTTATGAAGATGGGAATCTTGTTCATAAGATAGACCTTACTGCTGTGAGAAATGCCTATACAATAGAGCTTGACGGAAATATTATATTTGTTGAAAATGGTCAGATATCGGTGATTGAAGCAGATTGTCCCGATAAGCTTTGTATAAAACAAGGAGCTATTTCAAACGGCGCAAGACCGATAGTTTGCCTTCCCAACAATGTGGTAATAAAACTTACAGATGATGAAGATGATGTTGACATAACTCAGGGAGCGTAAGATGAAAACCAGGAAATATGTGCTCATGGCACTTCTTTCGTCAATGGCATTGGGGCTGTATGCTCTGGAATGTATGATTCCGCCATTGACTGTTATTCCCGGTGCAAAACTGGGGCTTGCAAACATAATAACAATGGTAGCGGTTTATATTTTCGGCAAAAAGGAAGCATTTATAATTCTTGTTATGAGGATAATAATATCATCAATGCTGTTTGGTCAGCTTATGTCTATGCTGTATGCTGTTGCAGGTGGAATTCTCAGCTATTTGGCTCTTTGCTTTTGCACGAAATTTATAGACCGTTCATCTATGTGGGCAACAGGAATCATATGTGCGATTTTTCATAATCTCGGACAGATTATTGTGGCTGTTATGGTTACACAGCAGTTGTCTGTGGCATACTATTTTCTGTTTTTGGTAATCCTGTCGATGATAAGCGGTGTTTTCACGGGAGTTTGCGCAAACTATTGTGTGATATATGCCCAAAAAATATTGAAATATCAAAAATAGGAGGATATATAATTTTTTTGCAACCTCTTAAATAGTTCGGAAGTATTATTAGAGAGAGGGGGGGATTTACTGATGGCAAAAAGCGATAACATGAAGCAATCCAAAGAACTTGTAATTCAAAAGTATTTTGATATGATATACCGACTTGCATATGTAAGAATGAAAGACAAGCAACTTGCAGATGATGTTTGCCAGGATGTGTTTTTAAGATACATAAAAACCGACAAGGTTTTTCAGTCGGAAGAACACATAAAAGCGTGGCTTATAAGAGTTTGCATCAATTGCACCAAAAGTGTGTTCACAAGTTCGTGGTTTAAAAAGACTGCACCGCTTTCGGCGGAACTGGAGTTTTCATCACCTGAATATAGTGATTTGCACGATATGGTTATGAAACTGCCTGAAAAATATGCCGTTGTCATACATCTTTTCTATTATGAGGATATGTCTGTTGCAGATATATCAAAACTTTTGAAACAGAAAGAATCCACAGTAAAATCCCATCTTTTCAGAGGCAGAAATCAACTTAAGGAACTTTTGGGAGGGAGATATGATTATGAATTTTAAAGATGCCTATAAAAATATGACAGATGAAATCGGCACAAACAAAGAACTTCTGGACTCCTTAACAGCAAAAGCGTCAAACAGGAAAAATAAAGTGTGGTATTTCAGAAAATCCTATGCTGTTGCAGTTGCGGCAATGCTTATATTTGCTGTCGGTGCAGGGTTTATGAGCAAAACACATTTTGATTTTTTCCATGGTGATATTAAAACAGATGACGGATATGTGGCTTATGATATGAGAAAAAAGACGGTTGAAAATAAGGCGTCTCCCCGGGGAGAAAAAACAGTTTTAACCGATGATGATTCGGACAATGATATAGTTAATTATCCATCTGAAAATACAATGGCAGCACCAAAAAACATTGACGATGAACTCCCGAAAATGTCGGAAGTTTCAGAAACACCATCATTTGACATTTCTGACACGCTTGAACCTGCGGAAGATTCGGGAAATGATGCGGATGTTGAATTGGATGATGGTTCTGAGTTTTCCGTACCCGAAATGGCTATGGTGACCGAATCGGAGGCTGACTGTGAAATGGCAACTTATGACTCGGACAATTCCGTCAAAGAAAAAACATCCTCGTCAGGTGGCGGAGGCGGTGGAAGTGCTTCTTATGCTGTATCCGATACAGTGAGTATTGAAGAATACTGGGAATATATCGGGTTTGACGTGCTTTCCAATTTGAATCTGCCATATGATATAAAACTTTTCTCTCCATCGACTGTTGTTATCAGAAAGCAAGGCGACGAAATTTTTTATGACACTTTGAGTGTATACGGAGAGTCTCCGGATTCTCTTTATTCCTTAAATATTTTCATTTCAAAAAAACCTCTTTCGACAACCACATGTTCAACCTATGTAAAAGGGGCATATGTGGGAATATGTTCAGATACACTATCTGATGCAGAGCTTTCGGAAATTCTTTCGTTTCAGTAAATGTATAAAAAACAAATATGAGTGAAATAATAGATAAGCAATCATTAATGATTTTTATAATAGGTGGGGGATGTAAAAAAAGTCCGGACAAAAAGAGTATTGACGGGGAGTTCAAAGTGTGAACGGAATTCCTAATCCCCACGGGGGTGCAAAATAATTCGTATGAATTATTTTGCACCCCCCTGTTTGTATTCGTAAATTCGCTTGGAAATATTTATGTTGATTTATTGTTGGAATTGATTTATAATGGGGTGACAGGAAAGATGCAGCGCTAAAATCATAGTGTTTATGTGGATTTTTGAAAACTTTATAAAAACAGAATGTTGTGAAAATAGGGGATACAAATGGTAAACTAAACACTTTTACCAATCTTCACATAAGTTTTGTATGCTGCAAAAATAATTTTCCAAAATAAACCAAAACTATTGTAACAATAACTAAAATATGTTAAAATAAAGATGTAGTTAATGATGAAGGTGGTAGTAGATATAAGAACTGTTACAGATGAATAGGGGGCATCTTTATGAGGGAACCAGTAAATTTACGGCATGAGTAGGATTTGCAGTCAAAATGACTGCTGACTGCTTATGCCTTTTTTATAAGAGCTTGATGAAAGGAAGACATATATGAAAGTGAAGAATAAATTTATATTGATCTTTTTAAGTATTACCTTACTGCTGATGTTTACGATTGTTTATGCATCAGAAGATAAGTTTGGAGTTTCTGATACGTCAATAACTTTATTTTATGTTGATGATTTTGAAAACGAAAATGATGCAAGGAATGTTGTCACGATAAATGAAACAGAGGAAGAAACCGTAACAACTTCTGTAGATATGATAGAATATGATGTTGTTTATACTGTAACAACTGTTGATAATATAACCAGTTTAAATGCATCATTTACCGTTACAAACAATGAAACTGGAGCTGAGTCACCACTGTTGATAGCAGCCATTTATGACGATGAGCGATTGGTAAATATGCAGACTGCACAGCCTACTATTACATCCGGTGCGACTGTGAATGAAGCAGTATCTATTACGATACCAAATGATAAAACTGAAAGTTATTATATCAAACTTTTTGCTTGGGAAGGTACGGGTAGTTTAAGACCGCTTGGCAAGTATAAGACAGTAAACGATATTGATTCATATTTGCGTGAAAAGTTAATTTACGTGGCAACGACAGAAAATGCGGAATTCAAAATCTTTATGAATGCATCTACAGTTAAAGGTGGGGATAGTGATATGGTTCATGCGATTACATACGATACAACAAAAGTAGTTGCGATTGATTTGTGTGGTTTTACATATGAAAAAGAACTATCTGCGGTTGAAATCCCAAATTCAAATATTGTGATAGAATCTGTGGATTCTGAAAATGGGATTATCAAATATAAATTTTTAAATGATTCAGGCAGAAATACAGGAATCAATAATATTATTAAATTTAAAGCATTAACATCAATAACCGATGCAGAAATTAAATACACAATTCAATAACGGAGGGATGATTTTATGAACAAAAAACTAAGAGTTGTTGCATTGATAATAGCTGTAATGATAAGCATAACTACAATTACAGTTTTGGCGAAAACTATGAGAACGGATTGGATAGAACAAAAAATCAGCAAAGGATACTCAGAAACAGATGCTTATAGTCTGATGGCTGTAATGGTGTTATCGGATGAGAATGTCTCTGCTTTTGTGGAACAAAAGTATAAAGAATTGGGAGATTGGGATAAGGTTGCTGAATATTATAAAATTGATGTAAATGAATTTAATAGTTTTGTGCAACAGCAGATGGAATTAACGCAAAAGTTGGAAATCCCCGATGACTTATACAATGAAATGATAGCAAGCGGGATGTCGCATGAGGATTGCAGACAGTTGGCACTTAGTGCGGTAAATGCCCAATTTGATATTAAAACGGTTTGGGAAGCAAGAAAAAACGGAAAAACAGTCAATGATTTGATTCGAGAAGATACTGAAATAAAAAATGCTCAAGGTCAGGCTGCGGCTGATTTGACTTTCGGAAAGATAACCGAAAAGGAATATTTAGAAAAAATGCAGTCTTTATCCTCTGATATGTCATTAAGCGATATTCTTATTTTTGCTGCTAAAGAAAGAAAAGAATGGATGGAATTCAGAAAAGCTGCATCAGGCATAACAGACCAGGAACTCGCACTTGCTGCTAAAGCAGGTATGACAGATTTTTTTGCGGCTTGTAAGATGAAGGATGCAGAAAAAATATCTAATCTTACTTTTTCAGAAATGATTTCCAAAGTTCAGCGTGGAGAATCGGTAGATAAAGTTATTAATGACAGTTTGTCAAAAGAAAAAGTGGAGGCGGCACAGAAAAATACTGTTTCAGCAAAAAAAGAGTGAAAGTGAGGCGAACTACTTATGAAAAAAACTTTAGGCATATTATTTTCCATATTATTTGTAGTTATATGTAGTTGCCAAACAACTTTTGCGATGACTGAGCAGGAGGTTGATGAATATAATAATTTGTATTATCCTCAGTCAGTATATAATGGTGGTATAAATTCAGCACCGCAAAAGACAAATCAAGAGGGTTATGTTGATCCTGCAACAGGAAGTACACATGTGAAGACAACTGATCTGGTACTTCCGGGTGTGAATGGCTTTGACTTGAATATAACGAGAACATATTCTTCAACAAATGCATCGTTGTTTGAAGCATATCTCAAAGAAACAGAAGTTCCATATGTCAATCCATACTATATGATTACAGGTAGCAAGGTTACATATAAGTATTATACAGATAATACGGATGGATACACATATACACATAATATATGTTTAACGCCGGATTTTTTCACATATTTAGATACAAAAGATCCGGAGTGGATGATCGTTAATTCCTCAAAGTATGAATATGCTTATCAGGAGGATCCGGCACGAAATAAATTATTTACTTCATTGTCAGAAGCGCAGGATGCAATCGCGATGATAAATTCTACATCATATGAAGTAGATTCATATTTCCCGTATTCAAACACAGTTCAGTTCGATGTTAATTACTATAATTTTTCGATAGTAGTTGTAAATAAAACAGATAAATATATTGAATATTCTGATGGATTGCTTGATGATACTGCAACCGAAAGATATTCAAAACTTGGCTCAGGTTGGGAATTTGATTTTCCGTATGTAGAAACAAGATACGGCTACGAAGATAATTATGAATATTTGCATTTTGGTGATAAAGGTACATGGTTGATTGATTTTTATGATGGCGGAACTAATAATCTTGCAGGGTACAATCTGAATGATATAAAGATTGTCGATGATATTTCAATAACACACGATGGTATAAGAAGTAAGTATCGTGTGGATGAAAAAGATGGAACAAAGCATTACTTTGGTACAGACGGAAGATTGTTGCTGCAGGAAGATAGATACGGTAATCAAATAAAATTCTATTGTGATATTGAGATATATACAAATGTATGGGGAGATAATGAACGATACCCGTATATTGAAAAGATAGTTGATACACTTGGAAGAGTGATAGAATTCACATTTGAATATGATTCTAATGATAATATTACAATGTATATGACTATAACTGATCCAAGCGATTCAGAAAATGTCCGTCAATTCACATATTATCTTGATAAATTGAGTAACTCAGAAATAGGCATTACCTCAAAACCTGAAACTGATGATTTGATGTGTGACGAGTGGGTTTTAAAATCCGTAACCGATCCTGAAGGAAAGAAATATAGTTATAACTACGACTTTTTAAAGACCAAATTTGCATTTCTTGATAGAAACAGTACATTCTATTACGACTACTATGACTGGACAGATTCATCGAAAGGTAATTCATATATTGATGACGATAATTTTGATGAATTTTCAGGAATACATAATACTTATGCCTTGCTGAGATTTGCAAGCAGAACAGGAGAAAAGTCATACTACTTTAAGTACGCTCCGTTTGTAAAAAACTGTACACCTTATGGCTCAATGATGTTTTACAAGGTGTATAAAACATATGAGGAGCTGGCAGATAGTTATTCGGGAGATTCGTATTACCTGAATGAGAAAAGTTATAACTATGATATAAATGAGGTCGGTGAATATGACGGATACATCGGTTATAGCAGAGATGACAGGATTGCAAGCAGTTATGATTATGCGGTTAAAATTACTGACTTGAATCCGGGTGCGGGAAAGACATCCTATGATATTTATAAGTATACTTATCTTGGAGCAAGCAGAGAAAAAACAATTTTGCTTACCAAGGTAACAGATCAGGGTACTGACCATAAAGTTATAACAGACTATTCTTTTGACAACAATACCAAGCTCGTAATTAATACATCTGTTAAAAATTATTCGGTGACGGACGGAACAAAGTATATGACTACTTCAATGGCATATACATATGATTCCGGAAATTATGCTGATGTATTGACAGAAAAACCTAACGGTGCATCGGACAGAGTGGTTACTTACACATACGATGGAACGTATCACTTTCCGCTCACAAAAACCTATAGACAGAATGCTGATACAACTATCCGTGAAGAATATGTACCTACACAAAATGGTAAGAGCATCGAATATATAAATGTTTATGTCAATGATGCTTTGAAAAGAAAAGTCCAGTATACGCATGATGTTTATGGAAATATCATCAACGAAAAGAATTATATAAACTCGACAGATTATGTTGAAAAACAATACACATACCAAAATGGAGCTTATGTAGTTAACGAAAAAGTGAAACAGGTTACTAATAATGATAATGTTGTGAGTGATATATCTGTTTCAGCGACATATGATTATTGGGGAAATCCAATCACACAAACAGATGCTAATGGTAATACCACGACATACACATACGACGGTATAGGAAGGGTTCTTACTGTTACAAATCCTGATAATAGTCAAAAGGAATATGTGTATTCAACATGGTATATCAGAGAATATGATGAATTTGATAACCGTACAACAACATATTATAATGCTGAAGGTGAAATAGAATATATTTATTATAATGACTTAGGTGTTGATTATATTTATAGATATTTTACCCCATACGGACAGTTGGAAACTGAGTTGCTGTATGAAGAAGAAACTGGTGATGATGGATACCAGAAAGAATATAGCAGGACGCAGTACACTTACGATACCCTCCAAAGACCGCTTACAAAAGAGGTTTATGACAACACAGGAACACTCGTGTATGAGGAAACATATTCCTACGATGTTACAGCCGATTACCTCAAGGAAACCGTAACTGTGGTTGGTGGTGAAAATAATCCATCTGTTGTTACAAGTGTTTATTATAATAACTACGGTAATAAAATTAAAACCGAAGTTGGAAGCGATTACGAAACATACACATCTGACTATGCAGGAAATATTACTTCCGTAAAATCAGCAAGAGCAAACAACGAAGGATGGACAGAGACACATCAAACCGCATATGATTTTATGGGTAATGTTGTAACCGAAACTGATGAGTATGGTAATGCTGAACGAGCAGAATATGACCAGCTTGGCAGACTTGTTAAAGCGTATGATAAAGCAGGTTATGCAACCGAGTATAAATACGATAATTTTGGCAGAGTAATTGAGCAGAAAACACCTTTTGAAGAAAAGAATGGTACTGTTTATTACTCAACAAAACAAATGTGGTATGACAATAACGGAAATATAGTCAAAGAGCGTGTTTATACAAATGCTGCAGGTGAAGCATCAAAGTATAATGAAGTAAAATACACCTATGATAATCGCAATCGTCTTGTGATGACGGAATCGGGTGACGGTACAACTTCAAATTATGTCCAGAATTACTATGATGCAAAAGGCAATTTGCTTCGTGTATATACAGGTCTTCATTCTCCTCTTACAATCAATGGTCTTGATGATGTGACAGTAGGCGAAGATGCAGAATATGCAGTTGCAAAATACAACTATGACAGTTTAAGCAGATTGCTTACAACCACAGATGCACTTGGTAATGTTGAAAGTAATACATATGATACTGCTAATGGCTTGTTGCTTTCAACAACCGACAGAAATGGTAGTACATTCAATTATACTTACGATGGTTTGGGCAAAATTAAATCAAAATCATTGTCAGACGGAACGAATGCTGAAACAACAGTTTATGGATTAACCGGACAACCATTGTCAAAACAAAATGATACGGCAACAATCAGTTACGTTTATAACGATAAAGGTTTGATTACATCCGAAACGAATTCAGCATCAGGAGTTGTGAAAACTTTCACTTATGACTCAGCAGGGAATGTATTGACAATGACCGTTACAAGAAACGGCGCAGTTGATATGAGCCAGAGTTATGTGTACGATAAGCTCAACCGTTTGACAAGTGTTAGTGAAAACGGAGCAGTGATTTCAACATATAGTTATGATACAAAGAATAATCGCACACAGACTATTGTTCCGGGTAGCGAGACAACAAATTATAACTATAACATTGCAAATATGCTCACAGGGCAGAATACAGGCGATAAACTAAGCGAAACATATTCGTATTATCTCAACGGAAATCAGAAGTCAAAGGTATCAAACGGTCAGACTACAAACTATGTTTATGACTCAATGAATCGACTTGTAAGAGAAAACGACACGGAATATACTTTTGATGATTTCGGAAATCGTCATACTAAAATTGATGGAGAAATTACAACAACATATTCCTATGACTTGAATAATCGTTTGACATAAAGCATTGAAGAAAATGGAGATGTAACAACAACCAATAAATTCTTCTATGATAACAATGGTAATCAGATTACAAAGGCTACTATGGTAAATCAACCATATAGCGATGGTATGTCAGGCGATTACACAATTTCAAATGTTTCCGATAACTTCGTTGCATTATATGAGTATAACTGCTATAATCAGCTTATAGGAGTTGATACAGACGGTACAGTTTCGAGTTATACATACTCGCCGGATGGGTTAAGACATTCAAAGACCGTTGGCGGAGAAACAACTACATTTGTTTATGATGTTGCCAATGTAATAGAGGAAATAACCGCAGATGATACGAATAAGTATTACAGAGGTATTGAAATTGTAAAGAATGATGATGGTTTGTATTACCTCTATAACGGACAAGGTGATGTATCAGTTCTTGTTGATGGCTCCGGCACAACAATAGCCGATTATGAGTTTGATGCTTACGGAAATCAGCCGCTGGAAAATGAAGTATATAATCCGTTTGGTTATCGTGGTGAATATACAGACTCAGAAAGCGGATTGATTTATCTTCGTGCAAGAATGTATGATGCAGAAACCGGTAGATTTATCAACGAAGATCCAATAAAAGACGGAACTAATTGGTATATTTACTGTAAGGGTAATCCAATATTATTTGTTGATTTATTTGGTCTTGCACCAACTGAGAAAGAAGCAGCATATATTTCTGCTCACATTTACGACTATAATCAAGATTCAAGTAAAGAAAAAAGAATAGTTGAAGGTTGGAGGTTAATAGATGTGTGGTATGGAAGAGAAGGTATGAAAATGGGCTTCTATATACCGAACGAAGATGATTGGACAAATCCTTCTGAATATGTTATAGCTTTTAAAGGAACAACGCTGACTAATTTAGGTGATTGGAAAAACAATGCCGAACAATTATTGTCTTCAAAATCAGCTGATATGTGGGATGCAATAAATTATGCGACAGCTTTTGTTAATGAAAAATCGACTTATGAAATTACATTTGTTGGACATTCAAAAGGCGGAGCTGAAGCAGCATCTGCTGCTGTGGCTACAAACAGAGATGCAATAATATTTAATCCTGCTACATCGAATTTAGCTGATTATGGGTTGAGTGCTTCAACTTATACTGCTGATATGACAGCGTTTATAGTGAAGGGGGACATAGTAAACTACTTAGAAGGTTGGTTTAGTGTACCTATAGATAAAGCTGTATATCTTCCACAACAACATGGTGGTAAATGGACAGACTTGTGGCAAACCAATATTGGTCATAGAGTGCAGAATCATCTTATGGATGCTGTAAAGAGTGCATTAAAAGAGGAGGGATATAATTGAGAATAAAATATATTATTTTGATAATTTTAATCGCTGCTTTAATTATTGCTGCGGTTCTATTATACCCTTGGACATCTTTGTGGTTTGGTTTGTCTATTATGCCTAACCCACCAAAGCCAAGTGTAACAATTGGTGAATTTGATTTTGAACTGATATATGAAATGGATGGTAATACTGTTACAATCAATGATAAAGTGACCTGTGAGTTTGATGGATATAACACAAGATCAGAAGCTGGTCAGTCTAGAAAGTGGAGAATTACAACTTCCAAAAACACATCAATTCGAGATGATAGTGAAAAAGATTCTTTATTTATTACGCTTGTTGATTTGTCTAAAGAAAATGAATATGATGAATTTGGTCACAAAATTTTAGAATTATATTTTTATGGTGGAAATGGATATCATTATATGTCTGATTTTTTAGGAGATCATAATAGAGATGAGCAAGACTTCGATTACATATCGTATAGGTATAAAACAGTAGATGGAAGTATAGGGCATAGTTCTATAACTGCTGATGAAGCGTATGAAAAATATAAAATTCGCTTGATTAGTTGGGAAGCAGCACCACCAATAGAGAATGAGTTTAAATAAAGGGGTGATTGTTTTGAAAAAGGTAATTTCACTATTGCTTCTGTTCAGTTTGTTTTCAATAACTGCTTTTGCGGCTGAATTAGAATATACAGCGTTGTATGTCGGTAGTAATAAATCATATGTAAATGATATTGAAAAGCAGATTGACGAAGATAATCCTGCAGTAGAAGTATTTGTGGAAAATGATCGTTCTTATGTACCTGTAAGGTTCATCAGTGAAAGTTATCAAGGAACGGTTGAATGGGTACAGGAAACTCAAACAGTAAACATTACATTTGCAGATAGAACAATATCACTTACTATAGGAAAACCGGAAATCATCATCAACGGAGAAACACAAGCTCTTGATGTAACTCCGATTATCCGTAATGAGAGAACATTCCTTCCTCTTCGTGCCTGTACCGAGGCAATCGGAAAAGAAGTGTTCTACAGCAAAGGTCTAATCCTGATAAGCGATATTCCTGATATTCTCCACGAAACTTGGGATGCAGACATTGTTGATATGCTGATTAATAACTATTTTAAGTAAAACTATCTAACATTCTGTGCGGCAGAATAATTACTGCCGCATAGAATATATAATAAAACAAAATTTGTCGAAGATTGTCATTTTTTGTTATATGTGATATAATGAGGTGACAGGAAAGATGCAGCACTAAAACCCTAGTGTTTATGCGGTTTTTTGAAAACTTTATAAAAACAGAATGTTGTGAAAATGAGGGATGCAAGGGATAAACTAAACACTTTTACCAACCTTCACATAAGTTTTGTTTGCTACAAAAATAAATTTCCAAAATAGACCAAATATATTGAAACAATAACTAAAATATGTTAAAATAAAGATGTAGTTAATAGAAAAGGTGGTAGTTGGTATAGGAACAGTTACAGGTGAATAGGAGGCATCTTTATGAAGAAACCAGTTTATTTACGGCAAAGAATGGTATTTTGCAATTAGATTGCATTTGCTTTTCTTTGCCTTTTTATTATTGTCATGAATTTACAGGAGGTTTTAATTATGAATACAGTAAGAAAAATTGGAATATTTAGTTTGATTTTCTTATTAGTATGCCCGACTGTTCACGCAGAAGTTGATATTAATCAAAATGAGAATTTAATGACAGTATCATCGGCTTTGGCAGTAACATCAAATATAAAATTGAATGGAATTACTATCGGAGAAAATGGGATGAGAATTATTGATAATGCCAATATGTCATGTACTCTTGGTGTTTCAAATTCATCTACAAAGGACGATAGTATAACAGCTATTCTTGCTACCTATACAAGCGAGGGAAGGCCACATAGTATAAAAACTTTTAATATTGATGTTGCCACAGGACAAACAAATAGCATGGAAATCGTATATCAATTTGATGCTGAAACAGAATTTTCAGGGAAGCTCATGATTTGGAACACACTTACAAATCTAATGCCAATTCGAGCATCAATTGATTTTACACAAACAAGTGGCATAAACGCATATTACTATAATGCAGATAACAGACTATTACAAATTGATAAAGCCAATGGAGTAACATTGACATTTACATACGATAATATGGGTAATTTACTGTCGAAGACAGCAAGAGAGTGAGGTGCAGACTATGAAAGCAACATGTAAAAGATTTCTTTCTTTAGTATTAACGATTTCAATGCTCTGTAGTGGAATTCCCGCATTGGCATTTGAAAGCGATGATATAAGTATAAATTTAACTGATGAAGCACCATTGAAGTATGATATAGATCTACCGGAAGAACTTCCACAAATAAAAATAACAGATGATGATATGTTGCCGATAATGTCAGGCGTTTCCAGATACAATACGGTAGATGTTGACAGGAGTGGATTATACACCGGAAAACCCTCAATACAGATGCCAATAGATAATACCCTTGTTATACCTGATAACAGAATGGAGTTAGATGCGGGGGGGAGAGTGCAAATGAAATTGACGTGGAGGATTTGGCAGAGATAGAGTCGCTTCGGGCAAGTAGATTGGAAAGAGTAAATGAACAGCAGTCAATAAATGAAAGTACAACGAACGTTGATGCAACGGCAAGATCAACATCGTCATCACCGGTTGACGCTTCGTACCGTATTGCAAATATTAATAGCAAGGATTCGTTTGCATTACAGAACCAGACTGGAAGAACTAATTTTATAGGGGATAACATTGGTGATGAATATATTGATCCGATGACGGGTAATTTGATTGTAACAGAAACAGACTTAGTTTTACCCGGTGTAGATGGACATGACTTGAAATTATCTCGTTACTATAGTCTTGCGCAAGCTGAATTATATACAAAAACAGCCGGAATCAGTACAGAATCCAAGACATATATTTTACCAGACGATTGGTATGTTGTTACCGAAGAAATTTATAACACGGAAACATATCAGACAAGCACATACTATTATGCTTATTCAGATCAATATGATGCAGAGGCTAAAATTGAAGAAATTGAAACCAGAGATACCTGCAATGGACTCTTTATATACAATGCTTGGTGGGATTTAAGTACAGATGGAGATACAATAACATTTGATTATTATATTACATCTGAAATAACATCATCAAGCTATCAGATTATCCGAAACAATCTCGGTGCAGGGTGGTCGTGGTCTTTTCCGTCAGTTCAAACCATAAAGGATAATTACAATGATTATAACGAATTTGAATTTCCAAAAGCAATGTATTATCACGATGGCAAAGGTAATGTAATGGAAGTTGAATACGATAGATTGAATGGTTGTTATTTCACAAACTATGTCGGTCAGGATATTACATTTGACATATTAGGCTATTTTGATACAGATGTTTGTAGAACAGCAAGAGTAGATTATATGGTAGAAGACTCCGATTGTACGGAATACTATTTTGGACCGCACGGAGAGATTCGAAGTATTATTGATGTACATGGAAATAAAATAGAGTTCAGCTATACGGACAGAGATTTTTATGGCGCAGAAGACTGGCCTGTAATTAATGGCATAACAGACTCAGTTGGAAGACAAATTTATTTCAGATATACAACTGACGGAGATTATGATTATATTGAAGTCACAGTTGAATCTCCGCTTGAAGGCGAAGAAACTATTGAACTTACATATACTAAAAAAATGATTGATGTTTCGTATATGGACGAGTATTTTTCAACAGAACCATTTTTGGAATCAATTGAGTATCCAAATGGAGAAGTGACAACATATTATCCTGCAATTATGCATGGTGAGAGAAGCTATGCACAACCATTAGAATTTACCTTCGCAGACAAATCATTTGAATCTGATTATGTTGTTAACACAAGCGGATATACAAATACCCTCACATATTTGTTGGGAAACATAGTAAGACCTCATTCAAATACTTACTATTATTATGATTTATGTGAAAGAAATTTAGGTCATAGCGGTATAAGTGAAGCATACAGAATAGATGAACGCGGCGATGATATGCTTGTTTTGGATGAGGACGATGATGACATAATTGATGGGTATACCAACAACAGGATTCGATATGATTACAGTAGAGACTATACAGGTTATCCTTATTATAACTCCCCTGAGAATATCGAACCGGATGATTATGTTTGTCGTGTGACTGAAGAACATGAAAATGCAACATTTAGAAGAAGGTTTTATAAAAAAGATGAAGCAGTACTTGAATATGAAGAAGTAGCAACCTATAATAATCCGGTTGGAAACTCACTTACTGTTACTACAGTAGTTGAAGACTATCTTTTGAAAATGCCTATAATGCTTAAAAAGACATATTCAAATGGTACAGGGTACACATACGATTCATATCAATATTATGATATGAGTACATATGGAGATAAAACCTTTGGTAAACCATTGCTTGAAACAGAAGAGATGGATTATGACACCTCTGTAAGCTCCGCCAGAGAAAAACACGGTTTCTCGTATACATACGATGACGATACAGGATTTATGCTTTCGAGGTCATGGTACAAATCTAATTATACGAAATGTACTGAAAGATTTACCTATGATTCAAAGGGAAGATTAACCTCCTACAAAGCACCTGATGGTACGACAACATCATATACATATGAATATACAGGCGGTAAGGTTTCAAAGAAAACAACAACTGTTGAAAACGACACCGGCATGACTATGGTTGTTGAGAATTATACCTCGGCGACATTCTATGCATTTCCGTCAACTGTGATAAAAACAGTTACCTCGAATAACATCACAAATACTGAAACCACATCATATACATATGACATGTTATATGGTGTAGTTAAGACAATGACGGATGACGATGGTAACACTACATACTATGAGTATGATGACTTAGGTCGACCTACAAGAATAATATATCCGGCATATTCAACTTATAGTTCATACGGAAATAAGAATATCAGGATTTTACCTGTAGAAGACATAATATATCAGACGGTTTCTTATAAATATAGCGGTGTTACTGATTCGGATGAGAACTTGATATGTCAAAGAATAACAAACGATGTCACATATTATGATGTAAGCAATGTTAATACGGGAAATCCTGCAGCTCTTGATTTAAGTACATTAACAAATACATTCTATGCTCGTAAACAAAACTATTATCTTGGAACAGGAGAGCTTATCAGAAGTGATGTCGGTGATATAGTCGATGGTGTGTATACAACAAACACAACTAATTATTATTACAGCACGGCTATCAATTTTGTTAAAGAAGTTGATGCCAAAGGAAACACAACAATTACATATTATGATGGTGCCGGAAGAGAAGTTAAAGTAACAGATCAATTTGACAACAATCATATTACAGAATATAATATTAGTGGTGATGGAGTTGGATTTAAAGCTTTATCATATTTTGTCCCGGCATCTGATGGAAATGTAAAACAAAATGTGATAGAATATACCTACGACCGACTTGGAAGAACAACAAAAGAAAAAGGTTATTCTTCATACCCTGATACATCCGTTGAAGTGGATTATGCGTATGATTTTGTTGGAAATGTTATAGGCATTATTGATGCAAATAACAATTTGAATGAAGATGGGTACACACAGACCAATACCTACGATAAACTTAACAGAGTTACATCGTCTAAGAATGCCAACAACGAAATTATTCGTAATACTTACGATGTATTGGGAAACATAAAGAAACAAACCATCACTGATAGTAACGGAACAGAAAGCATTTTATATCAGCGAAGCTACGATGGAGATGGCAAGCTTGTCTCTGATACAGATAATGCAGAAAACAGCAATCTGTATCTTTATGACGATATGGGAAGGCTTTATGTATCGCAGGATAAGGCATCAAAGCAAAACAGTTATGGATATAATGAACTTGGAACATTGGATTCAACAAGCAGTGAAAATCCCGGAGATTCTATCATAGCCAGAAACTATGCATTTAAGAATCCGTTTGGTGCAAGTATGGTCATTGATGTAAGAGGAACATATGATGATGGTGTTGGACAGTATCAAGCTTACATAAATGAGATAACCCAATATTCTTATACACCTACCGGAAATCTTACGGAGCAGTATAGTAGATATGCTATAGATACAGGGATGGATGATGTAGACTTCAATCCTTATGTGTATTATC
>JAZONV010000052.1:0-1875 GCA_045654685.1 Clostridia bacterium | reverse complement strand
GAAGCTTATGAAAGCGAGCCATCAGAACCAGCAATTCCGACTTGAAGATAATATTCTCAAAAACTTTCCGCAACAGATAAAGCAATACGAAGAATACATTAACGGATTCCAAGCCGATATTCAGACTGCAAAAGACAATTCACATCCGCCCGAAGGATTTGCCGGAATGACCGTTCGGGGTGATTTCTTGACCGACAAAGAAAATGCGGGTGCAGCACTCATTGATGCAATGAAAGATGTGAAAATCTTTATGGACACACCGATAGGTTCTTACAGAGGATTTGATATGTCTTTGTCGGTAGAAGATTTCGGCAAAAAGTATGTCCTTACTCTCAAAGGCAAAATGTCCCACAAAGTAGAACTCGGCAAAGATCCGAGAGGTAATCTTATTCGTATTGATAATGTGCTTGATTCCATAACAAAGAGATTGAATGATACTCAATTAAGACTTGATAATGTTAAAACTCAGATGGAAAATGCGAAAGCCGAACTCGGTAAGCCTTTCCCGCAAGAGGAAGAACTGAAAATCAAGTCTGCAAGACTTACAGAGCTGAATATCGCTCTGAATATGGATAAGCCCGAAGCTCCGTCAGCGGAAAATGCTATTGCCAAAAGCAGCAGACCGTCAATTATGGATAAGTTGCAGATGGCAAGTGCAAAAGGCAAAACCACTATCCCAAAAGCAACAGAAAAAAAGAAAACGGAGGAAGTTTTATAAATGGATTTATCAATCAGACCAATCAAACCCGAAGAAATACCGTTTTCATATACTCAGTCACAGAATGACAATATTGAAAGCGGTTGTATCGGTTTTCTCCGTGGGGATTTTGACACAAGCGGCAAAGGCTTTTACACCACTTGGGAAGATAAAGTAAAGTTCTTAAAAACAGATGATTTCAAAAGAGAATTTGATGATGTTATCAATTCTTTGCGATTCGGTTATGGAGAGCTTCTGAAAGACAGAAGCTCTCTTTCTGCTTATTGTCACAACAATCCCGATGGAGTTATCGAAGGTAACTATACCAAAGAATACGGTTTCAGAGTTGATACCGATGAACACAGTTATATTTTGAGATGCAATCCCACCAAAGGCGATTACAACTTTTATGTTTACGCTTATGACCGTGAAACATTTGAAAAACATCTTAATGAAATAGGAGTTGATGATTTGAGCGAAACATATAAAAAAAATCCTGAACTCTGCAAAAAAATGAAAGCAGAGCAAGATAAATTTAAGGACTGGCTTATGCAACAGTCACCCGAAGAAATCTTAAATCACGCCTACGAATATTCAGTTCGCAACGATATTCTGACTCATACACAATATGCCGATTTGTCTGATGAATTAGCAACAGCTTTGTTAAATTCGCCTTCGCCGTTATCGGATGTTTATGACAGATTTATAAGGGTTGAAACAGATTACATAATGACTATTGACGGCTCTATTTACGAAGCAGCATTCAGAGCATTTGAAAAAGCAGAAGCAGAAAAAGAAAAGACAATGACGGTTCTCGTTGTTGCGCCGGGAGAAAAACCGACTGTCGAAACAATCCCTATCGGACTTGAAAGTTTACAACAGCAGGTTGGCGGATATATCGAAGCGGTTTATCCGTTTGAAGAACCCGTAGGACTTGTTTGTAACGAAGAAGGCAAAATAAACGGTATGCAGTTAAACCGTGCTTTGCGTGACGATGAAAACAGTATCTACGATATTGTTTCGGGAACATTCCTTGTTGTGGGTCTTGGTGAAGAAGATTTCTGCTCCCTTACTCCCGAACAGATTGAGAAGTATTCGGAACATTTTGCAGAACCCGAAATGTTCTTTATGCTCGACGGTGAAATTCAGGCGATTCCGTATAACGATCCGAGTAAATT
>JAZONV010000051.1:0-39809 GCA_045654685.1 Clostridia bacterium | reverse complement strand
CCGCAGGGATAAAGGTATACAACTCCGTTTGAAACCTTTATATCAAGTGTCAGTTCGTGGATTGCACCGGGAACATTTCCGTTTTTCTGAACATATGCATCAAGTGCATTTTTAATTTTCAGCCAGCCCTGGTTGCCAAATGAGAAAACGGAACCGTTTGTTTTGTCTGTTCCGACACCGCTTGTGCCCTTTTCATGATAAATCATAGAGTCGAGTTGCTTTGCCGAAGATGCAACATAGGTTTCGGATGAGAATTCTCCTTTTGAATATATGACTGTTCCTTCAATGCCGGAAAGAGGAATTTCTATATCCGTGCTGCCAACTCCCGGAACGGGTGCAAAGTCATTCGTATCACCGCCGTCATCTTGTTCAGCTTTTACAACATATTTAATATTGTCAATGCAGACTGTTGAATCTGCAGTCGTTTGATAAAGAACACTATAAAGTGAATTTCCAAGAGTTGCTGATACAGCTTTATATACAACTGCACCGTTTACAGAAGTATATACAGTGCTTGTGGTAGTGTCTAAAGTGAATTTTATTCTGTACCATGTATTTGTAGGAGTTGTTCCGTAGCTTGCTCCAGTGTCACTTGACAGTGTTGTGCCGTTAAATACAAGACTTGCAGCGGTGTCACGGCTGTCTCCTCCGCCGCACGGATAAAGGAATGCAATTCCGCTTGAAAGTTTGATATCCAATGTCACTTCGTGGATTGTACCGGGAACATCTCCGTTTTCCTGAACATATGCATTCAGTGCATTGTTAACTTTCAGCCAGCCCTGTGTGCCAAATGAGAAAACAGAACCGCTTGTTTCGTCTGTTCCGACACTGCTTGTGCCTCTGTCATGATAAATCATAGAGTCGAGTTGCTTTGCCGCAGATGCAACATAGGTTTCGGAAGAAAATTCTCCGTTTGAATATATGACTGTTCCTTCGATGTCAGAAAGAGGAATTTCTATATCCGTGCTGCCGACACCGTCTATGGGGGCGAATGAACCGGCATAAGATATAATCTGTCCTGATGAAAGCATTATTGAAAATAAGATTGTCAATGCTAAAAATGCTGATAATATTCTGTTTGGTTTTTTCATTCTTTTCTACCTCCTGAATTTTATAATATTATATGAACTTGTTTCTATTTTTCAAAAGACCAGTTATCAATATTAATATCATACATCATATACTCCCTCTCGAAAATCCATATGTTTAACAAATTATGAGATACTTCCATTTTAATTTAACATATAAATATTATATTTGTCCTACACTATATTAAGATCTTCACATAACCTTGTTTATTTTTTTATTTTTTCGAAGTTCACCGGGTGAGACTCCATATTTCGCTTTAAACAGACGGTGAAAATATCCGGCATTATCAAAGACACATTCAAGGCCTATGTCAAGTATTGTCATATTGGTATAGAGCATCATATTTTTTTCATATTTAAGCCTTATACTGTTTATAAACTCTGTGGGGGTTTGATTATAATTTTTTTAAAGCTTCGGCTGAGGTGACCATAGCTCTTTTTTGAAAATTCCACCATTGCATCGGTTCCAACCGAAAAATTCTCCATTTTATGCATTTCACTGCAAAGTATACTAAGCCACTGAGAAAGCTCATTATTGTCAAGCAGTTCAAAGGTATTTAAAAAATATTTGGAAAACAGATTCGATATTATTCCTCTTGAATATATCTGAGGCTCAGGGATAAGAGAATCGCCCATCAGGCACAAAAACTGATTCATAAGGCTCTGCCCCTGCTCTTGGGATAAAAGGCGTATCAGAGGCTGCTTGCGACTATGAAGCTTTTTCATAGTCTCTTAATTAAGCAATATAATATTAGCACAAATAAAAGGTTTAAATCCTACACTATTTTAACATTGGCAAAAATTTCAAGAAAGAATGTTAAAAACAAAATTCCCGGAAGAGAGTATCTTCCGGGAACGTGGTTTGGTTTAATACGAATTATATGTTATATAGAAAATTATTTTACCATACTTGCAACTTCGTCAGCGAAGTTGTCTTCTCTTTTTTCAAGGCCTTCACCTTTTTCAAATCTTACGAAATCTGCCAAAACAACAGATTCGCCGATTTCAGCACCTGTATTTGCAATATATTTTGCAACATCAATGTCACCATCGAGAATATATGCCTGGTCAAGGAGACAGATTTCTTTGAAATATTTCTTAATTCTGCCTGCAACCATTTTTTCAGCAATCTGAGCGGGTTTGCCTTCATTGATAGCCTGCTGTGTAAGAATTTCTTTTTCTTTTTCAACTTCTTCTGCAGGAACACATGCTTCATCTTTATATTTGGGGTTCATGGATGCAATCTGCATACATACATTTTTGGACATTGCAGCAATTTTATCAGCGTCTGCATTTGTATCAAAGTTTACAAGAACTCCGATTTTTCCGCCACCGTGAATGTAGGAACCTACAACACCTTCAAATCTCTGGAATCTTCTGATGTTCATGTTTTCACCAATTGTGAGAACTTTTTCTCTGAGCATTTCTTCAACTGTAAGAGAATCATCATATTTGAGAGCTTTGAGAGCATCAATATCTGCAGGATTGTTTTCTGCAACGATTTTTGCAAGTGTGTCAACAAATGTAACAAAGTCTGCGTTTTTAGCAACGAAGTCTGTTTCGGAGTTAACTTCGATAACAGCACCGATTTTTCCGTCTTCGCTTACATATGCACTTACTACACCTTCAGCAGCGATTCTGCCTGCTTTTTTAGCAACTGCAGCAAGACCTTTTTCTCTTAAAAATTCAATATCTTTTTCCATGTTACCTTCTGATTCTGTGAGGTCTTTTTTGCAGTCCATCATTCCACAGCCGGTTCTTTCTCTGAGTTCTTTTACATCTTTAGCTGTAAACATTTATATTACCTCCCGAATATTATTTTTTAATTATGCTTCTTCCTGAACTTCTTCTGCTTCTGCAACAACTTCAGGAGCATCTTCACCCTGTCTGCCTTCGATGATAGCGTTAGCCATTGTTGTAGCAATAAGTTTTACCGCACGAATAGCATCATCGTTTCCGGGGATTACATAATCAACATCATCGGGATCACAGTTTGTATCAACAATAGCAACAACAGGAATACCGAGTTTCTTTGCTTCTGCTACTGCAATCTTTTCTTTTCTGGGGTCTACAACAAACATAGCACCGGGAAGTTTTTTCATGTCTTTGATACCACCGAGGTATTTTTCGAGTTTTTCGCACTCGAGTCTGTGTTTAACAACTTCCTTTTTGGGGAGAAGATCATATGTGCCGTCTTCTTCCATTTTCTTAAGCTGATTGAGTCTGCCGATTCTCTTCTGGATTGTTTTGAAGTTTGTGAGCATTCCACCGAGCCATCTTGCATTAACAAAATACATTCCAACTCTTTCTGCTTCTTCTTTGATGGAATCCTGAGCCTGTTTCTTTGTTCCTACGAAAAGAATTTCTTTTCCGGATTCTGCAACTTCTTTAATGAAGTCATAAGCTTCAACAATCTTCTTAACTGTTTTCTGAAGATTGATGATATAGATTCCGTTTCTTTCTGTGTAGATGTATTCCGCCATTTTGGGGTTCCATCTTCTGGTCTGGTGTCCAAAGTGAACACCTGCTTCGAGCAACTGTTTCATTGAAATTACTGACATATTAATTCACCTCCGTGTTTATTTACCCGCCATATACTTCATCTGCGCAAGAGACAGCAAAAACTATGTCGGATTTCCGCCGCAACCTCTCACACATCAGCATATGTGTGTATTTACCGCATAATATTTTATCACAATTATCGGCAGATTGCAAGAAAAATATTTAATTTTAAGATGAAAATATTAACAAAGGTTTTCAATTTATAATTACCTTTAATGATTATTTTATACAAATCAAAAAAAACTCTTGACAAAACGGCAAATTGCTGATATACTGACAAACGTAGCAAGGCTATGCGGGAGTGGCTCAGTGGTAGAGCGTCACCTTGCCAAGGTGAACGTCGCGAGTTCGAATCTCGTCTTCCGCTTACTTAAGGGGACTGTAAGAATTTTACAGTCTCTTTTTTTATTTTATTCAAGGGTGAATGACATGAAAAAAATACTCAGTCTTATGCGACAAGCAATTCAGAAATATGATATGATAGCCAAAGATGACAAAATATTAATTGCAGTATCCGGCGGCAAAGACAGCATGGTCATGTTAGAAGGTATGTTTCAACTCCAAAAATTTTATCCCATAAAATTTGACATTGGTGTTATTTGTATCGATGCTGGTTTTGACGGAAGTGATTTTAATATTATTAAAAAGTTTTGCAATGATAAGAATGTAGATTGTCACATAGAAAAAACCGTCATAAGACAAGTCGTATTTGAAGAAATGAAAGAAAAGAACCCCTGCTCTCTTTGTTCAAGAATGAGACGTGCTGCCATTTGCAATTTTGCACAAGAGAACGGATATAATAAGCTTTCACTCGGACACAATCGTGACGATGCAAACGAAACCTTTGTTATGAATCTTGCAAAAAACGGGAAGCTTGAATGTTTCGAGCCTAAAACATCCTATGATGATCGCGCAATAACCATAATCAGGCCAATGATTTTTATACCTGAAGGATTAATATTTTCCGCGTGCAAAAGGAACAACATTCCCGTCATGAAAAAAATCTGCCCGGTGGATGGAAAAACAAAAAGAGAGACCACCAAACGAACCCTGGAAATCCTCTCACAAAACAATCCGAATTTTAATGACAACATATTCAAAGCAATACAATCTATGGAAATATTCACCTCAAAAGAAAGAGAGGTATAGAAATATGAGAGATTATATGGCAGAAGCTCTTAAACAAGCTAAAACAGCATTTTCATTGGGTGAAGTGCCAATTGGTGCAGTAATTGTCAAAGATGGCGATATCATATCATCATCACACAACCTTTGCCAAACAAAAAAAGATTCCACCATGCATGCAGAAATGAATGTCATAAAAGATGCCATGGCAAAACTCGGCGAAAAAGTTCTTGAAAATTGCGATTTATATGTTACGGTTGAACCATGCCCCATGTGTGCCGGAGCAATTGGCCATTCACGAATCAAAAGAGTATATATCGGATGTGAAGAACCAAAAAGCGGGAGCTTTGGCTCGGTCATTGACATGAATGAGAAAATGCCTTGGAAAACCGAGGTGTATATCGGATTTCACGAAGATGAATGCAAAAATTTGATGAAGGATTTTTTTGAGAAAAAAAGGTAATATAATATTTTCAAATAAAAATACATATACAAAAAACCGAGGTGAATCCTCGGTTTTTTTCATTCTTTTTCTACATCAAAATATTTCATCATACTATCATCAACTATGATTTTGCTGTCTTTTTTCCATTGTTCTGCCATGGAATTAAACTTGTCATTTTTTGCATATTCAAGAATATATTCAGGGTCGATTTCACCATCATGTGAAGATGCATATTCTGACAATTCAGATTCAGAAATTTCAAGAAGTCCGGATTGATCATATTTTTCATATAATTTCTGAATGTATACATTTTCAAGTTTTGTTTGTCTGTATGCATCAATATCTGTGCCCT
The DNA here is from genome assembly GCA_045654685.1 of Clostridia bacterium. Lineage (GTDB taxonomy): Bacteria > Bacillota > Clostridia > UMGS1810 > UMGS1810 > RGIG1828. The sequence goes on along the minus strand of JAZONV010000051.1, from coordinate 34,237 downwards.
TGGTCACGAGAAACTTTTCTAATTCTTTCATTCCTCCCTGACTCTGAGCACTTGTGTTTATATCTGACTCTATCATTTCTTTTTCATCATCTGTGATGCTGATTCCTTCATCAATTGCTTTCAGATACTGAACCTTTGTTGAAATGGCATTATCAGCTGCCACATCTCTTGCAACATCTACAGCATCTTTTTCATTGATTTTAGCAGTTTCCCAATATGTTTTTATATCTTCCGCCGGAGAATTGGAATAACCGGCTTCTTCAAGCATTGCACTTTGTGCCAGATAGAAAAAATACCCTATATATTCTTTCGATAGCGTTTCATCATCAACTTTGATATAAACATCATTTTTATCCGGTTTATGGGCAATGTCAGATGGAGCACATGCAGACATAGCAAAAAAAACAAACATCACCAATAACATTACAGAAATATATTTTCTCACATCAGTCATCACGGCTCATCCTCCATTCGTATTTTCTTTATTATATAATAACCCGTATCAACTTCCTTGTGTTAGTTTTATGAGTTTTTGTAATATAATCTTAACATTGCCTACAACATCTTTAGGGCATTTATATATCAGTGAAGACTTGGCGCCGGATACAAATTTCATTTCTCTGTTATATTCGCTTACAACACCAACTACTGCTTCGGGACTTGCATAATCAGTAAATGTAAATGTTACCTTTCCTTCAGTATGCACAATTTCAGAGACCTCTGCTTTTTTGCACATTGACTTTATGAGAGAAATATCCAAAAGGTTCGAGACAGATAAAGGAATATCACCAAATCTGTCTATAAATTCTCCTTGCATATCATAATAATCTTCATCCGAGTCTATACTTGCAATTTTTTTATAAAGATCTATTCTTTGAATCTCATATTCAACATAATCATCAGGAATATATGCATCTATTTTTATGTCAACAGATATTTCTGCCGGCGGTCTGTATTCCTCTCCTTTTTTCTCTTTGACAGCCTGCTCAAGAAGCATGCAATACATATCATATCCCACAAGATTCATATTTCCGTGCTGTTCTTTGCCGAGAAGATTCCCTGCACCCCTTATTTCAAGGTCACGCATTGCAATTTTGAATCCCGAACCAAACTCCGTAAACTCCTTTATCGCCTGAAGACGTTTGTGAGCAACCGAATCCAGAATTTTTCCGGGATGATATGTGAGGTATGCATATGCCATACGGTTAGATCTTCCAACTCTTCCTCGTAGCTGATACAGCTGAGATAATCCAAGTCTGTCTGAATTTTCTATTATTATGGTATTCACATTCGAAACATCAAGTCCGGTTTCTATTATTGTTGTACATACCAAAACATCTATTTCACCCTCGATAAGTGACATCATAATTTCCTCAAGCTGTGACTCACTCATTTTCCCATGTGCAATTGCAACTCTTGCATCAGGAATCATATCCTGAATTTTTGCTGCCGCCTTTTCTATTCCGTCAATTCTGTTATAGAGATAATAAACCTGTCCTTTTCTTTCCATTTCACGCTTAATTGCATTTACAATAACAGCTTCATTATATTCCATAACAAATGTCTGTACGGGATATCTGTCCCCGGGTGGTTCTGAAAGGACGCTCAAATCCCTTATGCCCACCATTGCCATGTTAAGAGTACGGGGGATTGGTGTTGCACTTAAAGTTAGTACGTCAACATCTGATTTGATTTCCTTTATTTTTTCTTTATGCCCCACTCCAAACCTCTGCTCTTCATCTATAATCAAAAGACCAAGATTCTTAAATCTGACATCTTTTTGAAGCAATCTGTGAGTTCCTATTACAACATCGACACTTCCACTTTTAAGCCCTGCAACTGTTTTTTCCTGCTGTTTTTTTGTTCTGAATCTTGAAAGCATTTCAACCTTCATTGCATATTCTCCGAGACGTGCAGAAAAATTATTGTAGTGCTGTTGTGCAAGAATTGTTGTTGGGACAAGATATGCAACCTGCATACCTTCCATAACACATTTAAAAGCAGCACGAATCGCAACTTCTGTTTTCCCATATCCAACATCTCCGCAAAGAAGTCTGTCCATGCACTTTCCTGTTTCCATGTCGTTTTTCACTTCTTTTATGGAGCGAATCTGATCAGGAGTTTCATCATATATAAACTTTTCTTCAAATTCTTTTTGCCAGGGGGTATCCGGTGAAAATACATGACCTTTAAGTTCCGAACGTTTTGCATAAAGCTGTATCAGGTCTTCCGCAAGTTCAGTCACACTTTCCTTAACTCTTGAAACTGTTCTGTTCCATTGAACACCTCCAAGGCTGTTGACTTTTACTTTTTCTGTTTCGCTGTCTGTATATTTATGAAGAAAGTCAAGCTGATTTGTAGGTACATATAATATATCACTACCCTTATACTGAATTTTCAGATAATCTCTTGTGACATTATCGACATTCAGCTGTGCTATACCCACATATCTACCTATTCCATGAGTTCTGTGTACAACATAGTCTCCCTGATTCAAATCCTCAAAACTCTTTATCATGTCTCTGGAGGTTTTTTTTCTTTTTGGGATTTTCTTTGGCTTTCGGGACTCTTCACCATCAGATATTACAACTGTTTTTATTGTGGGGTATTCAAACCCCTTGCACAAACTTCCTACAGAAAGATATATTTGACCATAATCAGGAAACGAAGCTGATTTTTCCGCAAGAGAAGCTTCAATACCTTCATCAACAAGTGCACGATGCATAATTTTCATTGCAGTTTCGTTTCCGAAAAGCATGAGAACCCTGTATCCTGTTTTTTTCCAGTATTTCAAATCATCATACAAAAATTCTGCCTTACCGGTGTATGAATGTATTGTTTTGGCGGTAATTCCAAACAGTGACAAAGGCGAAAATGCCGGGCATGAATGAGACAATGAACTAACAGATATCATGTTGGCCGGATTAATTCTATCAATAATCTCACCATAATCAAGCATATAGTTTCTTTTGCTTCTGGGAAAAAGTCCTTTTTCCAAAAGAGAGGTGATTGTTTCGGCATGCTCCTTATATATCACCTTACCCCTCTCCGAAAGTTGTTTTGCTTCATCAATGAATATAAGAGTATTATCATCTGCATAGTCTAAAACAGTGAAAATTCTGTCATATACATAGGTCATATATTTATCAAGAGATGCAAAATATGAATAATTTTCAAACTTCTCGGCATCTTTCAACAAATTTTCATTTTTGAGTTTACGAATTTGCGATGCAATTTCAAGTGATTTTTCTTTTGTGTATACAATTTCCCTTACCGGACAAATCTGACATTCATCCATGTTGTCAATTGATATCTGTGTATATGGATCAAACATCCTTATTGAATCAATTTCATCATCAAAAAGGTCAATTCTGATTGGATTTTCAAGACAAGGTGAAAAGATGTCAACAATAGAACCTCTGATGCTGAACTGTCCAACCCCATCAATCATTGATGTTCGTCTATAGCCAATGTTTATAAGTTTTTCCGACAAGTCCAAAATATCAACTATATCTCCCACTTTATATGACATGATATTATTTTTAAAAACATCGGGTGGGATTGTGAATCTCTGACACGCATCTATTGTTGTTACAAGAGGATTTGACTGAGTATATTTATATAGTGATTTGATTCTTGAAATTTCGGAAGAATTGTTTGAGGCATCTATGTTATAGTAAACATACTCTTTGCTCTTGAAAACACCCACTTCACGGGAAAAAAGGAACGACAAGTCTTTACTTATCCTTCCTGCTTCCTGTTCATCATATGTTATAATTATGCAATTTTTGTCAAGGCTTTGGCAAAGGGAATATATGAAATGACTTTTTTGACTCCCTGTCATCCCCGTAATATGGATGGGACACTTGCCCGCTTTATACTTTTCTGTGATTTCATTAAATTCAGTACATGAATCAAGAAATCCAAAGAGATTAGACATATCAACTCTCCAATATATTTATTGTGCAGCTAAAAATACTGACACTATCATTTTGACAATTTCAGGAATTATAAAGATTCATTGCTTTTTCAACACCTGATTTTATCATACATTCAACACTTTTTGATGCAGACTCTGTGACAGATTCCAAAATCTTTTTCTCCTCGGGTGAAAATTTACCAAGAACATAATCTGCCAAATCATAATCCTCATGTTTGGGTGCTCCCACACCAATTTTTACCCTGATAAAATTGTCGCTTCCAAGCCTTGAAATAATTGATTTAAGACCATTATGCCCACCGGCACTTCCTTTTGAACGAATTCGAAGTCTTCCACATTCTATGCTTATGTCATCATGAAGAATAATTACATTTTGTACAGGAACCTTATAGAATGTGCAAAGTTCATAAAGACTGTCTCCGCTGAGGTTCATATAGGTTTGCGGAAGAGCCACTATAACTTTTTCACCACCAATATAACCTTCGCCAAATACGGCTTTAAACTTACTTTTATTTAATTTTATACCAAATTGGTCACACAGATGCATCGCTGCTTCAAACCCTATATTATGTCTTGTGTTTTCATATTTTTTTTCCGGATTTCCAAGTCCTGCAATAACATACATATCCGTATTGCTCCTTTAAAGTTAATTTCAGCCTTGCCAAAAGGCAAGGCTGAGAGATTTATGTATTAGTTGAATAATGTACTTACAGAAATATCCTGATAGATTCTTTCTATTGCTTCAGCAAAGAAGGAAGCTGCACTTAAAACTTTGATTTTATCAATCTGTTTATCAGGAGTGAGAGGAACAGTATCAAGTACAAGAAGTTCACTTATTGGAGAATCCTGAATTCTTTCAATAGCAGGACCTGAAAGAACTGCATGTGTACAACATGCGTACACTTTCTTTGCACCTCTTTCAACAAGGGCTTTTGCACCATTTACGATTGTTCCTGCGGTATCAATCATATCGTCAACCAAAATTACATTTTTATCTTTGATATCACCTATAATGTTCATAACCTCAGAAACATTTGCTTTTGGACGACGTTTGTCAACAATTGCAATCGGAACATCAATGTTGTCAGCAAATTTTCTTGCTCTTGTAACACTACCAAGGTCAGGAGAAACAACAACTGTGTTCTCTTTATCATTAACAAACATTTCTTTATAGTAGTTACTCAAAATAGGCTGTCCTAAGAGATGATCAACGGGAATATTGAAGAATCCCTGAATCTGTGGTGCATGTAGATCCATTGTGAGAACTCTGTCTGCACCTGCAGCTGTAATAAGATCTGCACAAAGTTTTGCGGATATCGGATCTCTTCTCTTTGCTTTTCTATCCTGTCTTGCATATCCAAAATATGGCACAACTGCTGTGATTCTTCCTGCAGATGCACGTTTGAGTGCATCAATCATGATAAGAAGTTCCATAAAATTATCATTTACGGGAGAGCATGTGGATTGTACTACAAACACATCACTACCTCTTACAGTTTCATTGATATTAACAAAGATTTCTCCGTCGGAAAATTTGCCAACCTCGGAATCACCAAGCTCTACGCCGAGTTTTTTGACAATTTTGTCAGCAAATGCCGGATTGGAATTTGCAGTAAAAATTTTGATATTCTTGCCGTGTGCGATCATCTCATTATCTCCTTTTGTATAAATTCTGTAAGTTTTGTATGTCTAACAACCTTATTAACACATACACTCTTATTATATATACATACAGCATTTTTTTCAAGATGTATTTTAAAAAAACTTTCACAACTTTTCACGAAAACTGTTATTGATTTTTTACATCATGTAATTTGGTTAAAAATCGAAAACAACCTTATCACCGTCAAGCTTCAGGGATGCAGAAAAATTCTTTGATGTTCGTTTAGAGTAAAACGTATCTATCTTATCCGTTTTTCCCTCGTTCAGAAGTTTGGACGCCTGAAGAAAAGACACAACACCACCGCATATTTCGTAACCAAAAGAGAACTTGCATCCTTCTCTGTAGGCAGAACACCCATATCCAAATCGTGTTCTGACAACATCAGATGAACAAACCGGACACTTCCCTGCAACATCTCCCATAAAACCAATATCATTTTTGTATTCCGGGGAATCCGGAGCTTTCTTTGAAAAAACCCTTGATATCTCATCCGTTGCAAGCCTTACACTTTCATCAACGCTCATATCACCTCTGAAAACCTTTTTTAATGCACGTCCAAGTTCCGATGTTCTGTATTTATCCATGCTGATTCCCATAAGGGAAAGTGATTCAATCATAACCTTTCCTGCCGGAAGAATCGTATACACATCTTTTTTTAGTTGTATATATCCACTCTTTATAGCATTTTCTATAATTCCTGTTCTTGTTGCCTCTGTGCCGAGTTCAAGACCTTCGAAAACTGCTCTGTATTCTTCCTCATCACTTTCGTCTTCAATATTTTTCTTTTCATCTCTGAAAGGATTTTTGAGATAGTTATTGAGTGTTTCTATTGTGTAGTGCTTGGGAGGAGAAGTTTCTTTTTCCACCGGTTTAAAGTCAACTTCAAACGTGTCTCCTTTTTCGAGGGGTGGCAAAAGTTTATCTTTCTTGGTGTAATCATCATACTTTGTCCAGCCTTTTTCAAGAATAACCGTACCTTTCAGTACAAACTGTTCATACTCACCCACATCAATTGTAATTTCAGTTTTATCCGCAACGCAGTCCTCCGCACAAAAAACAGCGGCAAATCGTCGCATAATCGTGCTGTAGACAGTAAATTCATCCTGGGAAAGTGCTGTTTTTGACGGTATTTTGTGTGTTGGTATGAGAGCAGAATGTGATTCAATTTTCGAATCATCAAAAATAGTTTTGCTGTTTTTGAATTTTACACTATATCCAAGTTTGGAAACTTCGGACAATATTCCTTTCACCTTTTCCTGTTCTGCACTTGCAAGATATTCCGAATTGGTTCTGGGATATGTAACATAACCTTTTTCGTAAAGTTCCTGCACTATGGAAAGACTTTTGTCCATTGGCATTTTATATTTTTTGCCAAGAACATTTTGAAGCTTTGAAAGAGAATACAACTTTCCGGGTGAAACCGTTTCCTTTTTCCTCTTTTTGGCAGAAACAACTGCTTTTTCACTATTATATCTGTCAGACAGTTCTTTTGCTTTGGAAAGTTCATTTTTGTCAAATTTCTGTTTTGATGTAAGTTCAATCGGACATGAATCTATCTCGGTTTTGCTGCACAAAGTGTAATATATGTCGGGGACAAAATTTTCTATGGACATATCCCTGTCATAAATGGCTTTGACAATCGGAACAATTACTCTTCCGACTCTGAGAAAATTACCGGTTTTAAGAGTTGCATATCTTGTAAGATTAACACCAAAAAGCCAGTCAATATATGTTCTTGCATATCCTTCCCTTGCAAGATTATCATACTCCGAATCATCTTTCATATCAAGTGCCGCGCTTTTTACTGTTTCTTCCGTCTGATCGGGCAGCCACAAACGGGTAATTTTCTTCCCGCTGACTCCGGTTTTTTCTATACAGGTTCTAACAATTATTTCTCCCTCTCTATCAGAGTCACCTGCATTTACAATGGTGTCTACATCTTGTCTTTGACATAATTCTTTTATGAGTTCAAACTGATTTCTGACACCGGAATCAACATTCCCCTCCCTATCCTTTCTCAGCTCAAAGTGGAACTTATCGGGAAAGCATGGAATATTTTTCATTGTCCATCTTCCGTCGGGATTGGGATTATAAAACTCAATATCTGCAAGAGAAAAAAGGTGACCAAACACCCAGGTGACAATATAATCATTATTTATGTAATAGTTACCTTTTTTCGAAAAACTCCCGAGAGCCTGACATATATTTCTTGCAAGGCTGGGTTTTTCTGCAATTATAAGTTTCATATATTCCTCCATATTTAAAGTTTACGAATTATTGTTTTTGCCACATCTTTTATCGATTGAAAAAGTTCCATGTCACCACGTATGGCTTTTGCCAGCAATAGTGCAGCATATAAAACCTCGACATCTTCAAGACCCATACTTTTCAACAATTTCTTTTGATTATCTATATAATCCACATTACCGTCATCGCATGGAGAATATGATGGCATATTATATTCATTCACTACCTTCACGCTATTGAAAAGCTCTGTGATGTTGTTATCTGCTCCAAGAACGGCTTTGGCAAGTCTTTTTGAACTTTCGACAGCAATATTGGGAAGATATTTTAAAATGTTAACCGCCGCCTGATACAAGCACTTTTCATCAGCATTCAGACTCTTCACTTTGATTCCGAGAGTTTGTGTTGCATGTACAAACTCATCATATCGGGAACCATAACCTTGCATAATGAGACCATATGACAAATCAAACAAGCCATTTTTGTGCATAGCCGGTACAAGTATTGAAACATATGTATTATCAGGTCCGAAATCCATGATTTCAGCGTCATAATCCGGATTAAAATGGCAAAATATTTTATCTTTTATTTCAAGGCGTCTTAATGTTTTGTGTAGATTTTTAAATGTGGAATCATGGAGAAAAACAAAAATGATATCTGACTTTTTTATGAGATCTCCCACATTCATATATACAGCCATTCCTCTTGATGATGCAAACTCAGTACATTTTTCGAGATCAGGCACATATACACCGCCGGGTGTAAGCGTCGATGGTGCTCCCATATTCATTGTCCGATAATCTTTTACAGCACCGGATAGTGCCTCATAAACTTTTGTTACAGGTTTAGATAACCCCAAAAAAGAAAAAGTCATTACATTCTCCATATCACATCTGAACATCATCATTTTTTGCCTTCACAAAAAATGCATATGTCCAAATTATTTTTTAATATTATACCATATTTCATAATAGTAGTCAATTTTTAGGATAAATGATTTTCAAAATATGAATAACTTATTGTGGCAGTGTAATAATGTTAATGTATTTTTACCAAAGTTTTTATGAAAAATATGTATTGAAAAATATTTTTTCATATGATATAATTGGACTCAAATGGATTTCAGTAGGTTTATCACAATAGGCATTATGTCTGATAACAATTGATGAAATGAGTGATTAAATGAACAACAATAGGAAACACCCCGGGCAGTATGCAACAAGTGCCAAGATGTTTTTTAAAATGTTTTTAGTATCAATATTGTTTACTCTTGCCGCAACAATTACTTTAGCAGGAATATTTCTTGAAGGAAATACTCTTGATAATCTTCTTTTCTACGCAAGAGTACCCATAAGCGACGGAAGCAGTCAGGCAATCACAAATTGTGTGAAGTTTTGTCTTCCTGTTGCAATCAGCGTTTTTATGATAACAAACGTCCTTTCTTTTGTTATCATATTGATGAGAAAGCAAATCAACAAAATCTCTTCAAAATCCAAATCAGGTTCTCCTGCCAGACAATTAAAGTTTATATATGATAAGTCATTTATGATTTCAGGAATAATGCTTGCATGTTCTTTAATTGTTTTCGCAACACAGATTGATGCGTTCTCATATTTCAAAGGTAAAACAAGAAAAACAATGGTGTACGAAGAAAGGTATACTTCTCCCGGAAAGCAAGAATACAAATTCCCCGAAAAGAAGAAAAACCTTGTGTACATTTTCCTTGAATCAATGGAAACATCATATTCTTCAATTGCAGAAGGCGGTATGATGCAAGATAACTATATTCCGTACCTGACCGAACTCACAAAAGATGCAAACAGCGTGAGTTTCTCTGATACAGAAGTTCTTGGCGGTGCATATCCAATAACAGGTACAACATGGACTGCAGCTGCAATGATAGCTCAGACAAGCGGTATTCCTCTTACTATGCCGGTAACTTCTTCGGGATTCGGTCCCCAGGGGCAGTTCCTTCCCGGAGCGTATTCAATAGGTCAGATACTTGAAAAAGAAGGATATAACCAGATGTTGATGGTGGGTTCAAAAGCAAGCTTTGCAAAGCGCAAAGATTATTTTGAGCAACACGGAAACTATGAAATCTTTGATTATTATACGGCAATTGAAGAAGGAAAGATTCCTGAAGATTATTATGTATGGTGGGGATATGAAGATTTCAGACTTTTTGAATATGCAAAAGAGAAAATTCAACTTCTTGCAGAAAAAGATGAACCTTTCAACTTTACCATGCTCACCGTTGATACTCACTTTACCAACGGTTACAGATGTGAGTATTGTGAAAGAAAGTATAACACAAAGTATGCAAATGTAATAAACTGTTCTGATACTCAGGTACACAACTTCATAGAATGGCTCAAGCAGGAACCATATTTTGAAGATACCGTTGTTGTTATCTGTGGTGACCACCTCACTATGCAGCATGGTTATTTCGACACCGTGGATCCCGATATTATGTCAAGAGGAAGAAGAATTTATAACTGTTTCATAAACACAGGTTTATCTGATGAACATTCCAAAAACAGAACATTCACAACAATGGACATATATCCCACAACCCTTGCTGCACTTGGTGTTGAATGGGGAACTGAATCTCTCGGTCTGGGAGTTAATCTTTTCTCCGGTGAACCAACCCTTTGTGAAGAGCTTGGTATAGACGGATTTATATATCACCTTGCATCCAAGTCTGATTTTTACAGCCAGTTCCTTATTGAATCAGAAGTTGATTCTTCGGCCGGCACAACAAGCATTGAAGATGAAGTCGGAATTGGTGCTGACAGAGAAATGGCAGACAAGATTTATCACGAACAAGAACAACGTGACGTATTGAAAAACAGTGGTGCTGATGATGAAGCAACAGATGCTGAATAGACATTGACAAAAATTAAAACGATATAGAAAATGCAATATTGCATTTTCTATATCGTTTTTTGATGTATAGGAATTTACGCAGTATTTAGTTCGCGAAATGAGATGTATATCAAATTATGCTCGCGACTTGGGAGCAGGCTCAGCCTGCTTTTTTGTATGAAAAAAACTCATTTCAAATTGTCAGTTACAAAACTTTTTATGGATTCATAGTCATTACAACATCTATCGTCTATAACAGCATTAAGGACTTGGTTCATAATCTCCCCTATTCGAGGGCCTTTTTCTATTCCGAATGAAATTATATCTTGTCCCGTAACTTTAAGTTGTTTTAGTTTTACACACGGATTCAATTCCTTTTGTCTGTTATACTCAAACAAAAACTCCTCATAATTAAACTCTGGTTCAAAAACTCTTTTCAATTCCGCAAGAGAAAGAATGAATTCGTCACTATAATCTCTCATCAGCCGTCTTACAAACATCACATCAGAGCGCATCTTACTGTCAGAGAGATTATGAAGATCCGAAATAAAATCAGTTGCATAGTTATCAGCTTTCATATCTTTCATAAACTTTCGTGCAGTGCCATTTTCAGAGCCATAAAAAAGTGATGCAATTCTTGTGAGATAACCCGTTTTGATTTCATGAATCTTTTCTGAATTTACAGAAAATTTATCTGAGCACGATTTAATTCTCTCGTTTGTTTTAGCGAAAACGTCAATATATTCCTTTATAATTTTACCTGCATCAACACCGCACACAAGTCTTTTAAATTCTGAATATATTCTTTCAACCGAAATGTTTTTCAAAAGATGTTTATTATCAAAAACGCTTTTTGAAGTTTTTTCCTCAATGGAAAATCCAAGACACGATGCAAAACGAAGAGCTCTCATAATTCTTAAGCCATCCTCGTTGAATCTTTTATCAGCTTCCCCCACACAACGAATCGTTTTATTCTCCAAATCTTCTTCACCATTAAACATATCAACAAATCCTTTTGAAGGGCTATAGGCAAAAGCATTGACTGTAAAATCTCTTCTCGAAAGGTCTTCTTTGAGATTGCGCGTGAAATATACTTCTTCAGGTCTCCTGTTATCAAGATATTCACCGTCTATTCTGTAGGTTGTTATTTCAACGTTCTCACCATCGGATACAACGGTTATAGTTCCATGCTTCAAACCCGTCTCAATTATTCTGTAATCAGAGAAAATATCAAGCATTTCATCGGGGGTTGCATTGGTAGTAAGATCAAAATCATGAGGTTCAATGCCCATTTTTGCATCACGAACACAGCCACCCACAAGGTAGCCTTCAAAGCCGTTATTTTCAAGAACATTTAAAACTTTAAGAATATGATCGGGTATTTTCATTACAATATTCAATACTCCTTAATTTAATATAGTAAAATTATTTTATTCAGGAATGATGTCAACAACATGTTTAGTTCCCTCTTTTTCATACCACACAGCAACGTTCTTGTTTAAATATGGTAAAGTATCTTCTTCATAACCCCATTCCATTCTTATGATTTCGGTATCATTTTCAAGTACAAATCCTGAATCATCTACGGAAGTAACTATACCATATACTTTATCATACACACCTTTTTCCACACCAAAATCCCACAATCTCTGTGCACTGTCATTTATGTTACATCTCATTGCATTCACCAAAAGCACAAACATATTTCCGTTCGTAATTGGTTCATCAAGAAATCTATTAATTGATGTGTTTTCAAACAAATTTAATTGCTCTGCAATTTCAAGATATTTATGCGGATATGTTTCGTTTTCTGTTTTTATTTTTTCATATCCCAAGCAACGCACAAGAATTGTTATAGCTTCATAATTCGTCACAATGCTTTTTGGTTTAAAATTGTCGTTTCCATATCCTGAAACTATCTTCAAATCAAATAATGTGTTAATATATGGAGTGTACCAATCCTTTATATCGCAATCTTGAAAATATGAATTCTCAGCTATAGGTGGTACATCTATCCGGAGAGCATTTAAAATCACGAGCGAGAATTCGGCTCTTGTTACCTGCGCTATATCAAATGTATCTTCAAATGGATTTTCAACAGGACGTGCAATTATTATATTTGCATGTTGCAATTTTTCAGAAGCATCATAATAATTTGTTGTACCTACAGCTATCACGCTCAAGAAATTATTAAATATAACCGTAATGCTAATTACAAATATCGAAATTTTTTTTAACATACCTTACAATCTCCTAATTTTGAATTTTTATTATTGTTGATTCAGCATACGGTACATTATCTTGTTCAAGAAGTTTTTCTATAACAGCCCTTGTTTTCTCTTTATCAGATATTCGCCATCTATTCTGTAGGTTGTTATTTCAACATTTTCACCATCCGACACAACTGTAACCGTTCCGTGTTTAAGTCCGGTTTCTATTATTCTGTAGTCTTTAAAGATATCAAGCATTTCATCGGGGGTTCCATTGGTAGTAAGATCAAAATCATGAGGTTCAATGCCCATTTTTGCATCACGAACACAGCCACCCACAAGGTAGCCTTCAAAGCCGTTTTTTTCAAGAACACTTAATACTTTCAGAATATGGTCAGGTATTTTCATCATTTCAATATAATTGTTTCTCCGCTTTCTATAGAATAAGATTTATCATTACACTTAAACCACAGTTTTTTAAGTGTGGGGTTATATACAGTTTTGCTGTCTGCTGAAAAGACGAGAGATTTATAGGCTTCTACATATTCATAAACTTCCATATTGGTGCAATACCAGATATCTTCTTTGCCTCCTGCAAGGCAGCAGAATTTTTCAATTCTGTCCCAGTTATTATCATTATCAAACTCATATGTGTGTCCCCATACATAGAGGAGTTGAGGGTAATATGGATTTGCTTTTACAAAATTTTCTGTAAGTTCAAAAAGTTTTTCATCATTATGATGACATGTCGGATGCAGTTCAAGCCAATTTTTAGGAAGGGAACATTCATGTGTTGCTTTTGTGGTACGGCAATATACAACTCCTGCAGATTTAAGTGCTTCAATCGAATTGTCGTTATATGTGCCGAATGGATATGCACCGCCTCTTACAATTCTTTTGAAAATCTTTTCGAGCTCTACTCTGTCTTTCATTACTTCATATTTAATTGCCGGCAAAGGAGCCATATCATACGCCATGTGAGTGTATCCGTGAGTTGCGATTTCGTGATTGGATTCCAGATATAAATCCATGCATTGTTTGAGACTCATTCTTCCTTTTGTTGTTGCATCTTCTTGACTAAAAAGTCCGGAATTAATGTTGAATGTTGCTTTCATCCCGTGTCTATCTATGATTTCTATAAATCTTTTGTCCTGAATCACACCATCGTCATAGCTGAGTGTCAAGGCTTTTGTCTTATTTCCAGGGTAGTTCATAAAAATTCTCATATTCATTCTCCTTTATTCTTAGTATTTAATAAACTATTGGTTATTACTTATTGTGTATAATATACATTGTCATCGGTACAACTATTGCAACGAAAATTGCAACCCAGGTAGAAAAATTCATGTTTTTACTCCTTATGTGTATTAATAACGATACATGCAACATTCTATGTACAAACAATATCTGCAACCTTGCCAAGGTCGTCTATTTCATAGGAAACAGGGATTTTCAAAGTGTTTCGATTGTGTGCAGGATTGAACCAACATGTGTCAATTCCTGCAAGGTAGCCGCCTTTAATATCGCTTGTGAGTGAATCGCCTATAATCAGAACTTCTTTTTTATTTGTTATTCCAAGTTTTTTGAACACACAGTCAAAATATTCCTTGTTTGGTTTTTCCGCACCGACATTTTCTGATATAAATATTTCATCAAAAATCTTATCCAGTCCCGAAAGATGCAATTTCTTTTCCTGTGCAACTTTTGTGCCATTGGTTACTGCTGCAAGGATATATTTTCCCTTCAGAGAAAGTAAAGTTTCTTCAGCTTTATCAACAAATTCAATGTGGTCGCCAAGTGTTATCTGATAGTCACAATTAAAACTTTCGGCCATTGATAAATCCACCCCAATTATATCAAAAAACTCCCGAAATCTGCCGATTAAAATTTCCGGTTTGGTAAGCTCTCCTCTTTCAAGCATCTGCCAGTATTTCAGATTTATTTCTGAATACTGTTTCAACATTTCATCACTACACTCACCAATATTATATTTTTTAAACAAAAAATGTATCGCATATGCCTCGGATGCCAGAAAATCAAGTATGGTTCCGTCTATATCCCATAGTATATATTTATACATATAAATTCCTCGTCACTCACCGTTCGGTGTCGTCTGATTTTTTCAATTTGAAAATGTCACTTTTTCTTTTCAACTTTTCTTTTGTTTCCGTTTTCGTCCATTATGTAGACACTTTGCAAAGTGTTTTCCATACCCTGACGAAATTTTTTTATGTATTCTTGTCTGAGAGCAGCCTGTTCAGATCTTTCTTCGTCCGTAAGACCTTGCTCTCTTGACTTTTTTGAAAGTTCATTGATTCTTTTTATAAGATTTTCCATTTTTATTACCTCATTTGTTTTTTTAGTAGTGAAGTTCGTGTCAAGTCAGGAGAACAGTGAATAATAGTACCTACTATTTCCCCTGATTTTTCACTGTATTTTTCTTGAACAAAACCCATCAGAACCCGCAAAAACACCGAGCTTTCCTGCACACGATAATATATGTAAATATCAAGATTAGCAAGCTATTTTATTGAATTTTGAGATTTGGCATGAGTAAAATGCAACCATCCGCTCTTCTTTGCACACTTTTTCCATTTGTCTTAAACGACATGATTAACAAATATTTATTGAAAATCAACCCTCACAATAGTCTCATTACTGCCAAAAATTGAATATAAAACGGTGTTGTCATTTACATATATATGATTTGCCACATCTGACGAATAAAAATTCCAAAATGTGTTGTTGAACACCGCAAGTCTTATTTCGTCTTCAGGCATTTCGGAAAGAGCCTTATATATAAGACTGTTTCCAAAATTGTACATTTTCGCTCCACCCTTTGTGCTAACCCGTATCGGGTTATATATGTTCATATTTTGGGCCACACCAAACTCTGTTATAAATTCTTCCTTTGTTTCCAGATTTTGCTGTGCTATATAGTTACGGTCGCCAAATCCTGTTATAAGCTTTCCGTTTCCGGTGCCGGACATTTGTGTTACCGTACCTGTTTTTACATTATAGCTGTATAAAACGCAACCTCTGTCAAAAATAATATTATCACCTATTTGATTTTCATCGACGGGTTCCCTCCATCTCCATCCATCGTAAAAATCCTCCGATTTACCAAAATAAGCGTGAAAAGCCCCGACGTTTTCAAGAAGCTTTTCAGTTTTTCCTGTTTCTGTGTCTATACGATACAGGGCGCTGTCTGTGCTACCTTCCAAGTTTTTTCCGACAAAGTAAATGCTTTTGCCAAGAATTTGTATTAAACTTTCTCTTTTTACGGAATCACTTGCATTTTTTCCATCCTGATATGCCCTGACATGAGGCTTGTCAGGGTGCATTTCTGCCTCGCGCTCCACTCCGTCTATGGTATAATAAAACCTTGACGGTGCATCAAAATAATCGTGCTTCACGACTAAGGACATATCGGCAGTTTCTTTGTAATATGTAGTATTTCCATGGGATGAATAAGAATAGTTTTTAGGCACTTCTTCTACAATTGTACCATCAGATGTTATTTTTACATAACGATAACTTCCCATTAGATTACTTCCCACGTGGTACTCAAAATATATGCTCGACATATCAGAAATTATCGATGCAGGACATTTTCCGTTATTAAAGCTTCCATTATGTGGAAAATCGTATATTGTTATGTAATTTTCTGTATTATTTATATCAGCTCTGTAAATGCTTTGCTTTTCATCCTTGTAACCCACATAATAATAGTAGTTTTTATCGCAGGCAAAGACTCCGTCAAGATAAGGAAGCCTTACATTCTCTAACCTTATAGAAGACTCAATTGAAAGACCTTTTTCCGGAGTAAACTCATAGCTCCAGGAAAATTTTTCATAAGCAAACCGCCATGTGAGAGGAAAATATGTTACATCACGAAATGTCAGAAGAGGATATTCTTCTGTGCTGTTATCTATTGAGTTTCCATGTATTTTAATGTTAAAATCGCATATTTTAACTTCTTGCGTCTTATTATTTTTTTGCTCTCGTTTATAATCTCTCAATGAAGCTCTGATACCTTCTTGATTTATATTCAAGGTACGAGTGGTATTATCCCACTCCGTTGTAAGTCCAAGGTGACGGCTGTCAAAATAAGTCATAGGAAAGTATGTAATATCTTTATATACAAGTAGTGGGTATTCTCTGAATTCACTTTCAACTTTGTTTCCGTTGAAATAAACATCAAATGCAGGCAAAACTGCTACCTCTTTTGCTGACACAGATATTGTAGGTAATGTCATTACAATAACCATTAAAATAACTAATAATTTCTTCATATTATCTCTCCTTTCAACATAATTAGACTCGTGGTAAGACCGGAGAACAGTGAATAATAAGAACCATCACGAAATATAACGAAATCGAAGATTTCTATATTTCGGAGAACCTTGTTATGCTAAAGCATAATATGGACCTACTATTTTTCCTGATTTTTTCACTGTGTTTTTCTTAAACAAAATTCATCAGAACCCGCGAGAATACTGGATTTTCCCGCATCCGATAGTATATGTAAATGTTATAAATCGGCAAACTATTTTTAATTTATATGCCAAATAAAACTGCCATTTTATCTATTACCTTGCATCTTTTTCGCATATATGTTAATGCTTTTAAAAAGAGTGTTATAAAGGCAATTGTAACTACACACATGAAAATTGCCTTTGCAGAATTTCTATACAAATGAACGTTAAAATTTGCCACATAATCATATAGATTAAAAAAGTAAAACTGGCTAGCCATAATAAATAATGAATTTTTTCCTAAATAATTTAGTACTCTATTATTACTTAAAAAGTCAAAGTTCTGAAACAGCATTATATAAAATAGTATACCCGAGATTCCGGCAATAATGGTATGTATAACATTTCCAAAAACTGCCTTGGTATATACAATCCTAACATTATACAAAACACCAAAGTAAAGGTTAATAAAGGCGAAACCAAACATGATAGCATACTTTAACAACAAATGCTTGTTCACAAAAGTCCATTGTGCAATGTTTTGTGATTTTTTCTTGTAGAATTTTCCCATAACATAGCATAGCATACTCATTGGAACTAAGTTCAATTTGATTATCACATTTTCCTGAGGAATTATCATCCAAAGGGCGATGGACACACATAATATAATTAAATCATTTATTTTTAAAATCCTCTTCAAAATAAAATAAAATACTTGTGTTAAAAAAACAGTTAATAAAAACCAAATGGGTGCATTCCAACATATTTCGCCATATAATAAAAAAGAGGTTTTTATCACTTCATTCACTGATTCCCCCATTAAAAGTGAAATCAAATTAGACAATATATTCCACGATAAAAATGGAATCAAAATTCTTTTTACTCTTTTTAACAGATATTCTTTAAAAGAAATGTGTTCCGTTTTATCTACAAAACCAGATAAGAAGAAAAATAAAAACATATGAAAAGAATAAATGTGTTTTTCTAAAAGAAAATTACATCCTAAATGTCCAAGTGTTACACAAAAAATAGCATAGCCTTTAAGAGCATCTACCCATTCTATTCTTTTTGATTTTTCCAACATACAATCCACCTCAAATTTTCATGTTATTTCGTCATAATTCAACAAAATTCGACTTTTGTCAAGTCAGGATCAGAAAATACTGAATTGACAACTTCGTTGTCATGAGTTGGTTCAGCCATGAATTCTCGATTTCGCTTCATGAATTGAAATGCCTTTAAATGTACCTTCGATGCATTTAAAGGCATTTCATTGCGTTACAAGGCAATGCATGCCAAGCAAAGATTAAAAAACTTTATTTAAATACCGTATCATTATTTATGATTTACTACAATAAGTCCCATTTCCTGTGCACCGATATCGAGTTTGATTGTTGCAATACCATCTGATATTTCTACGTCAAGTGTTCTGTCATTCCATGCATCATAATATGTTGCGCCATCTGTATGTTTGATTTTAAGAACATTTCCTCTATATGTGGAATATGCTCTGTTATACACAGTATATGCACATCTACCCTCTCCCGGGAATTTATTCATACAAATTGCAGGAGATTCAGTTTCTATCATAGTTTCGGGATTATCTGATGTGAAACAATCGGAATATTCTTTTTTTAGTTTATATGCTTTCACATTAAACTCTGTACCTCTTGATTCTTCATTATCCCAAAAAGAATCATAGACTGCTTCACCATTAAAGAAAATAAACTTTTGAGGATGCCAACTGATGTTTCTCATAGCCATGGGAAGAATGAGCTGAACAAGTTTGGGAAAAGCAAAGCGATATACATCGGTATATACTCTTCCCATGCGGTCATCTCCATCACCTGCACAGACAACAGTTTCAATGAGTCTTGTTACAGAGTCGATAATGTAATACGAGATGTTACAGTCAATATATCTTGCGTTTACATCCGCAGGTGCATATTCACCATAGAGAACAACTTCTTCGGGCATAATCTCTTTAAGACCTGTGATGAAATCTCTGTCTGTTTTCAAAAGATTTGAAGGAACATGGTGACCGTGTTTATCTTCGTAGCATCTGTTTTCAATTCTAAGAGAAAATTCATCAATATACAGAAGCGGTATTCCAAGATCTTTGTATACTCTCGGATACATAGATAATGCGTATTCTCTCCATTTGTCTTCTGCATGGCACATTCTGATACTGTTGCCTTCTATGCAGATTTCTCCGCCTGATTCTGTTTTAACTTTACTGTCAGGGAGATATTTGTCTGCAACCGGATATGTATTTGTGACAAGTGTAGGATGCATATATATTGACATTTCTACACCGAGATTGTCTTTTATATCGTGAAGTGCGTTTCTGAAAGCTTCTTTTCCGCCATATCTGTCGTAATCTTCTTCACCGAAATTACCCCACTTCTGGGAATAATGATTATCATCACCAACAAACTGATTTGTCCATGACCACATATGAAGAATATCCGGATAAATTCCCGTATTTTTCTTATGTTCTTCAAGAATGCTTCTGAATTTAAACTCTTTCTTTTCCTCATCATACCAGCAAGGGAACTTTGTAATTTCCATTGTTTCATAAAAGTCGGTGAGTTCTGAAAGAAGCCAGAAACAATTTCTGTACCACTTTTTATCCTGGCATTTATATGGAACATACCAACTGTCAACCCATGATTTGTAGAATCCGAATGCTGTACGCCAGTCTCCTGTGTGGGTTCTGATTACAGCAGGTGATGCGGAAAATGTTTCTCCGGGAGCAATATCTCCGTATATTACGGGATATTCCACATACATATCCATTCCATTGTCATCTTTATTGAGAAAATATTTTCTTGTAACAAGTTCTCTTTCTTTTGTAAGGATACAGAGTCCACCTGAATTAGCAGGAGAATACAAATCCATAAACTGCATGGGGAAAGACGGGGCTGATTCTTCGTACATATAGAATGTTTCGTTACTGCAAATATTCTGATATTTAGGAACAAAATACCAGTTATCATTGAAGGAGCCGAAATCAATTCCTGATACGCAAGGGAACATTATACCCTTTTGGAATGTTTGGTTTGTATTGTTGATAACCGACAGATTGTAGGTTATGCCATTGTCGGTTTCTACTCCTATTTCCACATTGAATATTACGCCATCTTTTTCATAGGAAATTTCACATTTGTCACCGTTGAATTTTTCACAAACATTTTCAAAATCAGTTAAAATTTGGCCATCGGCTGTTCTGAGTTTAAGCACATAATCAGGTGATATTTTCATGTCAAGCAAAAATGCATTTGACATTTCAAGAATCTTCAGTCCGTCTTTTATATCAAATTTTGCACATATACCCTCATTTGACACTTCGAGAATGTTTCCCGAAAGGTTTATTTTTCTGTCAAAAGAAATTGCAGATACATTACCTTTTTCCTTTTCGGGGATAAGCATTTCCGGGAAAAGTCTTTCGACATTCTCATTAATGGTTACAGCAGCAACACATACATCAGTATCTATCATTCTGTTATGTATTATTACATTTTTTACTTTGTTTCCATCACACGGAACAGCATATACACCAACATCACCTTCAACACCATGTCTTTTGGTGGAAAGATTCAAAGGCAGATTTGTATCTCTTCTGCCATCTTCATATTCAACTTCTACCATGAAACTTTCCACGTCTTCTATGCAGAAAGGCTGATAAAGTTCTATATACTCACAACCCAGAATTTCCTGACCGGATGCATAGGCAATTCTTGAATGATGCTTTCGTGAAAGAGTAAACACAAAGAAAATCTCATTTGCATTTTTATTTATTTCTATAACTGTTTTTCCATCACGACTTATTGGATTGCAATATTTTCTTTTGGTTGGTGCACCGTAGTTTACCACATCTTCTTCGTTTTCAATCGGTGGCGGCGGTGGTGCAATAAGATTATCTCTTCCATTTCCGAATTCAAACGGAATACCGAATCTGTATTCTTTTTTTTCTAAACCAAATACACCTGAATCTATAATGCTTTCAAATTCCGAAAAATCATATTCTTTGTTATAAAGTGAAGAAATGTCAATCGGGGTTAATGGTTCTTTTTTATGGCCTACTTCTTTTGCACACCACAAAGGAAGTTCTCCTTTTTTGCATGTATACAGTTCATGAACCGCAAAATATGATTCGGGGAGTTTATCAATCAAAAAATCTGCTCTTATTTTATTAAAGCTTCCTTTTGGAGATTTAACAATTATGCTGTGACGTTTTTTGTCCATTTTTATGTCATCATAAATGAAAAGCGGAATTTCACCATTTTCCGATACAGCAACAAAGAGAGGGGGTTTTATGTTGTGTGCTCTTTGGATTCCGTGGCAAGAGTATTCAATTACAACATATTCATCAAAAGAAAAATTTCCCGACATTTCAAAAACATAATTTTTTATTTCCGGAAAGAATTTTTCTCCTATTGGTTTTCTTTTTGCAATAAATTTAAGAGACCCATCCGAGTCAACATCTATCTCACCATTTATCGTTGTAGAGATTAATTTTTTTAATAAATCTGTCATCATTACCTCCGCTAATTTTATATTATAAATTCCATCCCTGTTTTTTGAACTTTCATTCCGAGAGATTCATAAAATCCCTTGGCACTATCGTTACCTTCCCAAACATTTAGGGTTACATTGTAACACCCTATGTTTTTGGCATAGTTCACCACATAATCATACAATGTTTTGCCAATATGTTCTCCTCTTGAATTTTCATCAACACACAAATCATCAATATATAGAGTTTTCACATCGGTCAATATATTATCATTTTCATGCTTCTGAATGATACAAAAGGCATATCCTTTAACAACACCATTATTTTCAGCTACAAAAACAGGTCTTGAATCATCTTTTATAATTGCTTCAAGTTCATCGGGACGATACTTTACGGCATTGGGTTTAAATATGTCCGGCCTTATTGTGTGGTGGATTGTGAGAACCTGGGATAACAAGTCTGAAATTTTATTTATGTCGGAAATCTGCGCTCTTTTTACGTTCATGTGGTTCCCTTCCTTGATAAAAGAGGTCTGCCGAGAATTCCCGAACCAACCTCTTTTTTGTTAATTTTCCATGTTTTCTTTAGCGTAACGTTTTATCTTCTTAGTGGTTGTCTTTGTAAATTCTTCTTTTCTCACAATGACCTTTCTGATATATTTCCATGTAGGATTCCGCTTGTTAACTTCATCAACAACAGAATCTATAAGCTCCTGAATCTGTTCATCTGTTACATCTTTTCCAAGTTTAAGTTCAATTTCAGAGAGGTTCGGATAAACTTGTGCATGTATTTCCATATCGCCTTTTTCGTCCTCGTGTGAATATACCATACATTCAGAAACATATTCACTCTTGCCAATAAACGTTTCGAGTTCTTCAGGATACACATTTTTTCCGTTTTTGTCTATAATTATGTTCTTTTTACGGCCTGAAATATATAAAAATCCATCATCATCTATATATCCAAGGTCACCGGTATAGAACCATCCGTCTTTTAAAACTTTGGCTGTTTCTTCTTCGTTCTGATAGTAGCCAAGCATTACGTTGTCACCTTTACAGATGATTTCACCTATGCCTTCTTCATTTTTGTCAATAATTTTGACTTCAAGGCACGAAAGAGGAATACCTGCAGATGAATCCCTGAAATTAATATCTCTGTTGAGAGTAACAATCGGTGAACATTCTGTTATTCCATATCCCTGCAAAAACAGTATGCCAAGGTCTCTGAATCCTTTTGCAACGCTTGGATCAATCGCTGCAGCACCGCTTATGAAAAGTCTGAGATTTCCGCCGAAAGTATCATGAACCGCTTTGAAAATCTGTCGTCTTTTATCTATACCTATTTTCATTAAAGCATTACTGATTTTGAGTCCTGTCTTAAGTTTGGATTCGATACCTTTCTGTCTTGCTGCCGCCCAAATACGTTTATAGAGAAGTTCGAATATTGCAGGAACACCAAGCATCATGGTTGCCTTGGATTCAACAAGGTTATTGGGAATATATTTAAGTCCGTCATTGAATGCAACACATGCACCTCTGTATATAGATGCCATATTTCCGCAAACTCCCTCATATGTATGATGAGGCGGAAGAACAGACAAAAACACATCATCAGGGCGGACATCAACCATCTTACACATTGCCATAAGATTTGCACAGATATTTCTGTGACAGAGAAGTACACCTTTTGAAAGGGCTGTTGTTCCGGATGTGAAAAGAATTATTTTTGCTTCTTCCGGATCAACCTTGATATCATCATATCGAGTATCGCCTTCATCAAGGGATTTTCTGCCTTCCGCAATGAGTTCAGCGACATTTTTCTTGCCGTCTTCCCCATTAGGATCCATAGTTATTATGTATTCAACCGAAGGAAGTTTTTCATCTATCCCTTCAAGTTTTGCTTTAACTTTTGGTGAATGAATTACGGCTGATACTTCTGCAATTTTTAGAAGGTTACATATATCCTCCGAAGAAAGTTCGGGATCTATCGGAACAACAATATTATCGCCATTAACTACCGCCATATATGAACATACCCACTCATATCTGTTTTCGCCAATCACGGCAATTTTCTTATTTGAAAGACCGAGAGAAATAAGGCTTGTGCCGAGAGCCCACACATCTTTTTTGAAATCTTTATATAATACAGGAGTGTAGTCTTCTCCCCTTTTCAACTTTCTGAGAAAAGCTGTTCTGTCAGAGTGTCTTTGAGTTGTTTTTACAAGCATATCTTTTATGGTTTCAATCTCATAAACCTCATAATATTTGTTTTTATTCATATCAATCACCCTTTCGCTAAAAAAGTAGGCTGAGCCTGCACCCAAGTCGCGAGCATAGTTTGATATACATCTCATCTCGCGAACTGAATACTGCGTAAATTTCTATACATCAAAAAAATCAGGGGCTTTAGTTTCCGCACCGCAATTGTTCCCAAAAGCGGATGCGGGCATCCGCCCCTGATTTGAAAATTCTGTTATGTCTGATTAATTTCTGAATCTTTATTTAACAACGATATTTACAAGTTTGCCTTTTACAACGATGAACTTAACAATTTGTTTACCATCGGTAAACTCTTTGATTTTATCATCGGAAAGAACAATTTCTCTTACAGCATCATCGTCAAGGCTTGTGCTGATGTTCATTTTCCCTTTAACTTTACCATTGATCTGAACAACAATTTCAACTTCATCTTTAACAAGTGCATCTTCACAATATGAAACCCATTCCTGATCATGAATACTGCCTTTGCCACCTGTCATTTCCCAAAGTTCTTCAGTAACATGCGGAACAATCGGAGCAAGCATAACAATAACTGCTTTTACAGCCTCTGAAATGAGAGCACTGTTGTCTCCGTCATATGCATAAAGCGCGTTTACAAGTTCCATTATTGAACTTACGGCTGTATTAAAATTGAAACGGATGCTTATATCATCTGTTGCTTTTTTAATTGCATAGTTAAGTGTGTAACGAAGATCTTTATCTTTTGAAGTGAGTGATGATTTATCATAGGTGAGAGAATAATCAATCTTATCTTTATTGTCGTCAACAAATCTGAATACTCTGTTGATGAAACGATAGGAACCTTCAACCGCTGTATCGCTCCACTCAAGATCTCTTTCGGGAGGTGCCGCAAAGAGAATGAAAAGTCTTGCTGTGTCCGCACCATATTTACTGATGATTTCTTCAGGACTTACAACATTACCGAGAGATTTACTCATCTTTGTTCCGTCTTTCAGAACCATACCTTGTGTGAGAAGATTTTCGAATGGTTCTTCACATGAAACATAACCAAGGTCATAGAGTGCTTTGGTCAGGAATCTTGCATAGAGAAGGTGAAGAATTGCATGTTCTACACCGCCGATATACTGGTCTACATTCATCCAATAATCAGTCTTATCCTTATCAAAAGGCATCTTATCATTGTGAGGATCACAATAGCGGAGGAAGTACCATGATGAGCATACAAATGTATCCATTGTATCCATATCTCTTGTGCCCATTTTTCCGCATTTGGGGCATGGAGCATGTCTGAAACTTTCACTTGTTGTGAGAGGAGACTGTCCCTGACCTGTGAATTCAACATCTTCAGGAAGAATTACCGGAAGATCAGATTCGGGAACTGCAACAGCACCACAGTCTTCACAGTAAATAACCGGAATGGGTGCACCCCAATAACGCTGACGTGAAATGAGCCAGTCACGGAGACGGAAGTTTGTCTTTTTCTCGCCTATTCCTTTTTCAGCCATATATTCAATCATTTTGGGAAGTGCTTCACGATTGTTCATTCCGGAAAATTCACCGGAGTTAATCATGATTCCTTCTGCCTCAAAAGATTCTGTGAGACTTGCACCGTCCATGGGAGCGCCGTCGGGAGTTATAACAACGTCGATTGGGAGATTATATTTTCTTGCAAATTCAAAATCTCTCTGGTCATGAGCAGGAACAGCCATAACAACACCTGTTCCATAGTCCATGAGAACATAGTTTGCAAGATAGAGAGGAACTTTTTTACCTGTGAGAGGATTGATTACGTATCTTCCGGTGAATACACCTTCTTTTTCAACCTCAGTTGATGCTCTGTCCATCTCTTTTACAAACTGCATTTTGTGAATAAATTCACGACATTCTTTTTCCGTTTCGCTACCTGAAATGATTTCTTCAGCAAGAGGACTTTCGGGAGCCATAACCATGAATGTTACGCCATATATGGTATCGGGACGGGTTGTATATACTGTAAGAGATTTATCTGTACCATCAAGTTTGAAATCTACCTGTGCACCATGGCTTTTTCCAATCCAGTTTGCCTGCATTGTTTTAACCTTATCAGGCCAGCCTTTGAGTTTATCAATATCTGTAAGAAGTTTATCAGCGTATTTGGTGATTGAGAAAAACCATTGTTCAAGATCCTTTTTACCAACATCTGATTTACATCTTTCACATTTTCCGTTAACAACCTGTTCATTTGCAAGAACAGTTTTACATGAAGGACACCAGTTTACATAGGATTTTTTCTTGTATGCAAGATCGTTGTTATAGAGCTGAAGGAACATCCACTGTGTCCATTTGTAATAATCTTGTTTACAAGTTGCTATTTCTCTGTCCCAATCATAGCTTATACCCATGCTCTTTAACTGTTCACGCATGTTGTCCATGTTGGAAAATGTCCAGTCTTTGGGTTTTGCACCGTTTTTGATTGCAGCATTTTCTGCAGGAAGACCAAAAGAATCCCATCCCATAGGATGAAGCACATTATATCCGCTCATTTTTTTGTAGCGGGCTACAACATCACCGATAGAATAGTTTCTAACATGACCCATGTGAAGATTTCCTGAAGGATATGGGAACATTTCGAGAGTATAATACTTAGGCTTTGAAGCATCTTCTGTAACCTTAAATGCCTTTGTATCCTCCCATTTTTTCTGCCATTTGGCTTCTATTTTCTGAAAATCGTAATTCATTTATGTCAACTCCTTTTTTATTCTTGTGTTATAAATTCTGATATATCAACTTCCGGTGCATCTGACCAGAGGTTTTCTATTGAATAAAATCCGCGTGATTCATTTGAAAAAACATGTACTATTACATCAGAGTAATCCATTAAAATCCAATATGCAGTAGACATGCCCTCTCTGCCTATGGGATTTACTCCCTTTTCCGAAAGTTTTTCTTCAATTTCCTCACTTATGGCTTTCATCTGTATACCGGAATTTCCCTGACATATAACGAAATAATCCGCCATAGTGGTGACTGAACTGATGTCTAAAACTTTTATATCTATTGCCTTTTTGGAATCCATTGCCTTTACAACGGTTTCCATTATCTGAGATGAATTCATATTCATTCTTCCTTTCCTAAAATGATTATTACATCTGCGCCATGAGAATAATCATGATTTATATAATATTTTTCGAGTCCGAGACTTCTTGCAACTTTAGCAGAGAACAAAGAATCAGTTTTACTTATGCAATAGGTTTCATCGGAAATTATCGTATTTGCTGTTATGCTTCCGCTGATTTTGTATCCTTCTTCTATTAATATTTGTTTGGTAATGCCCATTGCCTCTCCATCAGTTCCCGAATAGTCCATGATATATACAGAAACATCAGAATTTGGGGTATCAAATTCAGGAGCATCACTTGTTAAATATGCTTCTCTGTTTTTCCCGAGCGCATTATCCCTTGCTTTAACTTCACTAAGATCCGCTTCTGAAATGTCAGGAGTGAAATATTCCTGGATTTGTCTCTCGGCACCATCTTTATCGGCGATAAAGTATGATGCGCCATCACGATACACAGCCTCACCATCAAGCATCATAATATTAACATTATCCATATTTATACTTAATATATACGGAGCATATTTAAGCATTTCACCCAAGGTAAAGTTTGTGTCAACCATATCACCCAAAGCGGATATCAGTTTTTCAACATCTATATTGCTTTCATTGGTAAAACGTTGAATTATCTGTTCCATGGCTGCTTTTATGAATCCACTCTGTGCCTCTATTCTTCCAAGGTCTCCTGACGGATATATGTTACGGCATCTGACATACTGTTCAGCCTTGTCTCCGTCAAGAAGCTGATATCCGGCTTTTAAATGGATATGCAGATCCTGATAATCATCATCATAATCCATATCTTGCGGCACATCATAATATACACCGCCTACTATATCTATAACATCTCTGAATCCTGAAGTGGTCACAATCGCATACTTATCCAGTTCCACATCAATAATGGATCTTACGGCTTCTATTGAAGCCTCCGGTCCACCTGCACCATATGCAGAATTTATCTTTTTATCATAGTGTTTAGTCTGAATATAGGTGTCACGGGGAATTTGCAAAATATTTACCGAATTATTAATCATGTTGAGCTGGGCAACCATCATAACATCGCTTCGTGTTTCATCTTTATCAAGACCCATAAGAAGAATATTAACGTATGATTGCTCCGTATCTCCGGTAAAATATGTCATATCCATTCCCAAAAAAGAATCTATGCCCCATAATCCAAGTGCTGACGGAACAATTGGAGCAAACACAAAAGCAATGGATACAAATACAGCAAGAAACCATGATGTTGATTTAAGATATAATCTCAAAGCCGGGTTTTTTATTTTCATAATGTTATCACCTTATTTTTTTTAAATAGAAATTACGAGTGTCGATTGTATTGGCATGAAGAAGTCCGCCACGATTTATTACAGAGTGTATGGTATAATCCGTCTGCAATACCAAAGCACGATCTATATTATCTAAAACCATGTCTCTGATACGTTCTACTCCTTCATATTTTCTGCCGGGTTCTATTCCATCTGATATGTATATAATTTTGGTAAGAAGCGGCATATCAGGTTTCCCTATGGTATGATAGTATATTGCATCATAAATTTCAGGGTCTGTTATTCCATAACAGTTCTGTGCAATTTCAGCACCCAAAAAACCATGAATGAGTCCCGTTGCATGGCGGGATGTATCATCAATTTCCACTTTGTATTTTTTACATAGCGAAAACATATCTTGCTCAGAATAATTTTTTGCACAGTCGTGCAACAAACCTGCAACAGCAGCCTTACGGGGGTCTGCGCCATAATGATTTGCAAGTTCAACAGCAGTTTGCATAACTCCAAGTGAATGATTATATCGTTTTTCAGTAAGGACATTTTTCAACTTTTCGCGCATCTGATCAATTGTCATTTTTTCCTCCTGAATCAATTTACAGATATAGTTTGTTTTCTTTGATATACTGATATACATTCGACGGCAAATATTTTGAAACATCATCGCCGTTTTTTACACATTCTCTTATATCAGTTGAAGTCACATCAATTCTGGACATTGAAAGCACTTTCACGTTCCCGCCCATATCATTGATTTTCCTTGCAGCCTCATTAACATCGGAATCCGGTTCGGATTTTCTGTCACACACAATAAAACTACATTCCTTTATGAGAATCTCCGGAGATTTCCATAGATGAAGGGTAAAGAGAGAGTCGGCGCCGATTATAAAATATATGGGACAATTATAAATTTCTTTAAGTGCTCGTTGGGTGTCAACGGTATACGAGGGCTTGTCTCTTTTTATTTCATAATCTGACAACTCAAACTTATCATTACCGGATATGGCAAGCCTGACCATGTTTAGCCTGTGTTGCGGAGAAACTATTGTTTCACCGCTTTTGTGTGGCGGCATTCCATTTGGTAAAAATATAACCTTTGAAATATCACACTCCAAAAGTGCAGCATTTGCCATTTTTATGTGTCCGTTATGAATGGGATTAAATGTTCCTCCAAGAACAGCAATTGGCTTTTGCAATTTATTTCGCCTGCCTTAAGTCTATGGTCTTATTCTCTTTTGACTCTTTATATATTATAAATTTCTTTCCAATAACCTGAACCGGCTCTGCGCCTATTGCATCAGCCACCTCGTTGCATACGGCATAGGTATCCATAAGCGAATTTTCCAGGACATGAACTTTTACAAGTTCTCTTTTTTCCAAAGCATCATCAATCTGTTTAAGTTGATTCTCATTTATTCCGCCTTTTCCTATTTGGAAAATTGGTTCGAGTTTATTTGAAAGGCTCCTCAAATATGCTCTCTGCTTACTTGTAAGCATATTTTTCACATCTCCTTTTACGCCTGATATACATACTATACTATTATACAAAAAAATTATATAATTGTCAATGTCTTAAACAAAAAAGAAAGCACAAAAATGCAGTTGGAATCAAAGATTTATAACTGATTTTTATGCTTTGAATAAATATTAACTTATATTACATATTTTCATACATTTGTGCAAGTTTTCTTGCACTTTCAGAAAGTTTTTTTATACCTTCAAAAACATTCTTTTCATCATATGCCGAAAGATATTGATCTGCTTCCAAAGTGATATATCCGTTGTAGTTAACCTCTTTAAGTGCTTTTATAACAGATTCAAAATCTATATCCATTGAAAATGGAATCTGATGTGAATCATGCCATTTGTCATTATCATGAACATGAAGTGCTTTGAGGCGTTTTCCAAGAGCTCTTATCATCTCGGGAGCATTTGTGTCTTTTCCCATCATCTCGGCATGTCCAATGTCAAGACAAGCAACTAAAAACTCATCGTCAACTTCATCAAGATGAGCATTGAAATTCTCCGGTGAAGAGCATGCTGCGTGATCTGCTCTGTCGGTTTCATCATTCCAAGCCCACATATTTTCTGTGGCAATTTTCACTCCACATTCTTTTGCAAAAGGAAGAAGTTCCAAAAACAGTTCCTTATTTCCCACGGGTGAATCATAGTTCCTTGGGTGAATTACACAATACTCGGCACCGGCAATTGCACTACATTCTATGGCACGTTTCAGGTAGGAATGGATTGTTTTATCACTACAAGGAAATGGAGCATGGGACTGATTGCAAACAATGCCGCACTCTTGTCCGATATGTCTCAATTCCCTTGCAAATTTTGCATAATCATTTGATGCCAACGGATGATTTGTTTCTTTTGCACATTTGTTTACAAAGTCGTATCTGCACATATCAAACATTGAAAAATCCCAAGCGTCAAAGCCTGCTCCGGCTATCAATTCTATAGCCTTTTTTTCGCCTATAATCCTTGCCGCAGAGCCAATTTCTGTTGATGTTTTCATATTCACCATCTCCAACAAAAAATTTATCAAATAAATATAATTCTAAAATATGATTTGTCTATATGTGAATTACATAATACATTAAAACGATATTTAAAAAATGAATTTATTCGACAAAATCAAATTCCACCTCATACATCTGTACAGGATCACCCTCCTGAACACCTGCTTTTTCAAGAGCTTTTATAACTCCTTTTTTCCTTAAGGCATTCTGGAAATACTGAAGAGATTCGGAGTCTTCAAAATTGGTTGAACCAAGAAGACGTTTAAGCCATCTGCCCTCAACAATATACACACCATTTTCAACTCTTACGGTAAATGGTGCTTCCTCTTCATAGGAAATCACTTCAACTTCATTTTCATCTTCTTCAAAAAGAACGGGCACAGGGATATCATCGAGAATTGATGCAACATAGTTCATAAGGTCTGAAACACCGAGGTTTGTTGCTGCAGAAATCTGAAACACTTTGTAGCCTCTTTGTTCCATCTCTTTGCAGAAATTGTCATATATTTCAGAGTCATACACAAGATCTTTTTTGTTTGCGGCAACTATCTGTGTACGGCTTGCAAGAGTGGGGTTATACATTTCTATCTCTTTGTTAATAAGGTCAAAATCAGAAATCGGATCTCTGCCCTCGATAGCAGAAGCATCTACAACATGTATAAGAAGTCTTGTTCTTTCAACATGTCTCAAAAATTCATGACCAAGACCGATACCCTCACTTGCCCCTTCGATTATTCCGGGAATATCTGCAATAACAAAACTTCTACCCACACCCATATCTACAACACCAAGATTAGGCTCTAACGTGGTAAAGTGATAGTTTGCAATCTTGGGTCTTGCATCACTTACTACAGAAAGGAGAGTTGATTTTCCAACATTTGGAAATCCCACCAAGCCAACATCTGCAAGAAGTTTGAGTTCTAAAGTGATCTCTCTTTTTTCACCCTCAGTTCCGCTTTTTGCAAAACGTGGTATCTGACGGGTTGCAGTTGCAAAATGGCAATTTCCCCAACCACCATTTCCGCCTTTGGCTACAACAAACTTCTGACCGAATTCTTTCATATCAGCAATTATTCTGCCGCTTTCAGCATCTTTTATGATTGTTCCTGCAGGAATTTTAACAATAAGATCCTGCCCGTTTTTACCACTTGATTTTGCGGCTTTCCCATCTTCACCGTTTTGAGCTTTATAGTGACGTTTGTATCTGAAGTCCATAAGAGTGCTCAATTTTTCATCTACAACAAAAATAACGTCACCGCCGTGACCGCCGTCACCGCCATCCGGTCCTCCTGCAGCAACATATTTTTCTCTGTGAAAAGAAACAAGGCCATGTCCGCCGTTTCCTGCTTCAACATATATACTGGCTGTATCTGCCAACATTTTGCATTCCTCCCCTATTATTCTTTCTTTTGGATTAATAAACATTCAAGCAACTCAAATACCTATTAATCAAAAAGAAAGGGGATGTAAAAAAAGACATACTTTTTTACAGCCCCTTATGCTTTTAATTATTACAATGAATTATTCAGCAATTTCGTATACACTAACCTGTTTTTTATCTTTGCCTACTCTTTCGAATTTAACTTTTCCGTTAACTACGGCAAAGAGTGTATCGTCGCTGCCTTTTTTAACATTGATACCGGGATGGATTTTTGTACCTCTCTGTCTTACGAGGATATTTCCTGAAAGAACGTACTGACCGTCACCTTTTTTTACACCAAGTCTCTTGGATTCACTATCACGGCCGTTCTTGGTACTACCCATACCTTTTTTATGAGCAAAAAGCTGTATGTTTAAAGCAAACATTTACTACACCTCCAATTCGGTAACCTTGACATGTGCAGGATATTGAGTTTCAAGTTCTTTTATAAAAAGGAAGAAACTTTCGGTGAGAACATTCACCTTGTCCTGCTCTTTTTCGTTAATGTCATCGGGAAGAACAAAAAATAAATAACCGTCTCCCGTTTCATATCCAACCTTCACACCGATTACATTTTCAATTCCGTTAAGAACTGCAAATGCAACTGATGAAGCGGATGCACAAACAATATCGTCACCATCTGAAAATTCTGCATGACCATTCATTTCAAGTTTCACAATATTGTTTTCTTTTCTGAAAATATCAACTCTAATCATAATTATGCGTTAATCTTTTCAATCTGAACTTTTGTATAAGGCTGTCTGTGGCCCTGTTTTGTTTTTTCGCCTTTTTTGGGCTTATACTTGAAAACGATAATTTTCTTTGACTTACCGTTTGCAACAACCTTTGCATCAACGCTTGCGCCTTCAACAACAGGTGTACCGATAACGGTGTTTTCACCGCCGATAGCAAGTACTTTGTCAAATTTTACTGAATCGCCTTCTGCGGCATCAAGTTTCTCAATGAAAAGAACATCACCTTCAGAAACTTTGTACTGTTTACCGCCTGTAACAATAACTGCGTACATAGTTTGAGCACCTCCCTCATCCAATCTCGCCAAAGTCAGGTATTGACTTATATAAAGTCAAGTTTTCGACCATCTTTGAGCGGTTACCGTAAAATTATAGCATAAAATACACTGTATGTCAACATATTTTTCCAAAGTATTTTTAGTTAAATTTTTGTTTTTATGTTGACATTTAATCATAACTGTTGTATACTAACTGTATTAATACACATAGTACAGTTGGAGGTGAATTAATGATAGAAATAAATTTTAAAGATTCAAGAAGTCTTCATATACAGATAGAAGACGGCATTAAAGAACTGATCATAAACAAAGTTCTTGCGGAAAATCAACAACTCCCCTCTGTCAGAGAGTTATCAATTGAACTGACTGTTAACCCCAACACAGTTCAAAGAGCATACAGAGAACTTGAGCAAAGCGGGTTTATATACAGCATCAGAGGAAAAGGCAACTTTGTATCCCCTGTTTCAAATATAGCAGATGACAAAAAAATAGGTGAACTGTACGAAAATCTTTCGTCTGCCGTAAAATCACTTATGTATCTCGGTGAAGATGAAAAAGACATTGTTGATTTTATTAATAATATAAAGGAGCTAACTATATAAAAATCAAGTCTTTTTAGAAAAATTTCTAAAAAAGACAGTTAGCCCGATACGGACATTGAAAATATAAATATTTGTGGATTTTGTGGCATGACAAATAAACCTTCGAAAGAAGGTAGTTTGT
>JAZONV010000050.1:0-14937 GCA_045654685.1 Clostridia bacterium | reverse complement strand
GTATCATTTTGTCGACATTCTCAATAACAGTATCACGAATTGTAATACCGGAATTAGTGAGTTTGTGGAAATGGTTTGAAAAAATCTTTTGTAAAATACTCATACGAATATTTTACATTAAAATCTAGAAAAAGGAAACCCTACCCCTCAAGAATGAGGGGCAGGGGTGTTGATGTGCGTGTTAACGCACTTTTTTTATTGTACGAACCTTTCTCATCTTCGATTCGACGGATTCAAGCATCGCGCGGGCGCTCGCTTTCATCTCGCAGGGACTCTCGGACTACGAAACAATCCACCGGATTGTTCCGTTAAACGTCCTCGTCTAAAGGTCCATACAAAAAAACATCCGTTTGGGTGTCCTTAATAAAACAGTAATATTGTTTTCGTTGAAACGGCATAGGTTTTCTATGCCGTTTCTTCGTTGTTAAATAGTGATAGTGGCAGTATGCCGACCAAATCATAAACAATATCAATTTCCTGAGTTCTTTTTCCGTCAATGGTTTGTGGTGCGTGAACATAAACACGCTTTACCATACCGTTTAATACTGACGGAGTTAATTCTTGTAAATCAAAATATTTATGTACCTTTGAAATAAATCTTTCAACATTGTCGGATTGTTCTTCCGTTTCGGATATTTCAGTGGATAACTTTTCGATAATTTGTTTTAATTCTGCCTGTTCAGTTTCATAATTTGCAGATAGCATTTCAAATCTTTTGTCCGAGATTTTTCCGCTGACATTATCCTCGTAAATACGCTGAAACAATAAGTCTAATTCTTTAATTCTGTTTTCGCTTTTTGAGAGCAGTTTTTTCTTTGCAGAAAGTTCCTTTTTAACCTCTGTCTTTTGCTTTGCACCCAATACCTTGCGGAATTGATTTTCATAACTTGCAACTGTTCCAATCACATATTTAAGATGTGCTAAAACACCCTGTTCAAGTATCGTTGCACGAATAAAATGTGTTGAGCATTCTTCCTTGCCTTTGCGTGATGTGGAGCATACAAAGTAGTCTTGTCTGCTTTCAAAATATTTGCTTGTGCAGTAGTAAAGTTTCTGTCCGCAATCTGCACAGTAGGCTATGCCGGAAAACATATTGCTTTTCCCTGTCCGTGTCGGTCTGCGTTTGTTCTTTCTCAACTCCTGTACCCGTTCCCAAGTATCAACATCAATAATTGCTTCGTGGGTGTTTTCAAATATCAAATGCTTTTCTTCGGGATTGGTACATTTCTTTTTACTTTTGTATGATTGCTTGTAGGTTTTGAAATTCACAGTATGCCCTAAATATTCTTTTTTCTCAATAATTCCCGCAATGGTATCAGCAGACCAATTATATGGATTTTCTAATTTCTTAAAAGCTTGTCCTTTACTGCTCCAATACGAAAACGGAGTTAATATTTTTTCATCTTTCAATATTCGTGCAATCTGTGATGTGCCGTACCCCTCAAGGCATAAAGCAAAAATCTTTTTGATTATTTGTGCAGCCTCATCATCAACAATCCACTTTGTTTTATCATCGGGACTTTTCATATATCCAAACGGCGGTCTTGTTGTCAAATGCTTTCCTGATTCGCCTTTTGCTTTCATAACAGCCCTTATCTTTTTACTTGTATCTTTTGCATACCATTCATTAATGATATTAAGAAACGGAGTAAAATCACTGTCAGTTTGATTGGCACTGTCTATGCCGTTATTGATAGCAATAAAACGGATATTCTTTTCAACAAACATTACCTCTGTATAAAAACCTACTTTGAGATAATCACGCCTAAGTCTTGACATATCTTTTACTATGATTGCACCGACTTTGTTTTCTTCAACAAGAGCAATTAAATCATTCCAGCTCGGACGATTAAAATTCGTACCTGAAAAGCCGTCGTCAACAAAATATTTAAGATTTTTAAAACCATTTTCTTTTGCGTATTTACTTAAAATATTTTTTTGATTTACAATACTGTTACTGTCGCCCTGTAATTCATCATCACGGCTTAAGCGACAATATAAAGCCGTTATTTTATCAGACTGTCTCATAATTCTAAGTTCCTCCTTTTCAATCGGACAGTCTGTCAAAACAGGATTGCTTGTATTCATTATATCGCTCATTTTATTATTTGTCAGCCCCTTTCGTATCGCTTTCGTCACTTTCCATAAGTTTTAATAATTTTGAGGACACAGCTCTGCTGCCGTCATATATTCCGTTAAAGGTGTAAAGTGTGCCTTTATCCTCAAAAAATATTTTGACATCAGGCAGTTCATTATTTAACACAGTTAATGCCGAAATTCGTAAATTTTTCTTATCCATTCCTATCCAATCCTTTCCGTTGATTTTTGATAAAACTTTTTAATAGCAAGCATAGCAAGTGGGTACTCACTTGCGAAAAATGAAATTTTTAATACTTGCTATTTTGAGAAAACAGCAAGCATAGCGAGTGTAGCCACACTCACAAAATTTCATTTTTGTTTTTGGGAATTTCCCAAGCCCTTTTTGAAAAAATTTTTTATCACTTAATAAACGAATTTCATTGTAAAAATACAACCTTTGTGAGAAAAAATTTTA
Organism: Clostridia bacterium; assembly: GCA_045654685.1. GTDB lineage: Bacteria > Bacillota > Clostridia > UMGS1810 > UMGS1810 > RGIG1828. Next base: position 12,383 of record JAZONV010000050.1, on the reverse strand, counting down.
TTCTCATATAAGTAATAAATTAAAATTCAAAATAGCAACTTTTTAATAAAAGTTTCATTATTTTTCTCTTTCACATAGGTAACATTTAAAATTGAAATTTTACACACATAAAAGCAAAAATATTTTTCCTCATTTATGACACAATCAAAGAAAGAAAAATATGCAGAAGTGAAACAAGATTTATTGGCAATTTGATGATTTTATATAAAATGTATTGTTATTCTTTTTAAATAGTGTTATAATATAAGAGCCACATAATTCAATCAACAAATTTAGGGGATAACTCTCTATTTTTATAGGGATAATATACCCTTTTTTCCGTATGCTAAGTTTGAATAGGCAAAAATGCAAATTCCGCTTAGCATATAGGAGAGCATCCTGATTTTGTTGAGAATTGTGTGGCAACAATAGGAGTTTGCATTTTTCAGGTGCGTTCTCTTGTTGTAGACGCACCTTTTTTATTTGTAATAAGCTGCGAAGGAGGTTTTAATTTTTGTACTGCAAATTGGAAAGTGTGTATTACAAAACTTTAAATCGGAGGTTAAAAAATGAAGGAAAGGTTTAGAAATATTACATTAGCTTTTTTATTATTTGTAACTGTTATATCATTTAGTGCTTGCGGAAACAACGCTAATACTGGTTCTGAGAGTATGCCAAGTAATAACGAAGAAATCGAAGATGCAGAAATTATAAGTGAGGCAAGTATTGCTACTCCAACTTCAGGAGAATGCGGAGAAGGTCTTACATATAATTTAACTAAAGAAGGTACTTTGACAATCAGCGGTTCGGGAAAAATGAAAAGTTTTGAATATGATTTTATCAACGATAAACCGTCAATAGATACTCCGTGGTTTGAGCAAAAAGACAATATTAAAAAAGTTATTGTTGAAGATGGCGTTACCACTTTAAGCGAGTATGCGTTTTACGGATGCAGCAACCTTGAAGATGTCGAATTGCCGGAAAGCATCGTGAATATATATTCTGAGGCGTTTGCATACTGTACCTCATTAAAAAGTATTATCATACCAAATGGAGTGTCAAATATATCCTTAAAAACATTTATGTCTTGCACATCGTTAGAACAGGTTGTTATTTCATCAAATGTTAAAACAATTGAAAACTATGCATTTATGAATTGCGACAGTCTTAGAGAAATTGTAATTCCTGATGGTGTTCATACCATTTACAATCAAGTTTTCTTAAATTGTGATATGTTAAATAAAACTACAATACCTGCATCCGTTACGAAGATAGGATCACATATTTTTAAAGGATGTGAAAACGATGTAACAATCTATACAACAAGTGGAAGTGTGGCAGAGAATTACGCAAAAGATAATGGTTTAAAAGTAGAAATAATTGGTGGATAAAAGGGAGGAACTTATGAAAAGAGCAATATGTTTAATATTTACGCTAATGTTATGTGTTGGCATGTTTAGTGCTTGTAGTTCTTCGAGTGGCAAAGCAATAAAACCTGATTATGAACTCGGAGAACTTTCGGATTCCGGCGAACATGGTGATAATATAAAATGGGAGTATTATGCAGATACCGCCACACTTGTTTTAAGCGGCGAAGGTGAAATGTTAGAGAAAGATACAACAGATTATCCGTGGTATAAATATTGTGCAGATGTTAAATGTGTATGGGTTAAGAATGGAATCACAAATATTTCTTCGTGTGCGTTTTCGGGTTATGAAAACAATGAAAAAATCTATTTACCTGAAAGCTTAGACAAAATTGATACATACGCATTTAGAGGAAATATCCGATTGAGCAATGTAACCATACCTGAGAATGTTGCAAGTATTGGTAATTATGCTTTTGAAGAATGTAAAAGTCTTACGAACCTTTCCTTGCCCAAAAGTGTAACGGAAGTCGGAAAAGATTCATTTTCATCCTGCCGTATGTTTCATTTGTATTATTCGGGAACAAGTGAAGAATTTTATAATATTGACCGAGATGGTGGCTTGAATTTAATGGATAAATTTTTACATTTTGAAAAATCAGGATTTGATGAAAAAACAGAAGAAGCGATTTGTTTTGAGCCTGAAGGGGATTTAGGAAATCTAACAAAATCAGGAGCGTGCAAAGATGATTATAGAATTGACGATGTAAATTGGGAATTCTATGAAGAAAGCGGAACATTGTTGGTAAAAGGCAATGGATATATGAACTCTTGGCCCGGAGAAGATTATAATACTCCTTGGGGAACACAAAAGAAATTTGGGAAGAAATATGGGAAAAGGCATGTAGAAGTAGAGGAAGAAGCACTGCCAATAAAGCATATTTACATAATGGATGGTGTTCAGTCAGTAGGTGTTCACGCTTTTTCTAATATAGATGGAGTTGAAACTGTAAAAATATCAGGTAGTGTAAAGCTAATAATGCGTTATGCTTTTGATAATGCCGATATTAAAGAGATTGTGATTGCTAAAGGAGTTGAAGTAATCGAATCAAATGCTATACTAAGCAATGCTGTTGTGAAATTTACAGGCACTAAAGAAGAATGGGAAAGCATCGCCGGTACTGAAGATATAAATTCAGAAGTTATTTATAATTATAAGTCAAATGATTAAATGAGAGGAGATTAAAAAATGGATTCAGGAGTAGTTATTGCAGTTATAATATGGGTGGCGATAGCGATTGTCGCAAGACTTAACATTCCAATAATCAGCCCAATTCTTCGTTGGTGGTGGAACATAAGTTTTACCATTGCAGCATACATACCTTTTTGCGGATGGATGTCAATTTTTATTATAACAAAAGGTGACGAAGAAGAAAAAAAGAGAAAAGAGGAATTGATGAATATCGGTAGAAGTACAGACGATATGGCATTTGATTCTCTTGAACAATCTGCAAAGCGTGAGCAAGCAGAGCGTGAAGCAAGAGAGGCTCAACAGAAAGCAGAACGTGAGGCTTTGGAGGAAGATTTAAGAGGAAGAGCATATCGTTCTCTCGGTACAAGAGATGTTACACTTAATTCTGATGGCTCAATGGCTAAAATCGGAAATGGAGATTATGTGCCTGTTAATGAACTCAAAAAAGATTTAAGGTAAGAGTTATCGCAGAAGCCTTTGGTGCTGATGTGCAATGGAATGGAAACGGAAGAACAGTTTTGATTACAGAATAAATTTTAAGAAACAGCAAAAAAGAAACAGGCAAGTCAAGGGTAAATGCACGAGCTACGCTCGCCCTTGACAAACCTGTTCTTTTTCGCAGTATGTCAGTTAAGGGGATTTAAGTCGAAAAACGGACTTAAATCCCCTTTTTCAAAAAGTGTTGATTTTCAATTTTCGTCACGCAATAGAACCCCACTTTTGCGCTTTTGAATATAAAACTATTACCTTGTCTGTTTTCGCCCATTTTAAGCCCATAAAACAGGCGTTTTTAACCTCTATTGTGTGACATTTTACCCCATATATGAGAAAAAGCACACCACACTATAAATGTGATATGCTTAACTCTCTGCAACCCTTTGACAGACCGTCAATACCTATACTGTTTTATTGAGGACTGTCATTTGGATGTCTTTTTTTATTGTATGAACCTTTCTCATCTTCGATTCGACGGATGAAAGTATCAGGTATATACGTCTTTTATTAAGTGATAAGTTTATACAATCTTTCCGGCATCAGATGGCATACCGAGTTTTGCAAGCATAGCGTTTTTATATTGAACATCTGTAGTCACATCTTTAATTGCCCATGGAGGATTTGGATAACCTGCGGCATCTTCTTCTGTTTCAAATTCTATTTCCATATAACAAAGCCCCGAAAGTTCACCTTCAAAAAAGTCAAATTCCATGGTGAGACCGTCATTTGTATCTATGCAATATCTTGTCTTTCGGATAATTGTGCCCTCTGTTTTCAAAAGAAGTTTTTCATAATCTTCTTTTGATATTTCTGTTTCAAATTCATCTCTTGAAAGACCGTTTTTGCCGCCTTTGTTTTTGACGCAGAGAACATAACTTTTGTCATTTGTGTTTCTGAGTCTTATTGTAGGTGAGAAGTTTATGTAAGATTGTTCCATAACAAGAGGCTCAGCATTTGAAAAGTCAAAGGGTATTTTTTCTTTGTCCACAAGCCATTTTCTTTCAATCTCGTTTTTAACGCTCATAATTATTTCCCCCTGAAATGATTTTTGCTTTTTCTAAAAATAAAGGTTGCAGACAACATTTGTTTCTCTGCAACCTTTTTGTTTGTTATGACCCATACGAGAATCGAACTCGTGATTGCGCCTTGAGAGGGCGCCGTCTTGACCGCTTGACCAATGGGCCACATCACCACTTGAAATATTATATCAGCAACCCAACGGTTTGTCAAGTTTTTTGAGTCAATCCCATAATATGATTTAAACCAAGCTCAGAGGTCTTAAGCTCCCGGTTATTTTACACACTTTAAAAAGTCCTATTTATCACTTACCATTTTCTTTTTGAAAATCATCACAGACATAGCAAAAATTACAATGGTATAAATAACAAACACAGCCACATTTCTCACCTCAATTGAGTCGAGGGTATTGTTCATTATTCCTTTTAATATTGTCAGACAAGATTCAAAAGGCAAATATTCACAGAATTTCCCGAAAATATTTCCGAGAATTTCTCTCGGAAAATACATTCCGCTAGTGAAACACACAAGCTGAACTATAATACTGGATATTCCGGATGATGCCTTTTCGGAAGAGATGCATCCTATGGTTATTCCTATTGAAATGAACAAAACAGCCACAATGATTGATGCAAGTATTGTCCATATTATGTTTATACTGAAATTCAGACCAAGGCAAAGGGCTAAAATGAAGAATAATATGTTTTGAATCAGTATAATCGGAATAATTGATAACATATACCCCAATATATATTCCATGGGTTTCATGGGGCTGATTCCCAGTCTTATCAGTAATGATGTTGTTCTGTCCTTGCTTATGAGCATTGCTGTAAATAGTGTTATAAATGAAAACCCGAAAACTACAATTCCGGGAGTGAAATTCTCTAAATCATAGCTTGAATTCGGAATATCAAATTGCTGGAATATAAACAATAAAAACAGAGGCAATATCACAGCAAAAATCAAACTCAACGGGTCTCTTGAAATTTCCATGAAATTCCTTTTTGCAAAATTTAGTGTTCTCATATTATAATTCACCCCCTGAAGCGATTTTCACAAATGCATCTTCGAAATTTTTGGCGCCTGTTTGTTCTGTCAGTTCAGTTGCAGTTCCTACGGCAACCAGATTTCCTTTTGCCATAATGCCTATTTTGTCAGACAAACTTTCTGCTTCTTCCATATAATGTGTTGTCAGTATTATGGTTATTTTTTTCTTTAATTTTTCGATAACAGCCCACAACTCTTTTCTTGCAATTACATCAAGGCCAAGTGTTGGTTCATCCAAAAATAATATCTCTGGGTCGTTGATTAATGAAATTGCAATGGAAACTTTTCTTTGCCATCCGCCGGATAGGGTTTTTGCTTTTTGATTCAGCACTTCATCCAGCTTGAACATTTTGATCAATTCCCCGATTTTTTCATGCTTGTTTGAAATCTGATATACCCCTGCCATAAAATCCAGATTTTCCTTTACGGAAAGATTTGGAGCAATTGCGGTTTCCTGGGGAGACATATTCAGCATATCTTTTATTTTCTGTCTGTCTCTACCCATATCCAATCCGTTAATTTTGATTTTACCCTCTGTCGGCAAAATCAAAGTTGACAACATTTTTATTGTAGTTGTTTTTCCGGCACCATTTGTGCCAAGGAGAGCAAACAACTCACCTTGATTTATTTTCAGATTTATACTGTTTACAGCAGTTTTGTCTTTGTATTTTTTAGTTAAATTGTTAGTTTCAATAGCCAGCATTTACGATTCACTCCTGACACCTTTCGGTTATTGTTCATCCATATCCATGAAAATTCTGTTGATATGCTCTTGTTGCTTTGATTTTGGAAGAATGGCAATTCCTCTGTCCTTGTCTCCGAGAACCAGAATCTCATCTCCCGGTTGCAGGTCAAAGATTTCTCTTGCTTCTTTGGGGATAACAAATTGTCCCTTTTCGCCGATTTTGACCATCCAAGCATGTTTTCCTGCCGGTATATTCATGTCCCCAGCTCCTTTGTATGATTAGTATGATTAATCATACCACAATAACCTGTTAGTGTCAAGATTTTTATGATTTTGTGGTGATATAATTAAACTATACAAAGGGGAACTCCATGTTAGTTTCATTTATGTACATTATAAACACGACCTGCCTGTTACCGACAGTTGGGTTGCTGAAGATCAAGAGGGAAAATATGATAAAGAGAATTACTTCGAAAATCAAAAGGAGCGTAAATTAATTCGTATGAACTAATTTACGCTCCATTATTTTATCCGAGATATGAAAATTCTTCAATCATAGTCTCAATGGGAGTTACAAGCTTGATGTCGGCAGCATCTGTCAATCCTTGCATAATTCTGTTTGAAAGTTCGGATACGATGCTGTTTTCAATAATCATTTTTATATATTCGCTTATTTCGGGAAGTGGTTCTTTTTTCAGAATATGATATCCATAGCTTGTTTCCACAATGTCACTGATTTCGCCTTCTTTAAGATCAAATGCGGCCTTTTCAAATTCGGGCACCATTTCGCCAACTGTAAACACATATCCTTCGGGATCACTGGAAATTCCGGGATCCTGGCAATATTCCCACATCAGAGTATCAAAATCTGCTCCTTCTTTAAGCTTGGCAGAAATGTCTTCAATCTGTTTTTTCGCTTCAGACAGCTTATCTTCGGAAAAAGGTTCTCCTGTTTGAGGATCGCAGGTGAGAATGAGTATGTGTTTTGCTCTCACATATGCCTGATTATAAAAATCGGCAATTGATTCATCGCCTATGGGATACTGTTCAAGGAGAGTATCCATGTATGTTCTTGCAAGAAGATTGTCAGAGAGAACCTTTATAAGAGGAGCTGTGAGAATTGATGAATAATAAAAGTCCTTGTCGTTCATAACGCTATCTGTAAGTTCTTTTTTCTGAGATTCATTAAGATACACGCCGTTTGCTTTTGCTTCGTTTGCTATGGGAATAACCTGAGTAAAATAGTCAAGAGCGCTTAAAACAGATTCTGTAATATCCCCCGGCACATAAGCTATATATTTTAAAGCGATTTCCAAATCGTCCATGCTTACGCCATACCCGTCAACGGTTATTGCAGATGGGTGGTCGGTAATGAGTATCTGCTTTGATGCATCTACATATTCAACATTTTTGCCAAGAGCTTCTCCCACAAATCTCAAAGGTACCATTGTTCTTCCGTCCTTGATAACTGCAGGTGTATCAAGGGTTGTAGGAGCACCGTTAACCAATGCTGTGTCAGAATCAATTGTAAGTTCAATTGTTGTTTCACCTGATTTGACAGTAACTTTTCTTGATGCATCATCCCAGGAAACTTCTGCACCGAAGTTTTCAGAAATAACTCTTACGGGAACCATGGTTCTTGAGTTTTTAATGTAGGGAACAGCATCAATGGTTTTTGCTTCAATAACATCGTCTTTCACATACATATCGGCAGAACCGATTGTAAATTCAATTGTTTTTGCGGATGCTCCAATGCTGAAAATGAGGCAGAAAGCGAGAAGCAATCCTAAAATTCTTTTAATATTCATATAAAAATCCTTTCTTTCGGCACACGAAATATTTTGATATGTGCCCCGGAACTTTCTAATATAATACCACAAAAATTCCGATAAGTCAAATTTGGCACTAACAATCCCTATAAACATTTGACATATCCCATCTTATATGGTATTATAAATTGATGTAGTTTGGCTTTTTATATTAATTTTTAATATGCATAAAAGCAAAAGAAAGGATGAATACAAATGGGTTTGACATTAACCGAAAAAATACTTAAAGCACATACAGTAGACGGTGTTTTTGAAAAAGGGAAAGAAATAGGAATCAGAATTGACCAGACTCTCACTCAGGATGCCACAGGAACAATGGCATATCTTGAGTTTGAAGCAATCGGAATCCCAAGAGTTCAGACAGAACGTTCCGTTGCCTACATAGATCACAACACACTTCAGTCAGGTTTTGAAAATGCAGACGATCACCGCTTTATCGGTTCTGTTGCAAAGAAACACGGCATATATTTTTCACGTCCCGGAAACGGAATCTGTCATCAGGTTCACCTTGAACGTTTCGGAATTCCCGGAAAAACTCTCATCGGTTCTGACAGCCATACTCCCACAGGTGGCGGTATCGGTATGATAGCAATCGGTGCAGGCGGACTTGATGTTGCAGTTGCAATGGGCGGTGGTGCATACTATATCACATATCCAAATATTGTGAAAGTTAATCTTACAGGTGCTCTTTCTCCATGGTGTGCCGCAAAGGACGTAATTTTGGAAGTTTTGAAAAGAATGTCTGTAAAAGGCGGTGTCGGAAAGGTTATTGAATACTGCGGTGAAGGCGTAAAGAGTCTTTCTGTTCCCGAACGTGCAACAATCACAAATATGGGAGCAGAACTTGGTGCAACCACATCAATCTTCCCCTCTGATGAAACAACAAGACAGTTCCTCAAAGCTCAGAAGAGAGAAGAAGTATGGACAGAGCTTAAGGCTGATGACGATGCAGTATATGATGAAGTAATAGATATTGACCTTTCCAAAATCGAGCCTATGGCGGCATGCCCTCATATGCCCGATAATGTAAAGACTCTTTCCGAAATCGGTGAAATGAAGATTGATCAGGTGTGCATAGGTTCATGCACAAACTCTTCACTTCAGGATATGATGAAAGTTGCCCACATCTTAAAAGGCAAAACTGTTCACCCTGATGTATCTCTTTCCATCGCTCCCGGTTCAAAACAGGTTCTCAACATGCTTGCTCAAAACGGTGCACTTTCTGTTATGATAGATGCAGGTGCCAGAATTTTGGAAAGTGCCTGCGGACCTTGTATCGGTATGGGACAGTCTCCAAACTCCGGCGGTATTTCACTTCGTACCTTCAACCGTAACTTTGAAGGCAGATCCGGAACAAAAGACGGTAAAGTATATCTTGTATCCCCCGAAGTTGCAGCCGCTTCTGCAATCAAGGGATTCCTCACCGACCCAAGAACTCTCGGTGATATGCCTGAATTTAAAATGCCTGATGAATTTATCATCAATGACAATATGATAGAAAAACCCTGTGATGAAAAGGACATGGATTCTGTAGAAGTTCTTCGCGGACCAAACATCAAACCATTCCCCAAAACAGAGCCTCTTTCAGACAGCATAGATTGCAAATGTTCACTCAAAGTTGAAGATAACATTACCACAGACCACATTATGCCTGCAGGTGCAAAAATTCTTCCTCTTCGTTCAAACATTCCTGCAATATCAAATCATTGTTTCACAGTATGCGATGAGAAATTCCCCGAAAGAGCAAAAGAAATGGGCAAGAGCATAATTGTCGGAGGCGCAAACTATGGTCAGGGTTCATCAAGAGAACACGCCGCACTTGCTCCCCTCTATCTTGGTGTAAAAGCAGTTGTGGTTAAATCTTTTGCAAGAATCCACAGAGCAAATCTCATAAATGCGGGAATCCTTCCCCTCACATTTAAGAATGAAGCAGACTATGATAAGTTTGACTTAAATGATGATATTTCTATGAACAATCTTAAAGATGCAATCAAAAACGGAAAGAATATCGTAATTACAAATAAAACAAAAGGCGAAGATATTGAGTGTGAATGTGAACTTTCTGAAAGAGCAAAAGAAATTGTACTTTCAGGAGGACTTCTCAGTTACACAAAGGATCAACTCAATAAATAAGGGGGATTGTGAAATGGACATAAACCTTTATTACGCAAACGAAAATGAAAAACCCCTTGACAGAATTGTTGATGATGGTGGATTTTGTAAGATTTTCCGCACAATCGGAATAGTAGGGGATAGTCTTTCTTCGGGAGAATTTGAATCCTTTGAAGAGGGCATAAAAGGCTATCACGATTTTTATGAATATTCCTGGGGTCAGTTTATGGCAAGAGCACTTGGAAGCAAGGTGTACAATTTTTCCAGAGGCGGAATGACAGCAGAGGCATTTATCACATCCTTTGGTTCAGAGTGTGGTGCTTTTGAGTATGAGAAACTCTGTCAGGCATATATAATCGCTCTTGGAATCAATGACCACAACAAAGACGGAGCATTGGGAGACCCCTATAAAAGCAAAGAACTTACAGTGTGGGATGACAAGAGTTTTATGACATGCTACGGCAATATCATAAAAGCCCTGAAACGCAAACAGCCAAAGGCAAAGTTCTTTCTTGTAACAATGCCTGATGACACCGGCTACAGTGCGGAAAAGATTAAAAAAAGAATTGAGTGGAATGAAGCAATCAGATGTCTTGCAAAGGTCTATGAAAACACCTACATTATCGACCTTGAAAAATATGCACCCACATTTGATGAAAAATTCAGGGAAACTTTCTTCCTGGGGCATATGACTCCCACAGGATATGCTTTGTTTGCAAAAATGGTAATGTCTTACATAGACTGGATAATCAGAAACAATCCATCTGATTTCAATCAGGTTGGATTGATCGGAACACCCTATAGTTATAACCAGGATAAATAATAAAAAGAAAAGGAATGATAAATATGGTAAAAATACCTATGAAAACTCCTCTCGTTGAGATGGACGGAGACGAAATGACAAGAATCATATGGCAGATGATAAAGGATATACTTCTCACACCATATGTAGATCTGAAAACTGAATATTATGACCTTGGTCTTGAATACAGAAATGAAACCAATGACCAGGTGACAATTGATAGTGCTGAAGCAACAAAGAAATACGGTGTAGCGGTAAAATGTGCAACAATCACACCAAACGCTGCAAGAATGGATGAATATAACCTCAAGGAAATGTGGAAGTCTCCCAACGGAACAATCAGAGCACTTCTTGACGGTACAGTTTTCCGTACACCCATTATTGTAAAGGGCATAACACCATATATCCCCACATGGACAAAACCTATCACCATTGCCCGTCATGCATACGGCGATGTGTATAAAAACACAGAAATGCAGGTTTGCGAGGGTTCAAAATGTGAACTCGTTTGCACAGATAAAGACGGAAATGAAACCCGTCAGTTAATCCATGAATTCAAAGGAACAGATGGTATCATTCAGGGACTTCACAACACAGATAAGTCCATCTCAAGTTTTGCAAGAAGTTGCTTTAACTATGCTCTCGACACAAAACAGGACATCTGGTTTGCAACAAAAGATACAATCAGTAAAAAATATGACCATCGCTTCAAAGATATTTTTGCTGAAATTTTTGAAAATGAATATAAAGAAAAATTTGAAAATGCAGGCATTGAATATTTCTACACTCTCATAGACGATGCAGTAGCAAGAGTTGTTCGTTCAGAGGGCGGATATATCTGGGCTTGCAAAAACTATGACGGGGACGTTATGAGTGACATGGTTGCAACTGCATACGGAAGTCTTGCGATGATGACATCAGTTCTCGTATCACCCGAAGGTGTATATGAATATGAAGCAGCTCATGGAACAGTTCAGCGCCACTATTACAAACACCTCAAAGGTGAAACAACTTCAACAAACTCTGTTGCAACTCTCTTTGCATGGACTGGAGCACTCAGAAAAAGAGGTGAGCTTGACGGTCTTGATGAACTTGTGGCATTTGCTGATAACTTAGAAAAAGCCACAATTCAGACCATTGAAGAAGGCGTAATGACAGGTGACCTCTATCTTCTTTCATCTCTTGAAAACAAACAGAAAGTTGACACCGAAACATTCCTTAAAGAAGTTGGAGTAAGACTTGAAAAACTTCTTTAATATAGGTCATTCAAATAAAAATAAAGGAGCAATACTATGAAAGTGACATTCAATCCCGATAAAGAAGTTGTAAGGACCATACAAGAAGGTCTCAAAGCAAAAGGTGGATATTGTCCCTGCAGAGTTCAAAGAACGGAAGAGTATAAATGTATCTGTAAAGAATTCAGAGAACAGATTGCCGATCCTGATTTTGAAGGCTTTTGTCATTGTATGCTCTACTATAAATCTAAATAACTCAAAGGAAAATTATGGAAACACTTAAAAAAGAAAATATTTTTAAAAAGCTGTTTAACAAAGATAATATTTTCTATACAATAATATTTTTAATCAACATTATCATAATTGCAGTAAACCGAATAATAAATGGTTTTGATAGCATTTTGTGGATTTGCGACATCTCATCAATTTTCAGTGTGTTAAACATTATTTTCAATGCAAAGCACACTATTTGGGGGCTTGTGTTTAACTTTGTTGCAACACTCTTTATTGCGGCCACCGATGTTATTCAACATATTTGGCTAAATGCTTTTATTTGCATAGTA
>JAZONV010000049.1:0-7159 GCA_045654685.1 Clostridia bacterium | reverse complement strand
AAGCGTCCCTTAATGTTGCGTCAGCAACACTTCATTGCCGAAGGCAACTTCATTAGCGATAGCGACTTAATGTTCCGAAGGAACGCTTCATTGAAAAAACGGTAGATTTTCTATCAAAATCTACCGTTTTTTCTGAAGGCGTCACCCGGATTTGAACCGGGGATAAGGGTGTTGCAGACCCGTGCCTTACCGCTTGGCTATGACGCCATATCATATTAATATAATATGTGTTTTTTTAAAAATCATAACTAAAAAGTCTGATTTTGCAATCAAGAGACGTAACAAATACGTCTCTTGACTGATTTTGAAGCGGAAGACGAGATTCGAACTCGCGACGTTCACCTTGGCAAGGTGACGCTCTACCACTGAGCCACTCCCGCATAATTCGCCCGGTCAAATGAGGTGTCTCATCCAACCGACAAACGATAGTATATCATATCGGAATCCTTTTGTCAACACTTTTTTTCAAAAAAGCAAAAAAAGATTTCACAAATTCGCTGAATTATTTTGCACAAATTTTATAATAATGGAATAATATTTGACCGATGCATTGAAAAATGGTCAGAATATATGATAATATGTCTTTAAAAATACGAACTTCTCAAATGAAAGGAGAATTTATATGTCAAATATATGGCATGATATATCACCGAAAAGAATAAATCCCGAAGATTTTATCTGCGTTGTGGAAATTTCCAAAGGAAGCAAGAAAAAATATGAACTGGATAAGGAAACAGGCTATCTGATGCTTGACCGCATACTCTATACCTCAACCCATTATCCTGCAAACTACGGTTTCATTCCCCGCACCTATGGCGACGATAATGACCCCCTTGATGTGCTTTTGCTGTGTTCTGAAAAAATTCAGCCCATGACTCTGGTAAGGGCATATCCTATCGGGGTAATTTCCATGATTGATAACGGCAGAAATGATGAAAAGATAATTGCCATACCCTTTAATGATCCCAATTATAATATGTATAGAGATATCACAGAACTTCCCGGCCACGTTTTTGAAGAAATGAGCCACTTTTTTACCGTATACAAAAATCTTGAAAACAAAGATACGGCAGTAAATGAAGTTATGGGAAAGGGTGCGGCACTTGAGATAATTGAAAGTGCCATAGATAACTATATAGAAAAGTTTTGTAAATAAAGCATATTAGGACAAAAAAGACAGCATCACCAAACCTTGAAAAAAAGTTTTTGAATGGTAAAATAAAAAGAAAAGAAAGAGTACCTGAAAGGTAAAATTTCACATTGTATGAATTTCTTTTCTGATGTATACTGATTAAAACTTGGGCATAAAAAGGAGGAAACATAATGATTTTCCCAAAACCAAAAGAAGAGACCTACCTTAAAGGTATATACAAAATGAAGGCATATGATGAAAATACAGATCTTTTATACCTTTTTGACAAGTACAAAAACGGCAATGAAGATCTGAAGATAAAAAAGGATGAGAAATTTGGCGAGGAAGAGTATGCCATTTTGATAAATGAGGATGGAATCACCCTTACAGCATCTTCTGATGCAGGCATTTTCCGTGCAGTTACATCCCTAAAACAACTCATCAGAAAATTTGGTTCTGAATTAAGATTCTGCAGCGTCAAAGACAGTCCCGATTTTGAAAACAGATGCTATCTTCTTGATGTGAGTTACGGAAGAATGCCAAAGCCTGAAATTCTCAAAAGATATGTTGACCTTATGGCAGACCTCAAATATAACGAATTTCAACTCTTTTTTGAAAGATTTGTTTTTGACTATAAGGCATTTCCGAAGTATACGGAGAATTTTGAGTGTTATACTCCCGAAGATATGGCAGATCTCAATGATTATTGTGAAAAGCGATTTGTGAAACTTGTTCCCTATGTGGGAAGTTTCGGACATCTCAAAACGTGGCTTGATCAGGATGAATTTAAGCATCTGAGAATCGGAGATGAAACAAGAAACACAGGAACAATCAACCCGCTTCTTCCCGAATCTCTGGATTTTCTTGACAAACTCTATGAATCAATTTTCCCTCTTTGCACATCTTCTGATATGGCAAACGTTGGATTTGATGAAAGTGGCGGTCTTGGAATGTATCAGACAAAAGAGGCTTGTGAGGAAAAAGGGGAAGAGGTTGTATTTGTTGAATGGCTCAACAAAGTTGCAGATCTTGCAAGGGAAAAATACGGAAGAAGATGTCAGTATTTTACTGATATGATACATAATTTCAAAAATGAGGACTATGTTTTTCAGAATGCTCCCAAAGATGCAATTGCCCTCATATGGGGATATGATCCCATTCCCACTGCAACAATGGAAAGATGGTGCTCGGCGCTTTCAAGAAACAATGCACCTTTCTATGTATGTCCAAGTTCAAGCACCTGGGGATGTTGTACAAGCCGTTATGACGTGTTGACTTTCAATCTTCAGCTTTGTGCTGAAATAGGAAGAGACCACGGTGCAGTAGGATATATGTATACCGATTGGGGTGCAGGTGACGGTCACAACTCATTCCCTGTATGGAATCTTGTGCCCACAGCCCTTGGCGGACAGTATGCATGGAATGCAGGGGCAAAACAGAATAACTATCTGATGAAAGCAGATTTCATAAAGGAATCAAAAAGATTTATTGATGAAAAATATTTTGACGGAAAGCATATTTCCGAACTCATATACAGAATGGGACAGTATTATCTTCTTGAACCCGAAAGAATCCCCGGTTTTGCAATGAGTATGCGACTTATCGGCAACCCAATTGAAGAAACTGCACTTTGCGGTGATTTTGACCTTATGGAATGTGGTGACGATTTCTATTTTGATAATGTTTTAGAGTATATGAAAAAGGTAATTTCCGACGTTGAAAAAATCGATTTTGATGAAAACTTCAAACGTCAGATTCTTGTTAATGCAAATCAGGTTCTGATAGCGGCTGAAACCACCAAAATCAGATATAACAGATGTTCAACTGAAGAAAAAATTGATGAAATCATAAAGATGATTGACGAGAATCTCAAAGAGTATGATATTCTTTGGGAAAGAGAAAACTTCTCCGAAGGGAAAGACAACTTTATGAAAATGCTCCGAGGAAGAAGAGCAGACCTTTTGAGAATGAAAGAAAACGGATGCAAAATAGAGCCTATGACAAAATATTTCTACAGCAAGGCAGGAGAACTTGATGTGGAAATAATTGAGGATGATACAGACAATAATGTGTGGCTTTGATAATGTGGTGACCGGAATCGTATAAAAGGACGGAACGTTAAAAGCATAGCAAACAAAAAATCGGGGTGTTAATTAATTCGTCGAATTAATTATCACCCCGATTTTTAATGATTCGATGATGCATATCGTCATTGTATATCATCAAACAAGATTATTCAGAGTCTTCCTTTTTATGTTTACTTTTGCCTTTGAGGGATCTGTTGGCTTTTCTGTAATCTGATGGGGAAATAGAATAGAATTTTTTGAATTTTCTTGTAAAGTTCGGAAATGAACCAAAACCCGATTTGTAGCAGATGTCAGTAACACTCTGGTCTGTGTTGATTAAAAGTTTTGAAGCATAATTCATCTGCAGATTTGTGATATATTCCTTAAATGATATGCCCATTTTCTGATGGAAAAGTTTGCAAAGGTATTGAGGCGAAAAATGAGTATTTTTAGCCACTTCTTTAAGGGTTATCTGATTGGTGAAGTTTTTATGAATGTATACCAGAACTCCCTGAATATCTCCAAATTGCATTGAGGGAGAAAATTCAATGCAGATATTGTCTCCGGCGAACCGGTTAATGGTGTTTAGAATAACAGATTCCACAAGTTTTCTTATAACGGTTTTTCCATATGGAGAATCGGGATACATTTCTGCTGTCAGGATTGCGGAATAGAACAGATGATTGAAAAGCAGAACGTTATTTTCATCAAGATGAATTGGCGAGCCCGTGGGAAATCCTGCAAAAAGAGATGAAACAAGAGGATCAATATCGCTTTCCTGATATTCAAACTTAAGCATTTCCAAAGGTTCTTCCACAATGATTTCATGAAAGTCGGTTGGAGAAAAAATGCACAGTGTCCCCGGAACTATCGGGAAACTGCTGCCGTTTATAATCTGACAGCCTTTTCCTTTTATATAATATTCAAACTCGTAATGGTCGTGCCAATGGGCAGGAAAAGATTCGTTGAGTGTGTATTTTGCTGTGTGAATATCAGTGTTTGAGTTGGAATAGTCTGTCATATCAATACGGTTTTCACTTATAAAATCGTGGTTCATAAATATCACCTCCGACTGATAGTTTGCAGGGATGACCTGTATACCCTGTGGCAGGCAAGGCTTCTCTTTTTGCATATTCTATCACAAAAATGTGAATATGTAAATGAAAAATGTTTTTGTTTTGAAAATACGTTAATTTATGATATGCTGAGTATAATTTTTGAAAGGCAGTACGAGGTTATATATGTTAAAATAATTATATCAATTATAATATGGTGGTGTAGATATATGAGGGAAAAAGTAAACACAAAGTGGACTCTTCGGGGAACTTTTCCATATATTCCGCTCGGTAAAAGACCATGGCCGTTGGAAGAAAAGCGTTATGTCACAGATCCTGTTGATGCAACTGTACCCGGCGGAATCCATTACGATTTATTCAAAAGCGGAGACATTCAAAATCCCTATGTGGATTTTAATTCCAGGTTTTGCGAATGGACGGAAAGC
This sequence comes from Clostridia bacterium, assembly GCA_045654685.1. GTDB lineage: Bacteria > Bacillota > Clostridia > UMGS1810 > UMGS1810 > RGIG1828. Next base: position 2,460 of record JAZONV010000049.1, on the reverse strand, counting down.
AAGTGGTGGCTTTATGACACAGATATTGAGGTTGATGTGTCAAGAGGCAAAAAAAGGTACATTGTATTTGACGGACTGGATTATGAGTGTGAAATTTTCATCAATAATCAGTCGGTAGCATCTCACGGGAACATGTTCACTCCTTGTCGTATTGATATCAGTGAATACACACAATCCGGTCTGAATCTGAAAGTTCTCTTTAAGGGTGCACCTGATGAGGTGGGGCAATATGGAGCAACTTCAGAAACTTTCACTCAAAAAAGCCGTTTCGGATACGGATGGGATTTTGCCACACGACTTGTAAATATAGGGATATGGAAAAATGTGTGGATTGAGTATGTTGAAGATGTATCACTTAAAGAAAAATACATATCAACAGATTTTGTAAATGGTGTTGGTATGATTGACGTTGTTTTCAGTTTTGAAGGTGATTTCAAAGACCGTTTGCATGCAGAAATCATATCTCCTGACGGGAAAATGTTGTATGAGCGGACAGAGAAAATTGCAGAAAAAGTGCGTCTGCAATTTAAAATTGAAAATCCGGAATTGTGGTATCCTAACGGCATGGGTTCTCAGCCTCTCTACACCATGAAACTTCGTTTTGAAAATGAAGAATATGAGTATAAAATCGGCATACGAAGTCTGAAATACGAACAAAACCCCGGATCAAGAAAAGATTCTATTCCTTACACAATCATAATCAACGGAAAACGGGTATACATCCGAGGCAACAACAAAGTTCCTTTTGATCATCTCTACGGAAATGTTGATGTTGAAACCATGAAATGGTATGTGATGGCAATGAAGAATGAAAATGTCAACATGGTAAGAGTGTGGGGAGGAGGCATAATTGAAACTGAAGAGTTCTATAGCCTCTGTGATGAAAACGGAATCATGATATGGCAGGATTTCATCCAGTCAAGTTCAGGAATTGAAAATGTTCCTTCTAAGAAAGAAATATTCCTGAAAAAAGTTAGGGACACTGCTGTTTGTGCAGTAAAGGAAAGACGCAATCACACTTGTCTTACCATATGGTGCGGGGGAAATGAATTGACAGATGAAAACAATAAGCCTGCGAAATATGAGGACAAAAACATAGATATGTTAAATGGTGTTGTTTCAGAATATGACAAACAGAGAATTTTTTTGCCGACAACACCATCCGGTCCTGTGTATGGCGCAGAGTTTGCTTCGCCATTCAACGAAGATGTTCACGGTCCCTGGGAATATGAGTTTGAAACCCACTACGAAAACTACAATAATATGAAACTTTTGCTTCACTCCGAATTTGGTGTCAGCGGACCGGGGGAAAATTACAAAAAATTCCTTAGTGAAAACAAAATGGATAAAGACGGTTGGAGCGAAAACAAGCATCACGGAGAATACTGGTGGCACAGTTACAGGCGAGATGCAAGACTTTTCGGGGATTTTGAAACCGTTGATGATTACATTCCCTACGGACAATGGGTTCAGGCAGAAGGTATAAGATATATTATTGAAAATGAAAGAAGAAAATCGCCAAATGTTTCGGGAAGTATGATATGGCAACTCAATGAGCCATGGCCAAATTCAGATAACACAGCAATTCTTGACTATTTCGGACACCCCAAAATGGTGTATTACTGGGCGAAAAAAGCATTTTCGGATTGTGATGTTTCACTTCGATATGATTCTCTTTCCTTTAATGATATTCTAAAAGTTACTGTGTGTAAAAGCGGAGATTATAATTCCTGCGATGAAAAGGTGAATGTGGGTATTTATGAAATTGGCGGAAAAAAAGTCAGAGAGTTTGAACTTTCAACAGCAAATCTTCCTTTTGAGATAAATGAAAATCTGTCGGATAAAAACGAAATGTATATGGTGCGTCTTTCCTTTAAAGGAAATGATAAAGATTACTTTTTCTCCAAAAGTGAAAAAACCCCATATGCTCCCGCAAAGAAATTCCCCAAATGTCATATTTCGTATAAAATAGAAGAAAAAGGGAGAGACGGAGTGTATGTTTTGTATGATGCAAAGGTTGAAAATACGGGAGATACCCCTGCATATTTTGTCCGTCCTAAAGATGTAAACGGAGATTATGCTGTTCTTGCCGATGATGCATATTTCACTCTTTTGCCCGGTGAAGAAAAGATGGTTTCGCTCACCGTAAGAGAGAACCTCGGATTGTTTTTTGACAAAGCCAAGAATGCTCCCGATATTGTTTTTGAATGCATAGTGCAGTAAGACTTGAACACCTATTGGTTTTAGCAGGACAATTTTCCCTAAAACTATGTCAAACCCCTTGATAATACGGAAGTATTCCCTGCGAGCTTTTCCTTATTTTAGAAAAAATTGCCACTGATAAAACTGCTCACATCTCAAACGGATTATTTTTAGGAGAATTTTACTGCGGAGGTCGCAGATGGGCTGTCGCCCTTCAAGACCGACAAATTGAAAGGCTTCAAAAATAATTCGTTTGAG
>JAZONV010000048.1:0-2705 GCA_045654685.1 Clostridia bacterium | reverse complement strand
GTGAGTTTGTGGAAATGGTTTGAAAAAATCTTTTGTAAAATACTCATACGAATATTTTACATTAAAATCTAGAAAAAGGAAACCCTACCCCTCAAGAATGAGGGGCAGGGGTGTTGATGTGCGTGTTAACGCACTTTTTTACTGTATAGGAATTTGCGTTTTTTAAAAGGCTCTTTGTCAATAGTTGGGGTCAAAATTGAATGATTTTTTTACACCACCTTTTGCTCATTTTTCTCTTGACACGGTGTTGACATTGTGATATACTCACTTTTGTGTTTTAAAATTTGAGAAAAAATCACAAACGGAGGCTTGAACCTGTGGAAAAGAATCTGATAAACACACTAAAAGCAAATATAAATCATATGTCGAAAATTGAAAAAAGAATTGCAAGGCTAATCATTGACAATCCCGATGAATTCATCACCTTCTCCATGTCAAGACTTTCCGTACTTGCTGATGTTTCTCAGGGGAGCATAAATAACTTTGCAAAAAAATATGTCTGCGGAGGTTTTCCGGAACTCAAACTCAGAGTTTCAGCATCAATAGGTGAGAAGAAGGTGCAGAAATTCAGCCTTATATCCGACGGTGACACCGTGAAGGATGCTCTCAGAAAAAACATTGAATCCCAGATGCACTCATATGAACTTGCCTTTGAAATGAATGATGAACAAACTCTCAAAAAAGCCACGGACATGATACTTTGCGCCCGAAAGGTTGAAATATACGGCATTTTCACCTCTGCGGCAGTAGCAACAGATTTTTGCTATCAACTTCAGCAACTTGGCATTCCTGCATCCTTTGTGAGCGATATTCTCACCTGTGCCATGTCTGCGGCAATGCTTGACGAAAATGACCTTGTAATTGCCATTTCTTCATCAGGAAAAACCAGGGATGTTATAGATGCAGTGAAAAATGCAAGGGAGAATAATGCCGGTGTAATTTCCATAACATCAAATCCAAATTCGCCTCTTGCAAGACTTTCACACTGTGTGCTCATAGCCCCACCGGGTGGAAACTCTCTTGTTGGAAATTCTGTTGAAATCCGTTCTTCTCAACTGATTTTGGCTGATGCAATCTGTTCCTACATAAGCAGTGTAACCGGCAAAAAGAGCGATAGTAAATATTTTAAACTAAAGAAAATTTTAAACTCTCACAGCGTGGAGGAAATCGGAAATGAGTAAAAATAAAAATGTAATGAACGCCATATACATAGGAGTCCTTTGCTCCGTTGCATATCTTGCAGTATACTTTGCCCGTAACATTCTTGGCTCTGTTACCCCTGCTATGATAGAAGAAGGATTCACAGAAGGATATATAGGGAAAGCATCTTCTGTATATTTCACTTTTTATGCCATAGGTCAACTTATAAACGGCGCCATTGGTGATAAGATTAAAGCGCGCTACATGATAAGCGTCGGTCTTTTTATGGCAGGCGTTTCAAATATTGTTTTTTCTCTCGGTTCAGTTGCCGGAACCGGGGGCGGTCTCTATATCTATGGTCTCACAGGTTTCTTTCTTTCCATGATATACGGCCCCATGACAAAAGTGGTTTCTGAAAACACAGAGCCCATCTATGCAACAAGATGCAGTCTTGGCTACACATTCTCATCTTTCTTCGGTTCGCCTCTTGCAGGAATTGCCGCAGCGGCAATGACATGGCAGGCAGTTTTCTATGCCGGCAGTATAATTCTGTGGATAATGGCAATTGTGTGCTTTATGTGCTTTATTATAATGGAGAAAAAAGGGATAGTAAAATATAATCAGTATGACCGCCCCAAGGGTAAAAAAGGCGGAGTGAAAGTTCTCATAAAGCACAGAATCATAAAATTCACTCTTATCTCCGTTGTCACCGGGGTTATCAGAACAACTGTGGTATTCTGGATGCCAACCTACATTTCACAGTATCTTATGTTCTCGGCAAAAGATGCGCCGCTCATATACACCGTGGCAACTCTTGTCATATCAACAACAACATTTATAGCGGGTTTTGTGTATGAAAAACTAAAGCACAATATGGATCTGACAATTCTTTTGATGTTTTCCCTGTCAACAGTATTTTTCTTTATCATATATTTTGTCAGACAGCCAATCATAAACATATCATTTTTAGTCCTTGGTATAATGGCGTCAAACGGTGCTGCAACAATGCTCTGGTCAAGATATTGTCCAAGCCTCAGAGACACAGGAATGGTGTCGGGTGCAACAGGATTTCTCGACTTTATGAGTTATATGTCTGCGGCGGCATCCAGCACAATCTTTGCAAATGCTGTTTCCTCGATAGGATGGGGCAATCTTATTATTGTGTGGGCAGGACTTATGCTTTTTGGTGTGGTTATTTCTGTTCCCAAAAGGCAGAAATGATGGAGAACAAAAAATGACCCAATTGCCAAAACGTAAACTGATACCATTGAAAAATTATGATTATTTGTCATGTGGATATTATTTTATAACTATATGTACAAAAAACAGATAATTTCTGTTTTGGAAAAATATTAATAATACCCGCTCCTGCTCTGACTTGTTTTAAATAGTTCTCTGAAGCATAAAAGCGTTGACTTTTATGCTTCAGACTGTCGAAAAAGCCCGCATCGCAAAGTGCGGGCTTAAAATTTTTGAGAAAAGTATATTCAAGATGTAAATAGTCATTAATGAAACTTTTGTAAACATAGTTTCCAAAAGTTTTGATTTAAGGCACTTTGCTTGCT
>JAZONV010000047.1:0-1977 GCA_045654685.1 Clostridia bacterium | reverse complement strand
TTTTCATAAGTTCCTCCAATCCTATCGTGTAATTTCTTTATCTTTGATTTTAGATTTATTTTTGTTTGAGTGTTCTGCTATTGCTTCTTGTTCAAGTCTTTGAGCTTCCTTATAATGCTCTGCAATACGCTCTGAATCAATTGAAATGTTGTTGCACATTCTGACTTTGGCACGAAGCTCTTTCAGTTCAGCATTTATATCCGCAATTTCGCCTTTAGCATCAGGTTTGTGATACAATCTTGACCGTTGTGATGTCAGGTCGGAAATTCTGTCTTCAGCCGTTTGCTTTATTTCCATAAGCTGACCTGAAGTTTCAATATCATTATCATATAGAAAATGAAACTGTTTTTGGTATCGCTCGAATTTTATAAGCTCCTCTCTGAGATAGAAGCATACTCTTTGTGGCGGTTCCCTTTTCCGTATCTTACCGAACAGATATAAGTAGTGGTAATACAGAGCTTTAAAGCCTTTGAGTTTTATCGGCTCATATTTTTTAAGCCAAGCGTTGTAGTCAGGCTTAGGTTTATTTATGGCTAAAAGCTTTATACCATTTCTTGCAGCAATAATGCGCTCGTTTATTGCATCGGGAGTATAATATTTGCCGAGATTATCAAGACGAACATATTTTTGAGCATAGGTTGGTTTTACAGCGATATATTTACCCGTATTTTTAACTTCATATCCTCTGCGTTTCAGTTCTTTCCAAAAAATTTGCGTTGTATATGAGCCTTCTATGATACTGTCTATCTCATCCCTAATCTGCCCTCGAATTGTAGGATAGCCATTTTTCTCTGCATACCATTCCGCATAATGCTTGCCTTTGCCTTTTGGATTTCGTATCACCGACAGATTATATTCCTCGCATAGCCTATCGGAAATCTTTTTAATGAGATTATAGTTTGCGGTATTGTCATAATACTTCAGTCCATCTGCAAAGGATACAGAATTGATTACAAAGTGATTATGCAGATGTTCTTTATTAAGGTGTGTTGCAATCACAACCTCAAACCTATCACCCCACATTTCTTTTGCAAGCTTTCTGCCGATTTCATGTGCAATTTCGGGCGTAACCTCTCCCGGCTTGAAACTCTGTATGGCGTGAAATGCTACGATGCCATCCGTCTTACCATAACGGAGCTTTGTTTGGTGCATCTTTTTCTTTGCCATATCGGGCGTTGTATTAACGCCCGATACATATAAGCTTCGTTCCGTTTTATAATCATCGGAAGCATAATCCATAACATCGTGGAGAGCTTGTATTTGCTTTTCGCTATATTTATTTCCGTCTGTCTTTTCGGGATTGGCAGCATAGTTTATCAAAGAATCAACTCTTCCTTTTATGTCCCATATTTTTGTTGTTGCCATTTTATATCGCCTCCTTTGATTTTATCAGGAACGGTGAAGAAGGTGTTGATTTGTAAAATCACCTTGTCCAATCGCTGTGCCTGACTTTTCAAAAATGTGGTGTCAATCTTATCTGTATTTAACATACCATTTGAAACGGAATAAATGTTGGTGGCAATTTCGCTTAGTTCTGACACCATTCCATCATAGCCGTTTGGCGGTCGTGGTTTGGGTAAATATCCACTTGCAACTGTTCTTATAAAAGCTGACTTTGTAAGCCCTGTTTTTGCTATTGCCTTATTTAAGGTTTCATATTCCTGCTCACTTAGCCTTACAGAAAAAGTCTTTGTTCTGTTACGCATCTTGCCGCCTCCTTTCGTGTTTGGGGTGTTAGGGGTATCCCTTAAAAATCGAATTTGTAATGCCAAATTCAGTGCTTGTTACAACATTAAATATAAATTATCTCGCTTAAGATAATTTCCTCTGCACACGCCTTTGCGTTGTTCATATGACCAACCCACGCCATCTGCTGAGTCGCTTTATCGGGAGCAGTTTTCTCTGCTTCCTTGATAAATTGGTATAAAATTTCTTGTGCCTGAACATCAACCTCGTGTAAATGGTCGAGCAGCTTTC
>JAZONV010000046.1:0-30968 GCA_045654685.1 Clostridia bacterium | reverse complement strand
GTTATATTTGTGTTTGGTCATACAAATATTATACCACAAAAAGGCTGATTTCGCTATGATTTCAGCCTTCTTTCTATACAAAAAAATCGAGGAATTTTCATCCTCGATTTTCAGTGGGGGTTTTTAAACATCCCCTTTTTTTGCTGTTTAGCCAACTGTTCGTTTAAAACACACGTTCCTGAAAAAGTGTATTTTGTGTTGACACACAACTGTAATGAGGAGTATAATGAAAAAAATGACAACTAATGATATGGACATATAAAAAATTGCAAGGAGGTTGAAAAAATGAAAAAACTATTATCGGTATTTCTGGCAATTTGTATTTTTGCTATGAATACGGTAGTGCCGATGGCGGCAGATGCAACTGTTGACGGAGTGGAAATCGGTCAGGTTATTTTCCCTGATGCTGACGAAAACTATTCTGTCACAATGACTGCAGGAGAGACAAGGAGTTTTTATTTCTACTCACCTTTTCCTGCGGATACCAATCTTGAATTTGAAACAACAGACGATAAAATTCTGTGCGTTCATAGCTGGGAGGATGGAAAAACTATTACAGTAGATGCCTACGCCTCCGGATGGGCAGATGTTATTGTCCGCAGTCCTGACGGAATTGAGGTGGGACGTCTTACGGTAAACGTTGTGGAAGATGAGGACGTAAAGCCTGACGATGGTGAATATCCCGATGTTCCGGTTCCTGATGTAACAGAGAAAATGATTGTATTTTATGATGATTACGGCTACGAGACTGACGAAATCACTCTGGAGAACGGATTTAGTGGAAGTCTGAATTATGAAATTTTGGCTAACATCAGTTCAAGAGATATTGCGTGGTATTCTCCCTGTATGCAAATCTGCGGAAAATCTTATTGAAACAGACTGACGGATAAATTTAAAACTACAATGGGAAAATCTCTCATTGTAGTTTTTTCTTGCAAATTTTTCATTCTTATGATATTATATAAAAGGTGTATTTTGGGAAATAGCAAATACATCATATACAAAAGATTGTTTGAGGTGTATCAAAATTGTATCTTAAAGGAATTGAGATGCAAGGGTTTAAATCCTTTGCAGACAAAATAAATCTTGAATTCGGTCAGGGCATAACCACAATAGTTGGTCCAAATGGTAGCGGAAAGAGTAACATTTCCGATGCTATCCGTTGGGTTATGGGTGAGCAGAGTGCAAAAAGTCTTCGTGGAGGAAACATGCAGGACGTTATTTTTGCAGGTACTCAAAAGAGAAGTCCTCTCGGTTTTGCCCAGGTTTCCATTATTCTTGACAACAGAGATAATATTTTTAAAATTGACTATGACACCGTAAAGGTAACAAGAAGAGTTCACAGAAGCGGTGAAAGTAACTATCTCATAAACGACAAGGAATGCCGTCTCAAAGACATTCATGAACTTTTCATGGACACAGGTCTTGGTAAAGAGGGATATTCCGTAATCGGTCAGGGTAAGATTGACCAGATTCTTTCAAATAAGGCAGAAGAGAGAAGAATTATCTTTGAAGAAGCATCGGGAATAACAAAATATAAATATCGCAAAAATGAATCCGAGAAAAAACTTCTTCAGACAGAAGAAAATCTTCTCCGCATAAAAGACCTTCTTTCAGAACTTGAATCCCAGGTAGGTCCTTTGGAAATTCAGTCCAAAAAAGCAAGGAAATATCTTGACCTTCGTGAGGTTTTAAAAGGCCTTGACATAAACATTTCAATCCGTAACATCGACAAACAGAAAATTGCCCTTAAGGAAGGAAAGGATAAGTTCACAATTGCTTTCAATCAGCTCAACGCAGAAAAACAGAAACTTGCCGAGATTGAAGCTCTCATTGAAAAAGAAACATCAAGCCTTTCAGAGCTTAATGAAAAAATAACAAATCTTCGTCAGCAAAGTTTTGATTTGGAGAAAAACTCCGGAAGTCTTTCTCACAGAATTGATATCCTCAACACCAACATAGAAAACAATCTGCAAAACTGCACCCGTATTGATGAAGAAATAAAGGCTCTTGGCGAAAAAATCAAAATGGGTGAACAAGAGGTTCAGGAACTTCTTTTAAGAATAGAAGAAAAAACAAAGGAAAAGGCAGAACTTGAAGAAAAGATTTCCGCTCATGACTCTGTTCTTTCTGATTTTGATGCAAAGATTTCGGAAAAACTTGAAGAAAGCGAAAGAGTAAAAGACCGCATTGTGGCTCTTTTAAACGAGAATTCCGCCTCAAAGGCTAAAATCTCAAGTTTGGATATGCTTCTCAAAAACTTTGATGAGAGAAAAGCCACATTGATAGACGATCTGAATGTTAAAAAAGAAGCACTTTCAGATGCAAAAGAAAAAGAGGAGTCTTTAAATAAAGATCGGGATGAAGTTGACAAAAGAAAGTCAAAAGCCCGTGATGAAATGGAAAAACTCAAAAATGAGTATTTCGAAGTCAGCGAAAAAATGAACAAAGCCAAGGAAGAACAAAATGAAATTGTTGCTTCCTGCAATGATATGCAGTCAAGAAAGAATGTTTTGGAAGATTTGGAAAAAGGCTATGAAGGATATTCCAAAAGTGTAAAAAGCATTCTCACATCAGACATAAAAGGTGTTTTGGGTGTTGTTTCAAAACTTATAGACGTTGAAGCCAAATATGTGACTGCAGTTGAAGTTGCTCTTGGCTCAATGCTTCAAAATATTGTTGTCACAGATGAAGACTGTGCAAAAAAAGCAATAGGATTTCTCAAAGAGAAAAAAATTGGAAGAGCAACATTCCTTCCCCTCACATCTGTTAAAGGAACACTCTTGAGTGATGCACCCAAAAAAGAAAAAGGCTATATCGGCCTTGCATCCGAACTTGTTTCCTATGACGAAAAATATGATGGCATCTTCAAAAGCCTCATAGGCAGAGTTGTTGTTATGGACAATCTGGATAATGCTGTCAGTCTTTCCAAAAAAACAGGGTATAAGTATAAAATAGTAACTCTGGATGGTCAGCTTATAAATCCCGGCGGTTCTCTCACCGGCGGAAGCGTGAACAAAACACAGAGCCTCCTCAGCCGTGGAAAAGACATTGAAGAACTTGCAAAAAAAATAGAAGAACTTCAAAAAATCATTGACGACAATGATGACAAAATCAATTCCTATCGTCAGACAGTTAAAAAGATGGCACAGAAAAAGGAAGAACTTGAAGAAGAACTCAACCTTTGTAATCAGGATAAAATCAAGGTTACATCTGCCATTGAAAACAACAACCGTATCATAAGAGAACTTGAAAGAAACATAAATCTTATCACAACAGAAAGCGGTTCGGTTCTCGGCGAAATTGAAGACGTTGACAAACAGAAAATTGCATTAAAAGAAAAAATAGAGGAAAATGAAAACACTGTCCGTCAGGTGAAAGAAGAGCAGGAAAAGGTTCAATCAGAGGGGGCAAAACTCACAGAAGAGAGAGAAATCTATCTTGCCTCCGTAACTGATGACAAAATTTCGTTCTCCGGCATAGAAAAAGACATTGAACTTTGCCGTGAAAAAATTGAAATGCTCACTTCAGAAAAACAGTCATCTGCAGTTGCAGGTATTGAAAAATCGAGAGAAAAAGAAGAGTATCTCAATCAGAACAAAGCAATACAAGAAGAAATAGAGTCAATCCAGAGAGAGATTTCCCAGTCGGAAATGAGCGGAGAGGAACTTACGAAAGTTATTGAAGAGAACACCGCCGCATATGATATGGCATCAAAAAAACTGGTTGAAGGTCAAAAGCAACTCAAAGAAGAAAACGAAAGCATATATGTTCTTCAACTTGAAGTTTCAAGAATAGAAAATCAGAATTCAAAAATCGAACTTGAAACAGAACACATAACCGCAAAACTGTGGGATGAATATGAACTCACATATAATGCCGCTCTTGAATATAAACGTGAAGATTTCAACATGGTTGAATCCCAGAGAGAAGCATCATCTCTCAGAGCACAGATAAAAGCACTTGGAAATATCAACGTTGATTCAATTGAGCAGTATAAGGAAGTAAAAGAACGTTTTGATTTTCTGTCTGCACAGAAAGAAGATCTTGATGAAACCAAGAAAAAACTTGAAGATATCATAAGAGATATGCAGTCTATAATGGAGAAACTTTTCCGTGAAAGTTTTGAAATCATCCAAAACCGTTTTGACGTGGTGTTCAAAGCCCTCTTTGGAGGCGGAACAGGCAAACTTTCTCTCACCGAACCCGATAACATCTTAGAGAGCGGAATAGACATTGAGGTTCAGCCTCCCGGAAAAAAACTTCAGAATATGATGGCATTATCCGGCGGAGAGCGTGCCCTTTCTGCTATCGCACTTTTGTTCTCTGTTTTAGAGGTCAGACCAACGCCTTTCTGTATCCTTGATGAGGTTGAGGCGGCTCTTGATGACAACAACGTATATCGTTTTGCAGACTACATCAAAAAATACAGTTCAAAAACCCAGTTTATCGTCGTAACACACCGTAGAGGTACAATGGAAGCGGCAGATATTATGTATGGTGTAACCATGCAGGAAAAAGGTGTATCAAAACTTCTTAAACTCAAATTTGAAGATCTGGAGGAATACAACTAATGGCATTCAAAAAATTTGGTTCCTTTTTTGGCTTTTCCAAAAAAGGAGATAATGTTGAAAAAACAAAACCGCAAGAGGAAATAGCGGAAGTTAAATCAGAAGATAATATTCCAAACGATGATGCAGTAAGTGCATCAGAGGTTGAAGTGGAAGATTCTTTGGAGTCATCTTTGGAAGAAGCTGTTTCAGAAAATGTTGATATCTCTGAAGAAGAGGATGCTTTGACAGATGAAGCACAGGAAACAGCACAAGAGGATTTGACAGAAGATATATGTGAGGAAGTTTCTGAAGAAAAAGCAGAATCCGAAGAAATTTCATCGGAAGTTTCAGAGGAGGTTGCAGACCCCGAGCCAAAAGAAATTCCCGAAAAGAAAGGCTTTTTTGCAAAACTCAAAGCGGGACTTTCCAAAACAAGAGATTCCATAAGCTCAAAAATAGACGGAGTTCTTGCGGCATTCGGGAAAGTTGATGAGGAGCTTTTTGAAGAACTTGAAGAAGCTCTCATTATGGCAGATGTTGGCGTTGACACATCTCTCTATATCATTGACTCTTTGAGAAAAAAGGTTAAGGAAGAAAGAATCACCGAAACCGATCAGGTTAAAGGTGCAATTGAAGAGATTGTATCAGGAATTCTTTCCGGTCAGGATCCTGCCATAAACACCCAAACAAATCCGGCAGTTATAATGGTAATTGGCGTTAACGGTGTTGGTAAAACCACATCAATAGGAAAGATGGCAGCACGCTACAAGGCAGAAGGTAAGAAGGTAATCCTTGGCGCAGCCGACACATTCAGAGCAGCTGCCATTGACCAGCTTCAGGTTTGGGCAGACAGAAGCGGAGTGGACATCATAAAGCATCAGGAGGGATCAGACCCTGCATCTGTTGTTTTTGACACCATTGCCGCGGCAAAATCAAGAGGCTCGGATTTGATAATTTTAGATACCGCAGGAAGACTTCACAATAAGAAGAATCTTATGGACGAACTTGCAAAAATTTCAAGAATCATAGAGCGTGAACTTCCCGGGGCAAGCCTTGAAACCCTTCTTGTTTTAGATGCAACAACCGGTCAGAATGCAGTTGTTCAGTCGAAACTTTTCTCTGAAACTGCAACCATCACCGGAATAATTCTCACAAAACTTGACGGAAGTGCAAAGGGCGGAATTGTTTTGGCAATTGCCCATGAGCAAAACATCCCCGTAAAACTTGTGGGTGTTGGTGAGGGTATAGACGACCTTCAGGATTTTGTTCCCATGGATTTTGCAAAGGCGCTTTTTAATTAATATGTAAAGTTATATGTCTTAAAAGTGAAGGAAGAGCATTGAGTATATGAAAAGAATAACATACAAAAATAATTTCATGAAAATAATTGCCATATTCCTGATAGTTGTGCTTATGATGTCAGGTTCTGTTTATGCACAGGGATTTATTCCCGATGGACTTGATAACACTTATGGTGGCAAATATTTCAGACCATACGCTTACGAGAATAATAATTGTATGGAATTTTATATTGATGGTTTGAATCTTCACTACAGAATGAATCCGGATGAAGATATTCGGATGATCAACATAGCTGTTGCAAAAACAAATCTTGTTGTTATCGAAAATGTGTATGCCGATGAATGCGGAAAGGAAGTTACAGGTGTTATTGACTTTTCTGGATTTGAAAACAGCACTAACTCCATGGGATATATAATAGACGTAAAGATATTTTATAAAAACGGAACATCATTTACACTTTTGAACACAAAATTAAATAAATATAGTGATAGCCTTAGTTTTACAACACCTGCTGCAACAACGGCAAACAGCAATTATGAAAAATTTTATGAAAATCTCCCGGCAGAAACTTTAGAATACTACAAAAGCGATTACATAGGTGATGAGGGTGACGAATACGGTCAGATATACAGAGATAAAGCAGAGGAAATAACCCGTGGTATTGAAAACGACTATGAAAAGGCAATGGCAATATATAAGTGGGTTTGCGAAAATGTATATTATGATTATGATGCCTATAATGGTGTGGGAGAATATGATGGACAAAGTGCTCTTGTGGCACTTGAAGAAAAACGTGCTGTATGTGGTGGATATGCCAGTCTTACAGCCATGCTTTTGCAAGGTGCCGGGATTCCGGCAAGATATGTTTATGGCACAGCGGGTACGGATTATCACGCATGGAACTATGTGTATATAGATGGAAAATGGTCATTCATGGACACCACTTGGGGGAGTAACAACTCATACGAAAATGGTGTTTTCACCAAAGGTGAAATGAGTTATTCTAATTTTGGTATGACAGGCCAGCTTTTGAGTGATTCAAGAAAGTGTCTGGTTCAATCAGGTACGATAATAATTGATGATGTTATATACAAAGAAATGAAATATAATAACGAGGACTGTTATTATGTTTATGATTGTGTTAACGAGTTCAAACGTGACATAAGAATTCAGAGCACCATAAATGGTAAAAATGTCCGCATTATAGAGACCGGTGCTTTTGATGGCAATGATGTCAGAAATGTATATATACCTGAAACTATTTTGGTAATAGATGCTCAAGCGTTTAAAAACATGAGTGGATTTACGCTCTACATTATGGGGAATGATACGGAAGGATATGTCAATTCCTTCTACGGTTGTACAGATTTTATAATATATGCAAATACAGACAGTTACATAATGAATCATAAACTCGAAGGTTGGAAAGTAAAAGAGTATAGAAATCTCAACTGGTATATAGACAGCGTAAAATATTCGTCATACAAAACTATAACCGTAAATGTAAAACATGGTGCACTTCTCGAACAACCATATCTTGTTGTGGCGGTTTATGATAATTATGATTGTTTTAAAGAAGTGAGACGTGTCAGAACAACAAACAATGTGGAAACATATACATTTAAGTTTGATGATTACAACTATGATAACTATGTCAAAGTATTTCTTGTTTCGGATTATTTGCAAATTTTTCCCTACTGTCCGTCTGTGAGAGCACGACTGTCGGGTTCGGACATATCAAGGGAAACTTTTGAAACGGACCATTGTTACGGAAACAACTATGACAAGTCGTTCACTTATAACGCAGTTTTAAACAACTGCAGAAATATAGACATAACCTTTAACGGCTCGACCTATACCGAAGAAGGTGCAGATTTCATAGTTTTATATGATATGTACGGAAATGAGTTTAAAAGATATTCCGGCGAGGAACTTGCAGGCAGAACGATTTGTGTTCCCGGAAAAGGATTTACCATAAGGCTTGTTTCCAATGATAAATACGGGAACTTTTATGGGTTTAGAATATTAAAGATAGTAGAAAATTATGGGTGATGGGTGAGATATATGAAAAGACTTTCAATCTTTGTTTTTGTGATTTTAACAATGTTGATTTTGTCTGTCAATGGGTTTTCTGCCTATAGTGAAACCCATATTAAACTTCTCACAGACGATGATGGGGATTTATGGAGAGTAGATACTCGAACGGGTATGATTGTATCCGGGAAAATTGATTCATCGTGGTTTGAGTTTCCTTCGGAAATCGGGGGGTATAAAATAAAGGGATTTGATTCTGCAGTAACAAAAGATTTGAATTTTTCCCTTATACAAATCGTAATTCCCGAAGGTTATACACACATAGGGGATTATGCATTTGACGGTTGTCAGTATCTTGAGTCTGTTGTTATTCCCGACTCTGTGAAATATATTGGGTATAGGGCGTTTGGGAATTGTAAGAGTTTGAAAAAAGTTGAACTTCCCCGAAACCTTGAGTACATCGGAGCCGGTGCGTTTTATGGATGTGAACTGATTGAGGAGGTGTCAATTCCCGATGGGGTTGATACGATAAAAGAGAGCACATTCAGTAATTGCAAATCTCTCAAAAGCGTGAAACTTCCCGACACCATTGTATCAATTGGTGATTATGCATTTTCGTCCAGCGGAATAAGCCGTATGGTAATTCCTGACGATGTAACAGATTTTGGCGTGAATATAATTTATTCAACTCCCTGGTTGAACAATTTTGAATCGGATTTTGTGGTTGTAAACAATGTGCTCATATGTTATCAGGGCAATTCGGAGACCGTGGAAGTTCCATCTACGGTTCATGTTTTAAGTGATTATGTTTTTGCAGGATGTTCGGCAAAATCAATTAAACTTCCGAATACACTTACAAAAATCGGTGACTATGCATTTTCATCCACGACAAATCTTGAAAAACTGACCATGCCTGACAGCGTGTGTGAAATAGGGATAGGACTTTTTTATAAAAGTGCAGTAAAGGAAGTAACACTTTCGTCTCAAATAACAAAAATTCCGGAATACACATTTTCAAGAAGTAAGGTAAAGAACTTATGCCTTACGGAAAATATTACGGAAATCGGACCGTATGCATATGAATATGCGGCTTTGACAAGTATTCTGGCAACCACCATAACAATCCCCGATAATATCAAACTCATTGACGACCATGCTTTTGAAAATACTCTTACCTGGGCTTGTAAAATTGTATTGCCCGAGGAAATAACTCTGGGTGAGAGAATATTTATGGGTGCCTACATCACAGAAGTCATCGGTGGCGAAAAAGCCGTGTTTAAAGGAACCAACCCATATTATTCCACACCATGGTGGGATAATATGAAAAAGACAGAGTGGATGACTCTTGGTGACGGCAATCTTGTATATTGCAAATTTAATAATAGCGAAGCTGATATGATTATTCCCGAAGGGATTAAGAGAATTTGTTATGAAGTAATGTCGGGAACTTCATCCAAACGAATAATTTGTCCGTCCACCCTTGAAGAAATTCTGCCAAAGGGATTTTCAGGCGTGGATGCACAAGAAATAGTGTTGAATGCCGGCATAAAAAGAATAGGGGAAAATGCATTTACAAGTTGCAGAAAACTTGTGAAGATAAACTGGCCCGATCATATTTCAAGGATACCCAACAAGTGCTTTTACGGGTGCTCATCCTTAAAAGATTTTGATTTTATGGGCGTATATGAACTTGGTGAATCATGTTTTAGTGGTACATGTGTGCTGACAGATTCTTCTCTTCCGGCACATATAAAGAGAATAGAAAAAAATGCTTTCCGTGGCAGTACATTTTCAGATTTCTATCTTGAAGCACTTCCTGAAGATGGTCAGGAATATTGCTTTGGAGAAGATAGTGCGGAGTATATATATCTTCATGTAAAAGAGGGCACGACCAATCACAATCCCGAATGGAATATGCATTCCCTGGTAATTGACACAAAAGTTGAAATTGTTGAGTCCGGGGATGATTGGATGATTTTGTATTTCAAATATGGATTTGAAAAATATTTTACAGACGGAATCAATATTGATGGAAGGTATAACTATGAATTTGGTTCACCGATGTACGAAGTTATAGACGATTATCATATTAAGGTCTCGAACATATATAGTTATCTTTTCGGTACAGTCATGAAATTTGATGACAAGGTTAGCAACGGATGGGGCCTTGTTCAATATGAACCTATATATGTGGGACGACATAACGGATCAATATATGCATTTACATATTCAAGAGAAGGTGAAATTACAGGATATACAGGTGATGTGGAATATGTGGAAATTCCGGAGAAGATTGACGGAATAACTATCACAAAGGTTGCAGACGGCATATTCACATCCGGAAACATGACTGTATATATTCCATCAACAATAACAGAATTTGGCGTAAAAGAAATAGGCACAGGAACCAGATTTGAGGTCTCGCCGCAAAATCTGTATTACTCTGCACATTCAGGATGCCTGTATAGTGCTTTGGGAACAAGGCTTTTGTGTTGTGCATTGGATGATAAAGAGTGGACATCAGACTGGCATGAAAATGTCAGAGAAATCGGCGACTTTGCTTTTTGCAATTCAACCATTGAGGAGATAGAAATTCCTTATGGTGTCATATACATAGGAGATAACATCTTCGGGGAAGGTGACCATATAAAATACATCAAAATTCCCGATGGTATTCAAAATATTGGATCAAATATATCCCAAGGCAATACGGTTGTGGTTTTCGATGGTGCAGTAATGAAAATCAAATCTGGTGCATTCGGAGAAAATATAAGAGCATATGCAAACGACAACTATGATGTGAATGGAAACACAATCAGAAAACAAGTGACGTCAACAGGAATTTTTTCGTTGTTCACTCCTGAAATTGACAATGAAAATGGCAAGGTATGTATTCCGCTGTTCGTTAAGCCGGGAAGACATACCAATGCATATCTTATATCAGAGATAGAATATGAAGACGAAACTTGTGAACTGTTTATGGAAGATGTTGTTTGCGAGACAGTTCCGTCCTGTTATGGATATGATGTGAGTAAAAAAGTGAAATGCGTCAGAACATTTATATGGAATATTAAAAACATGGCACCTCTCGCATATAGTGAAAGTGTTAGTGTTGATATAAAGTGACTAAAAATTATGAAAAAAAGCGGTCTATATGTGTAACATGTGCCGCCTTTTTTATTTTTGGTATAAAATCCTTGACATTTTGAGTAAATTATATTATTATATGTGTAAAGCGTTTTGCTTTACACTTGTTTCGGAGGGGATACCATGAAAAATCTTAAGGTTGCATACCTTCTCGATTTTTACGGAAATCTTTTCGCAGACAAGCAGAGGGAAATTCTTGAAATGTACTATCAGGAAGATATGTCCCTTTCGGAAATTGCCTCATCTGTGGGCATAACCCGTCAGGGAGTTTATGACAATATAAAAAGAGGAGAGAAAGAAATTCTTTCCATGGAATCAAAGCTGATGCTTATGGACAGATTCCTTGAAATTTCAGATTCCCTTGACAGACTGGAAGAGTGTCTTAAGGAAAAAAATATAGATGATGAAAAAATATTTTCACACCTTTCCTCAATCCGGTCCAAAGTATAGATAGAAAGGGGCAGCTTATATGGCTTTTGAAAATCTCGCAGACAAACTTCAACAGACTTTCAAAAAATTAAGAGGTAAAGGCAAAATAAATGAAGCAGATCTTAAAGCTGCCATGCGTGAGGTTAAGCTCGCTCTTCTTGAGGCAGACGTTAACTTCAAGGTTGTAAAGGATTTTATAAACTCTGTTTCCGAAAAGGCTCTTGGCGAAAATGTTTTAGAGAGTCTCACACCCGGACAACAGGTTATTAAAATAGTAAATGAAGAACTCACCGCTCTCATGGGTCAGGAGGCAAATAAAATAAAGTTTTCCTCAAAATCTCCAACGGTCATCATGATGGTAGGTCTTCAGGGTGCAGGTAAGACAACAACATCGGGAAAAATCGGCGGACTTTTAAAAAAGCAAGGCAAAAGACCAATTCTTGTTGCCTGTGACGTATACAGACCCGCCGCAAGAAAACAGCTTCAGGTTGTGGGTTCAAGTCTTGATGTTCCCGTATTTTCAATAGATGAATCAAATGATCCCGTGCATATTGCAAAAGAAAGTATCGCACATGCTCAAAAGCATGGCAATGATGTTGTAATCATAGATACTGCCGGACGTCTTCACTTAAATGAAGAATTGATGGACGAACTTTTGAACATCAAAGAGGCGGTAAACCCCACAGAAATTTTGCTTGTTCTTGACTCAATGACAGGTCAGGATGCAGTTAATGTGGCAACAAGTTTTGATGAAAAGCTCGACTTCACCGGAATGGTGCTCACCAAACTCGACGGTGACACAAGAGGCGGTGCGGCTCTGTCTGTCAGAGCAGTTACCGGCAAACCCATAAAACTTGTTGGTCAGGGTGAAAAACTCACTGATATGGACTGGTTCTATCCCGACCGTATGGCATCAAGAATCCTTGGTATGGGAGATGTGCTCACTCTCATTGATAAAGCCCAGCAGGCATTTGATGAAAAACAGGCTTTAGAACTTGAACAAAAAATTCTTAAACAACAGTTCACTCTTGATGACTATCTTGCACAGATGCAACAAATGAAAAAAATGGGACCTTTGCAAGACCTTTTAAAAATGGTTCCCGGTGTTAATGCATCAGCTCTTCAAAATGCAAATATAGACGAAAGAAAACTTGGCAGAATTGAGGCAATGATAACCTCAATGACCAAAAAAGAAAGAGCAAACCCGTCAATTCTCAATTCAAGCCGTAAAAAAAGAATAGCAGACGGTTCGGGGAACAAAATTCAGGAGCTCAATATGTTCTTGAAACAGTTTGAACAGATGCAGAAGATGATGAAACAATTCAGTAATCCGAAAAAGATGAAACGCTTAACCGGTGGTTTCGGAAATTTTTTCAGATAAAATAATTTAAGTTTTATAAAATGGAGGTGAAAATAAATGGTTAAAATTCGTTTAAAAAGAATGGGTGCTAAAAAGACACCTTTTTACAGAATCGTAGTTGCTGATTCAAGATACCCCAGAGACGGCAGATTCATTGATCAGATTGGAACATACAACCCCCTTACCAATCCTTCTACAATCAACGTAGACAATGAAAAAGCAATCAAATGGCTTGGCCAGGGAGCTCAGCCTACAGATACTGTAAAAGAACTCCTCAAAATCAGTGGTGCGATAAAATAAGCTCCGGGAGGTAGAAACATATGAAAGAATTACTGGAATTTATTGCAAAATCTCTCGTTGACATTCCCGATGACGTTTATGTAACAGAATCCGAAAGCGGATCAGCAGTTGTATTGGAACTTCATGTAAATGAATCCGATATGGGTAAAGTTATCGGAAAGCAGGGCAGAATTGCCAAATCAATCCGCGCGGTTATAAAGGCTTGCGCAAGCAGAGAAAACAAAAAAGTAATTGTAGAAATTGTACAGTAATGCAAAGAGAGGTTTTAAATCCGTATGATTTAAAACCTCTTGAAGTTTTTGGAGGAACATTATGGGAACTGCAGAAAAATTGATAGATGTGGGACAAATTGTCAACACCCATGGACTGAGGGGAGAAGTTAAAGTTATTCCCCGAACAGACTATCCTGAGTTCTTTGAGGAAATCAGCGGAGTATATACAGAGGACGAAACATATTTCAAGATAACCGGAATAAAATATCACAAAGAATTTGTCATCCTGAAATTAAGGGGAATAAATTCCCTTGATGAAGCAGAAAGTATGCGTCAGAAGGTTTTGTATGTCAAACGTTCATTGTTTGATTCACTTCCGGAGGGAACATATCTCGTTGCAGACATTATCGGTCTTGAAGTTAAAGATGATGAAAGAAGTTACGGATGTGTGACCGACGTTTTTCAAACAGGTGCAAATGACGTATATACCGTTGAGAAAAAAGGCGGCGAGACAATATATGTCCCCGCACTTAAAAGCGTAATTTTGGAAACCAATATTGAAGAAGGTTACATAAAAGTAAAACTTCCCGAAGGGTTGCTTGATTGATTATGAATTTTCACGTTCTTACTCTTTTTCCCGAAATGTTTTCGGGCGTGCTTCATGAAAGCATGCTTGGGCGTGCAGAGGAAAAAGGAATTTTGAATTTTAATCTTATAAATATAAGAGACTATAGCGGAAATAAGCACAATCGTGTTGATGATGCTCCCTATGGCGGTGGCAGAGGAATGGTAATGCAACCACAGCCTGTCTTTGATGCCTATATGAGTGTCAGAGAAAAAACCGAAGAAAAACCTCATGTTATATATATGTCACCCAAAGGAAAGGTCTTTAGTCAGGAAAAAGCAATAGAACTTTCAAAAAAAGAAAATGTGGTAATCATATGCGGTCACTATGAGGGTATCGACCAAAGGGTGCTGGATGAAATTGTGGATGAGGAAATATCTGTGGGTGATTATGTTTTAACCGGAGGAGAAATCCCTGCAATGGCAGTTATAGATTCTGTCAGCCGAATGATAGAAGGGGTTTTGCCTGATGAAGAAAGTTTCACCGAAGAATCTCATTTTGATGGTCTTTTGGAATATCCTCACTACACCCGTCCCCCTGTATTTCACGGAATGAGTGTGCCCGAGGTTTTAACATCCGGCGATCATGCCAAAATTGCAAAGTGGAGAAGAACCCAGTCCCTTCTTATCACAAAGGAAAAAAGACCGGATTTGTATGAAAAGAGAGCGGACATTTATGAAAGTGAACTCAATCCTCCGCCAAAGAGACGTCGAAAAAGGTAAGATTTCACAAAAATTAAAAAACATATTGCATTTTGGGAAATCTTGTGTTAATATAAGTATCGTATATGGGCGGTCCTCTGTGAATTGTGGTTTGATTCACATTATATAATTTGCATGAACGTCTTTAAGAGAGGAGAAAATAAAATGAACATTATCGAAAGCTTAACAAGCGATCAGATCAGAACAGACCTTCCTGCTTTTAACATCGGTGATACTGTAAAGGTTCACGTAAAAATCAAAGAAGGTAACAGAGAAAGAATCCAGGTTTTTGAAGGTACCGTTATTGCTAAAAAACATGGCGGAATTCAGGAAACATTCACCGTTAGAAGAATTTCTTACGGCGTAGGTGTTGAAAGAACCTTCCCTGTGAACTCTCCCAAAATTGCCAATATCGAAATCACAAGACGCGGTAAAGTTAGAAGAGCAAAACTCTACTATCTCCGTGACAGAGTTGGTAAGGCAACCAAAGTTAAAGAAAAGAAATAATTTTTCTCACAGTAAACCGGAAGGTTTAACCGCCTTCCGGTTTATAAGAAAACCCGTTAATTCTGCAATGGCATATGTGCCATTGCATTTTCTTTAGAACGACAGTATTTATTTTGGACGGCATTTGACACAAGAGCTTGTTTTGTGCTATTGTCCCAATATCCTCAAAAATATTTATGATTGAAAGGAATGAAGTGTAATGAATGAAAATATGCAGCCTGAAATGATTCCCGAAATTCAGGAACCTTCAATGATGACAAGATTTTTCAAAGAGCTTGGCAGTTGGGTTGTATGCATAGTTACAGCTGTGGTAATTGCTCTTGTTCTTCGTACCTATGTGTTTACGGTTGTTAAGGTTGTTGGTGAATCAATGTGCCCGACCCTTCAGAATCATCAGAGACTTTTTACTCGTATAATCGGATATGAACCCGAAAGAGGGGATATTATAATCTTCAATCCAAAATCCAATCCCCAGGAAGCTTATGTAAAAAGAGTTATTGCAACAGAGGGTGACCGTATATGGATTGATGATGCAACAGGTGATGTGCATTTGAAAAAAGCAGGAAGCGATAAATGGGAAATTTTAGAAGAAGATTATATTGCAGATGAACCCTACAATTCCAACATGCCGAATATTGCGCAGATGGTAACAGATGATTCCGGCGAGCAGGGGCTTCTCATAAAAGAAGATCATATCTTTGTTATGGGTGACAACAGAAATCACTCTAACGACAGCAGAAATGATTTTGATATGAGAGCAGTCGGTCAGGTTCATGTTGATTCGATAATTGGTAAAGCGGTATTCAGATGGTGGCCGTTGTCAGATTTTGGCGGACTTTATTAATGTTTTGAAAAGGGATGGTCTCATTAATTTTGCGTGGACATGCGTATTATACAATTAATGAGACAGCCCTTTTTTTGGATTTTATATAATCTGAAAGGAATTATGATATGAACATACAATGGTTTCCCGGTCATATGACCAAAGCAATCAGAATGATGGAAGAAAACCTCAGGCTGATAGATATAGTGGTGGAGCTTGTGGATGCAAGACTTCCCATAAGCAGTCGTAACCCAAAGGTTGATGAACTTGTGGGGACAAAACCTCATCTGATTGTCCTCAATAAATCTGATATTGCTGACCCGGAAGTGACAAAACTGTGGGAAGATTATTTTTCTCAAAAAGGCATAAGTGCTGTTTCTGTCAGCTCAACATCAGGAAAAAACTTTAATTTTATTTTTGATAAATGCAAAAATCTTTTGAAAGATAAGATACAGAAAGAAAAAGAAAAAGGTATTGTTAATCGTGCCATAAAAATAATGGTATGTGGTGTGCCAAATGTTGGTAAATCTTCGTTTATAAACAAGCTTTCCGGTAAAAAAAGCGCCATAACCGGAGACCGACCGGGTGTTACAAAGGGTAAACAATGGATAAGACTAAAAAATAATTTTGAACTTCTTGACACTCCCGGGATTTTGTGGCCGAAATTTGACGATGATGAAGTTGGACTTCGTCTTGCATATACAGGTGCAGTTAAAGATGAAATAATAGATGTGGAAGAACTTGCCTGTCATCTTTTGATATTTTTGAGAAATGAATATCCCGAATCGTTGGCTCAAAGATATAAAATGACTGAAACAGAAGGTCTTGAAGGCTATGAGCTTCTTGAATATCTGGGAAGAAAGCGCGGATTTGTTGTGTCCGGCGGAGAAATAGATACCGAAAGAGCAGCCCACATTCTTCTTGATGAGTTCAGAGGGGCAAAACTTGGAAACATTTCACTTGAAAGGCCGTGAAAAAATGAAAGATACAAATGTAGACGTTTTTGCATATGAAAATAAGCGTCGTAGTGAAGGCTTCAGCCTTATAGCAGGAGTTGACGAAGCAGGCAGAGGCCCGCTTGCAGGAGCGGTCTATGCCGCTGCGGTGATTTTTGACGAGGGTGTATATATTGATGGCATAAATGACTCAAAAAAACTTACCGCCAAAAAGAGAGATGCTCTTTATGATGAGATAATAGAAAAAGCAAAGGCATATTGTATATTCTCCGTTGATGAAAAAACCATCGATGAAATCAACATCTTAAATGCAACATACAAAGCTTTTCAGGGGGCAATCAACGGTCTTGACCCACAGCCTGATTATGTTCTGATAGACGGAAACCGTGCAAAAGGAATTGAAATTCCTCATGAAACAGTTGTCAAAGGGGATTCTTTGAGCTTTTCAATTTCTGCTGCGTCAATACTTGCAAAAGTTGCAAGGGACAGATACATTGAAGAGGCAGATAAGTTATATCCTCAATATGGCTTTGCCGCGCACAAAGGATATGGCACAAAAGCACATCTTGAAGCCATTGCAAAGTATGGGCCATGTCCAATTCATCGTCTGACCTTTGGTGGCGTTAGGGAGCATGTGAAATGATTGCAAAAAATATTTCAGGTCGCTTTGGTGAAAAAAAGGCAGTTGAACATCTTGAAAAGATGGGATATCGCATACTTTTTCACAGTTATAGAGCGATGGGTGCAGAAATAGACATTATTGCCGCAGATGGTGACGTTCTCTGTTTTGTGGAAGTGAAAACCCGTAAAAACAAAGACTTTGGATATGCCTCCCAGGCGGTAAACAGACGAAAACAACAGAAAATGATTCTCGGTGCACGATGTTTTTTGAATCAGAACAAAATGTATCACACCTTTCGCTTTGATGTAATTGAAGTGTATGGCGAGGTGGGATGTTCGGGGTTTTGCGTTTCGGAGATAAATCATATAAAAAATGCCTTTGAAGCATAATGCACTTGATTTTATGTAAATAAGGTGCTACAATGTTAAAAAGGGGAGAAATGTAAAAGTGATAGGCTACATAACTTCTGCAGATGAGCACGGCGATGTTACAAATCCTGAAATAACCGTTATATACGGAGATGATTTTTATCCGGGATTTGATGATATGCCAAAGAAAGTATACGCATATAACCGTATGGCAAAAAGTTTTTCTGAGGTTTTTTCTTCCGGAGGCGAGTTTGAAGTGCATTTATATTCTCTTTTGGGAGCAGTTGAGCTTTTGGAGCTTGAAGAAATGCGCTGTCGCCTTGCTGTGAAAGTTTTTTGGAAAGATGGTTTTTCCCAGAGTATAACTCATGTTAAGAGTGAATATCTTGACGGCGTATGGTTTCCCTCACCGGTTCTGACTGACGGTTGTAAACAGGCTTTAATAAATATCACAGAATTTATATATTCAAAAACTCCGAGTACATTGGAGACATCCTTTTTGTGTGATGTTTTAAATATGATTTGTGCTGTGGGAATCACCCGGATTTCTGCTCCGTTTTATTGTTGTTGTAACAGCGTTTTTGTGGACTCATCTCTGTTGAAGCTTTTGTGCCACATGGTGGGAGAGGAAGCATTTTATAAAAATATATCTCCTCACACAAAAAGAATTCTTGAAGCCTTGCCGTCTTTTGACAGAAATTTTAAAAAGGATATTGCAAAGATACGAAAGTGCCTTGAAAATATGGCATATGAAGAAAAAGAATATACCGGTACACGTCACAGTTTTGCAATAAACATAAAGAGGACATGTTTGAGGGATGTGCTTGAACTTGTAAAAAGTGTGGCAGATGGCAAGCTCTCGCTAAAAGAACTTGCTCAATCCATATGCTTTAGTATTGATTCTGCCATAAAAAGGTTTGTGACTCTTTCTGAACTTTTTAAGGTTTCGGGAAATCTTGAAAAATCGGAAGATATAAGATTTTTGACTCTTTATGAACTAATGAGTGCATATGCTTTTAGTGAAAATGAAATAAGTCTCAAATCCTCTGTCAGACATGGCAGAGAAAGAATAACGCACATAAACAAATCAAAAGTTCCCCAAGTGATATATTCTGACGGAAGAACTTTTGTGGAAGATAATCGGAAGTATGATTGAAATGATTTTTACTGATTGGCAATAGTTGTCTTTCAGCCGAATATATATTAAGGAAGGAATGATAATATGAAAATCAGAGAAGGTTTTATCTTAAAGGAAATTGCAGACACATTTGTAGTTGTGCCCGTAGGAGATAACATGGTTGATTTCAGCCTTATGATTACAATAAATGAAACAGGAGCATTTTTGTGGAATTGTCTCAAAGAAGACAAAACAAGAGATGAACTCGCAGATGCTCTTATGAATGAATATGAAGGAGCAACAAGAGAAGAAATGCTTGAAGATATAGACGCCTTTACTTCTCTTTTAAAGGAAAATAATATTCTGGAGTAATACAGATGATAGCAAAAAGATTTCATCCGCCCATAGAGGAGATAGCACCATTGGTGAAAAGCACCCTTTCAGAGGGGAAAAGTGCAAAACTTGCGGTTACGGGATACAGTATGTATCCGCTACTCAGGAGCATTACCGACTGTGTTCTTCTTGAAAAGGCGGAAAGTTTAAGAAAGTATGATATAGTATTGTTTGAAAGAGATGATGGCACCTACATACTGCATCGTATAATAAAAAAGAAAGGTGACATTCTGACAATTGCGGGTGATAATGAAACCAAAAAGGAATATCCGGTAAATGTATCATCCTGTATCGGGAAGGTAACAGCCATCTGGCGCAATGGAAAGTATTATTGTGCAGATGTGTGGTGGCACGTATTGTACAGCAGATTGTGGCTGTTTGTTTTTCCTGTGCGCAAAACTCTTGTTAAACTCTATCACTCAATTGCAAAAACAATCAGAAATATAAAAAATAAAAACAAAAAGAAGTCTGGCAGGTGATTGATATTAAAAGCAAAAAGCCAAATGCCCTTTTGTGGCTCTATGAAAACACAAAGAATATTTTGTGGAAGATAATTCTTATGACGCTTATGGCTGTGGGCATTTCCTACATCAGTATGCGCTTTGCTCTGGTATCAAAATCACTTCTTGATGCGGCAACCGGCAAAGGTGATTTGAAATCACCGATAATATCGATTGTAATTCTGGTTGTATGTCAGCTTTTAATCCAGATTATATATACCATTTTGAATCTTCATACAGAAACGAAATTCAAAAATGATCTTCAAAGGAATGTATTTTCGAAACTGCTCTATAAAAAGTGGCGAGACATAACATCATATCATACCGGGGAGCTTTTAAACAGAATGAACGGTGATGTTAAAATTGTCACTTCGGGAGTAATGACAATTTTGCCGAACCTGTTTTCGTTTATGTCGGGAATTGTGATGGGGTTTTATGCTCTTTGCATTCTTGATTCGCAGTTTGCTCTTGTTTTTCTTGTGATTGGTCCTTTTGTAATGCTTGTCTCAAAGGTGTATTCATCAAAAATGAAACCACTTCACAAAAAGTGTCAGACGTCTCTCGGTAGAGTTCACTCATTTATAATAGAGGCAATTCAGAATATCATAGTTGTAAAATCTTTTTCTTCACAGAGACGAATGGAAGATGGGGTTCAAGGCCTTCAGAAAAACTATCTTGACATTGTGATGAAAAGAGGATACATCAGTATTTTTGCAAATATTCTGTTCTATATTTCCCTGACAATCGGATATTATTTTGCAGTTGGCTGGTGTGCAGTTAAAATTTCAAGAGGAATAATGACAGTCGGAACATTTGCCGCAATAATTCAGCTTGTGGGTCAGGTTCAGTCACCTTTCAGAGAACTTGCATCGACTCTTCCTCAGATATTCACCCTTACGGCATCATGCGAGAGAATAATAGAACTTGAAAATCTTGAAGATGAAGAAATGCGTTACAAAAAGGAAGACACAAAAGATATATATAATAGTATGAAAAGTATTTCCTTTGATAATGTTTCTTTTTCGTATGACAGCGAAAAAATTCTGGATGGGGCATCTTTGGATATAGATAAAAACACGCTTGTGTGTATAACAGGGGTTTCGGGCACGGGAAAAAGTACGCTGATGAAAATAATTCTCGGCATACTTTTGCCCGATAGCGGAAATGCTCTTATAAAGTGCAAAGGTAAAGACTATATTATAGATGCATCCCTCAGACATATTTTTTCATATGTGCCTCAGGGAAATATGATTTTGTCGGGAACGGTTAAAGAAAACATTGCATTTATGTCTTCCGATATTGATGAAGACAGAATAATACACGTATCAAAACTTTCGTGTATATATAATGTAATAAAAGAACTCCCCAATGGATTTGACACAATTCTCGGCGAGGGAGGTTTCGGACTTTCGGAAGGGCAGATACAGCGACTTGCCATAGCACGCGCTTTGTATTGCGGATCTCCGGTACTTCTTTTGGATGAGGCAACCTCGGCTCTCGATGAAGAAACGGAAAGACAGCTTCTTGAAAATATCCGAAAGGTGGATAATTGTACATGTATTATAATTTCTCACAAGGATGCTGCTGTGAAAATATGTGATAAAGTCATAAGGGTGTCAGACGGAAAAATAACATATCGCGAGGAAAATGTGGATTAATTTTATCACAATGCACAAAGTTGTGGAAAAATAACAAAAAATTATACATTAATTGTAAATAAATTACACAAAAAAATTCTTTAAAAGGTATTGACATAATTAGTTTATTTTGCTAAAATGGGTATAACGAAAAACATAGATAAGGAGATGTATGTCAAAATGAAAAGCAGAAACTTAAAAGCTATTTTCGCTTCTGTACTCACAGTTGCACTCTTAGCTACTGCTATGACAGGTTTTGCAGCAAATGTTGCTACAACAACTATATACAACACAGGCTATGACAAAGTTGAAGTAACAACAACAGTTACAAATGCTACTGATAACAGTGAGGTTACATACCTTGTTAAGTCCGGTAGCGACATTGTGTACATTGATCAGGATACAGCTGAAGGCGGTACAGTACAATTTGTGTACAAAATAGCAAAAGAAAAGATTGAAGAGTATTCTTCAGACGTAACATTCGGAACAAATGCAGATGATAGCTTCGACGGTGATACTGGAACTCTCGGTATAGTAGGTCTTACTGATGTTGTGGCAGAAACATATACAATCACATATGTTGAAGATGCTGCCGTTCTCGGGGAAGAGGTTACCGTTAATATTACTGTTGCTGATAACTATGAAATCACAGATATTATAGTTGGCGACGAATCTAAGGGCTCTGATAACACTACATTCAAAGTTGCTTATGGAACTTCAATTGATGTTAAAACCAAGGAAGCAGAAAAAACACCTGCTATTAGCGTTTACAAAGATTTAGATGGCACAACATTCACAGCTGTTATTATCCCTGATGGTAATATTGATGAATTCGGTATTCAATATGCACTTTTCAACGATAAAGATGGCAACCCTATTACAAAACTTTACAAATCACTTGAAAAAGATATGAGCAAACCTGCTGCTGTCCAGCTTATTCTTCCTGAAGATAAAGCAGAAGTTCCTTTGGATGGTTTTAAACCATACTTTAAGGTTGATGATGAAATAAGCAATGTCTATACTGAGTATAATAATGCAGGTTAATTTGACAGAGAGGAGATATTTAAAATGAAAAAGTATGTAAAACCCATTATAGATGTCGTTGAACTTTCTGTCAGAGAAAACATAGCAAAACTGCCTTATGCAGTTGCACCAGGTGAATATAAAAATGATGCATACGAATTTGGTACTGGGAAAGTTCCTATGACAGTATATAATCTTGCTTCTATTAAAACTTCAGATCAAGCGTAAGGTTTATTACTACGACATTAATTTAATAACTTAAAAAAGGTTGACATTTGTCAACCTTTTTTTTGAATAATGCATAACCGGAATTTAATAATGAAAAAATCTGGTATTGGAAATGAAATTCTGATAAGGATAATGTAAAGTTTGAGATATGGAAAAAAAGTATAGTATAGCAAAATTTAATATTGTTGCAATCTGGAAAGATGATAGCATACTTGAAAAAACACTTAAATCTTATGAATGTAATTTTGATGGTGACGGAGATATTCATGTGAGTCTTGAATATACAAATATTCCGATTTGTACAGATGCCAAATCATATGTAAAATTATCTGATAACAAATTTTATTACCGTGATAAACTTGGGAATGATAATGTTGTCTACTATGATGCCTTATCGGCAACTATAATAGCAAAAATAACATTTTCGCCGGATTATTCAAAGGTAAAAATTTTGGCGTATGATGTAAAAAACATATATGACATAAGCTCTGACTATTATCTTTTGAATTTGTTTGATAATATGCTGAGATATTGTATGCAAATGCACTCATCTTTTGTTTTTCACTCATCTGCAATAGGATGCAAAGATGGAGGTGTGGTATTTTCTGCAGTTTCCGGAACGGGGAAATCAACTCACACATCACTGTGGCTGAATGAGTTCCCTGATGCATATATGGTTAATGATGATTCACCTATAATAAGGCTTGAAAAAAATGGTGACGTTCACCTTTGTGGCACACCTTGGGCAGGCACAACCGGAATTAATACCAATGTGGTGATACCGCTTAAAGGAATTGTTTTTCTGGAGCGCGAAGAAAAAAATTCTATTGAAGAGATTTCCGCCATGCAGGCAGTTGGTCGTTTCCTGGGTGGAATTGCCCCTGCTCTGAACTCAGACATGTTTGAAAAATCATTAGAAACATTAAATATGATTTTGTCAAAAGTTCCGGCATATGTATTAAAGTGCAATATGGAACCGGAAGCAGCCCTGGTGGCAAGAGAAAAAATATTTAACATTAAATAAAAAGGAGAGATAACAATGAAAAAACTTATATCAATCATACTTTCTGTAGTTCTTGTCTTTTCGTTCACAATTTCTGTTTTTGCAAAAAATTTTACAGATTTGGCTTCTGATCACTGGGCTTATGAATATGTAAATATTCTTGTGAATGATGGTACAATCAATGGCTTTGAAGACGGAAGTTTCCGCCCCACAGGCACTGTTACAAGAGCGGAATTTGTAAAAATGATTGGAAAGGGCCCTGAGAGACGTTCCGGAGATTTTGATGATGTTCCATCTAATCACTGGGCATATGAATATGTTATGACATCCGGCCTTGGTGCATCATATGACAATATGTTTTGCCCATCTATTCCTATAACAAGAGGAGAAGTTGCAATCCTTCTTTGGGAAAGAGCAGGTTTACCAAAATCAGTCAAGGTTCCTCCTGTAGTTTCTAATCAATCATCAAAACCTGATGCGGCAGCATGGGTATATGCTAATGGAATTATGACAGGTGATGATTATGTGAATCTTCGTCTTTCAGATACTCTTACAAGAGCAGAAGCCTCAGCCCTTATAGTAAGAGCAAGAAATGTAAATGCACAGACTCCCCAGACTAATTTCTATTCAAGTGTTGACTCAAAGATTTTTGAAAACGTGTATAATTGGTTGAAAGTTGTTGATAAGCCATACGCTGAAGATGGAAATCTCACAAAGGGCGAAGTTGCCATGGCAGCTGCAAGACTTTTGTCTGACAACGTAAATCCTGATTACCCCGGGGTATCTGCCACAATTTCATTTGAACACCCCTACGCACAAGCAGTTAATATGGCATCCAGATATTGGGCAGGTGCAGAAAATGATAATGCTTCATACGCAGATAAAAAAGCAACCATTAAAGATGCTATTATTGCTTTATCGTTTGTGGCACTCAGAACATCTCATAAATATATTCCAAATGATGCAAATGGAGCAATGTATCCGGAAATACAGTCTGCAACTGAGCAAGAAAAAGTATTTCTGAAAGTTGCGTATCAGAATGGAATCGGTTTCGATTCCGACGGTAAAATCAATCCTGATAAGGAAATTACCATGAAGGAATTTGCATGTCTTCTCTTGGAATTTGATGGATTGTCAGGTTTTTATACCGGTGAAGTAATCAGCAAAAATTCTCACTATGAGGATTATAAACTCGTAACATCACCATCATCTGTTCCCTCAAATGCGTCTTCATATAAAGCAGTTGTTGGTTTTGCCCCGAAATCCGTGTATGAAAAATCATATCTGGGAATGACCAAAACACCTGCTGAAACATATGCTGTGACAGAAACATTTTCCAAAATTTTCAAAACAGCATTCTCGCAGTGGTATGAAAGTTGTAAATCCAAAGGTGCAGAAATAGAAATTTCAATTTGTCCCGTACTTACTGCAACCACAGATACCGGATTTACATTCAGAACAAAAGTTACAGTAGTTGAAAAGGGTACAAACACAAAACTTTCCGACATTATAAGATGCACAGATGCAAGAGCATCATCAAAGGCTCTTGAAAACGGCGAAAGTTTCTGGGTTGATATTGATACCGGAAGAGCACTCACAGATGTAGTTTTCAAACTCGATGATATGTATGTAAGACAACTTGTAGATTAAGATCAGAGGTAATCATATGAAAAAAACATATAATTTGTTTATATACTGTGCGCTTGGGGCATATATTTTGAAGTTTACAGTGGATATAATAATGATGGTGTACAGCATATACGGTCTTAGTGATTATTACTATGATGATTATTATTTGTTTGCACCTCAAATTATATCAACGTTTTTCGTATCCGTATATTATTTAATGTATTTTAAAGAAGAATTTTACGGTATTATGATAAAACTGTTTACAATAATATTGCTATTTGTTCAGGCGGGGTTCGTGATACTGATGGTGTATGACCGTACTCTTGGATATGTATTCTATTTTTCGGCAGTAGCTGCTGTAAATTTCTTTAATGCGCTGTTTATAAAATGTAATATTATTCCTATCAGGGATACCGGTGATTTTGAATACGGACCAATGGTGTTTGAACTTACTTCATTCATAGTTATGGCAATATCCATATATTCGTTTTTTGCGGCATTTCCAATAAGTTTTAATCATTTGGTTGGCTACTGGGAGTACTATGATGTGAACTCTGCTGTAAAACTAAATATAATATGCGAATTTGTAATGATTATTGTGATTTTTGCTTGTCTGAGAAATAATTGCAAGTATATCAGAGATATAGTAATAGATGAAGAAACGATTATGGATGAAATTCAGTAATTTCGGCATTTGCAACAATATAAGCACGCTAAATTTATGCAATTTGCCAATAAAACTTTTTAGGTTTTTGCTTGCAACTATTGGAATTATCTGTTATAATATCAATAGTTCAAAATATTTAGGAGGTAGTAGGTAGAATGAAAAAAAGTGATTTGATTGCTAAAATAGCAGAAAAAGCAGAATTATCTAAAAAAGATGCTGAAAAAGCTTTAAATGCATTCATCGACAGCGTAACAGATGCTCTTGTAGACGGTGACAAAGTTGTTCTCGTTGGCTTTGGTTCTTTCGAAACAAAGAAACGTGCTGCTAGAAAAGGTAAAAATCCTCAGACTGGCGCAGAAATCAACATTCCTGCAACAACAGTTCCCACATTCAAAGTTGGTAAAGCTTTAAAAGACGCTGTAAAATAATTCGTTTTTTGGTCCCCGCCTTTTCAGGTGGGGATTTTTTTGTCATATAAAATAAGTCATATTGATTTTTTTTTCTACATATGTTAAAATTAAAGTATGAAGGGAATGATAATATGAAAATATGTGTATATGGAGCATCAAGTGTAAAAACAGATGAAAAATATATAAATGCAGTTGAATCCTTGTGTGAAACTCTTGCCAAAAAAGGGCACAGTCTTGTATATGGTGCCGGAGCCAATGGCCTTATGGGAGCGGCGGCAAGGGGATTTACCAAAGGCGGCGGACACATAACCGGAGTTGCCCCTCACTTTTTCAATGCTGACGGAATTTTGTATGACAAATGTGATGAACTTATTCGGATGGAAACTATGCGTGAAAGAAAGCAGATTATGGAGGACAAAGCAGATGTTTTCATTATGGTTCCCGGAGGAGTCGGAACTTTTGATGAATTTTTTGAAATTCTGACACTCAAGCAACTTGCGCGCCATTCAAAGGCGATTATTGTATATAATATTTTTGGGTATTATGATAAACTTCAGGAATTTATGGAATATGCACTTGAAGAAAATTTTATTACTCCCGCAACTGTGACTTTATATGAAATAATAGACAGCGCAGAAAAAATTATGGAGTATATTGATAATTATAAGGCAGAAAACTTAACTATTAATGATACAAAATATATATAAAAGGACGCTAATATGGAAAACACACAAAAAACACCAAGAAAAATATATAAAGATATTCTTATAAAACTTCATAAATCAGCTCTTGAAAGAGGATATATTATTAAAGATGCCATAATGGTTGAAGAACTTCTTGATATGGGATTCAAATTCTCTGCAGATTGGCTTTCAGACACAGAGTTTTATGAAACCTTTAAGGGTAATATGGTTGGATACTATCTGGGTCTTTGTGTTAATTGTTTTGCCTGCGGATTAAGCACGGCTGATGCATGGGCAGACGGGGATAACAGACTTATAAAAATTAAATATGATGAAATCTACGAGGGTGGAGTATGGAATAACATCTTTGTATTACTTGAGATGACTGATAATAACGAAAGAAAAGATTTTCAGAACTTTATGATAGAGATGTATGAAAAATGGGTTGTGGATATGAAGGACTGTTTCGATATGCCCGGAGCGAATGAATATATTTCCGTAAGCCTTGGCGCATTCTATCAACTTGGTGTAACAATGCGACTGGATATTCTGGGGTATTGATATGGCAGATTATATATATACAGTTTCAAAGAAAAAATTTTATCCCACATCTCCCAAAAAAGATGATATAATAATTGAGGATATTGCCCATGCTCTTTCTATGCTTGCAAGAGCAAACGGGCATTTTCCACAGTTTCACTCTGTTGCACAACACTCAATTGAGTGCGCAATGGAATCCGAAAAAAGAGGATATAGTGCAAAAATATCACTTGCATGTCTTTTGCATGATGCAAGTGAGGCGTATATGTCTGATGTGACAACGCCTGTAAAGAATAATCTTACGGATTACTTGGAATTTGAAGAAAAACTCATAGATTTAGTATATGAAAAATATATAGGGTCTCTTTCAAAAGAAGAAAAGTCAATAGTATATAAGATTGATAAAGATCTTTTGTATCATGAGTTTAAACACTACATGGGTATAGAGCTTGGCGAAGAAACTTTTCTTTTGACAAATCCTGAATTTAAATTTGAGGAATTTTCAAAAGTGAGAGACAAATACCTTGATTTATTCTATGAACTAATAAAAAAATTATAATAAACTTTGGAGGAAGAAAAATGTCAGACAAAGTAAATATACTTGGAGTCAAAGTTGATAAGGTAAATGTTGATGAAGCATCCGATAAAATTATAAAATATATTGAATCGGGTGATAAGGGAAGAAGCGTTTTTACGCCAAATTCTGAAATTATAATGATGGCATACAGAGATGAATCATTCAGAGATTTGCTCAATTCTTCAGATCTTTTAACAGCTGACGGAATCGGGGTTGTATACGCATCAAAAATTGTAAAAAATCCCATAAAGGAAAGAGCGGCAGGATATGATATTGCCTGTATGACTCTCGAAAAGCTTTCCAAAAAAGGCGGAAGTCTGTATCTTTTTGGCTCAAAACCGGGAGTTGCAGAAACAGCAGGAGAGAATATTACCAAAAAGTATCCGGGAATCAGAATTGCAGGTTATAGCGACGGATATTTCAACGAAGAAAAAGAACAAACCATAATAGAAAATATACAAAGGGCAAATCCGGATCTGCTTTTTGTCTGCCTTGGTGCACCCAAACAGGAAAAATGGATTGATGAACATAAATCCAATCTTAATGCAGGTGTTTGTCTCGGTATCGGCGGAAGTCTTGATGTTTTTGCGGGAACCGTTAAAAGAGCACCGGAATTTTTCACAAAGCACGGTATAGAATGGCTCTATCGTCTTATGAAACAGCCTTCAAGATTTGTCAGAATGCTTGATCTTCCGAGATTCGGATTTAAAGTATTACTAAAGGGAAGAAAGTTTAGTCAGGAGTGAGGAGAGAAAAATGAACGTAGAATTACTTCAGTATAATCCCGATTGTGAAAAAATAGTTGCTGCAGCGGCAAAACTTTGCTATTCATCATCGGAAATAGATGGAATATTAAATGGTCTTGACCACGAAAAAACAGTTAATTTCATAGACAGACTTATGAGTCTCGGTCATGAAAGTCCAATTGAACACATAACCTTTACATTTGGAATTGAGGGCGTGTCAAGAAGTCTTCTTGCACAGCTCACAAGACATCGTATTGCTTCATATAGCGTAAAAAGTCAGAGATATGTGAATGAGGGACAGTTTGAATACATAATTCCCAAGGAAATTGAAGCTGATGAAAAAGCAAAGGCAATTTTTATAAAGGCAATGGAAGATGATGAAAGAACATATAATGAACTCACATCAATTTTGAAGGAAAAGCATTATAAGACATACCTTGAAGAAGGTAATGATGAGAAGAGTGCAAAATCAAAAGCAGAAAAAAAGGCTATTGAAGATGCAAGATATGTTCTTCCAAATGCATGTGAGACAAAACTTATAGCCACATTCAATGCTCGCAGTCTCATAAACTTTTTCCACCATCGCTGTTGTGAAAGAGCCCAATGGGAAATAAGAGATATGGCATGTGAAATGCTTAAGCTTGTAAAAAAGGTAAGTCCCACCATATTCAAAGTTGCAGGACCGAGATGCATAAGCGGACCATGCCCCGAAGGAAAGATGACCTGCGGAAAGATGCTCGAAAAAAGAAAAATGTTTTTAGAACAGGAATGATAAAATGGCTGTAGATTATAAATTGATTGTAATAGAGGGTGTAGATTCCAGCGGAAAGGCCACCCAATCCGCACTTCTTAAGGAAAACCTCTCAAAACTCGGAAAAAAAGTTGTGAGCATAGAATTCCCGAATTATGAAAGTGAAAGTTCTGCTGTGGTAAAAATGTATCTTGCAGGGGACTTTGGTGATGACCCCAATGCAGTCAGCCCATATGCTGCATCCATGTTTTTTGCTGTTGACAGAATGGCAACTGTAAATGTATCCAAAAAGGAACTTTTCGGAAATGGTAATATAGTTGTTGCAGACAGATACACAACATCAAATATGGTTCATCAGGCATCAAAAATAGATGATGCAGAAAAAAAGAGTGAATTTCTTGACTGGTTGTATGATATGGAATATGAAAAGCTTTCCTTGCCAAAACCTGATATGGTAATATTTCTTGATATGCCTGTTGAAAATGCAAGAGAACTTATGGCAACAAGAGCCAATAAGATTGATAATTCTCAGGTGAAAGATATTCATGAAAGAAATGCGGATTATCTTCAAAGGTCATATGACAATGCGGTTTTTGTTGCAAACAAATATGAGTGGACAACTGTGCATTGTGCAAAGGATGGAAAAGTGAGAAGCATAGAAGAAATATCAGAGGAAATACTTGCAAAAGTTAAGGAAATATTGTAATATATATGTTCAGGATGAAAGTCCTGAACATAATATTTGCGCTTGTAGCTCAGTGGATAGAGCACCGGCCTCCGACGCCGGGTTGTCGCAGGTTCGACTCCTGTCAAGCGCATCAAACAAATAACACCCATAGGGGTGTTTTTTGTTTGAGAAAAATAAAAAGGAGTCGAACATTGAGAAGGCAACGAGCGTAAAGAAAACGATTGATAATCGTTTTTAGCGAAGTTGGTGCGCAGGCGGGTACCGAAAGGCGAAGCCTTTGGGTCGACAAGCAGGGCAGATTGCGAAGCAATATGATCTCCTGTCAAGCGCATCAAACAAATAACACCCATAGGGGTGTTTTTTGTTTGAGAAAAATAAAAAGGAGTCGAACATTGAGAAGGCAACGAGCGTAAAGAAAACGATTGATAATCGTTTTT
>JAZONV010000045.1:0-18075 GCA_045654685.1 Clostridia bacterium | reverse complement strand
ACAAAATATCAAAAATCAGCTCAAAAACAAGGAGCTTTATTTCTTATACCCAAAAATCAAGGAATTTCCCCAAAACAAAACAAAGACCTCAACGTTTGAGATCTTTGTCTGTTTTAGGGAATTTTTTTACAGTCCCTTTTTTGGTATATGAAAACCCCCGGATTGTCCGGGGGTTCGATAAAGCTTACAGCTTTAAGTCTTGGAAATAAAAACTCCTTTTGATTGTGATTTTCAAAAAATTAATTTGCATTCACTTTATAAAATATTATTAAATTTTTTGAATGTGGTGATATTTCAGAGCTTTTCAGCAAATTGACATCTTCTTCATCAGATTAATGATGTCTGCGTCTTTTTCGGCTGCCCGAGACGCTTTTTCTCATGAAAAGAGATGCAAATGGTATGTATTTGCGGTAGAGTTTGCGAAGCTGACTTCTCCAGTAGTAATATTCTTCGCCGTCGCTTCTTCTCATTTCCATCTTGAAATGTTTTGCCATTTTAATAAAAGGAACATACACCTTGAAAATCAACATGATAATGAAGGCTATGATAATTAAAACAAGAAATATTTTGATTTGAGATGTGTCGTTGCCACCCGGTGGGGGATATGCATACGAGCTGTGTTTCATTGAATCCATCATTTGTAAGTTCATCTCCGTAGAAATATAGTTATATTTTGATATAACATAAATACCAAAACATATTATATCAAGCAAGGGGATGTATGTCAATGAAGATATTGCCATAAATTCAATTGACACAAAGAGGCTTTTTGTGTATAATTCTATATAACACTTATAAATCGGAGAGAATAATTATGACAATAAAATTATATGATGAAAACAGTTACCTGACCGAATTTGAAGCAAGTGTAAAGTCCTGCGAAAAAACAGATTCGGGATATAGATTAATTCTTGACCAAACAGCCTTTTTCCCGGAAGAAGGAGGACAATGCTGTGATAAAGGTGTTCTTAATGAGACACCTGTGTCAAAGGTGGAAATATCGGGAGATGAAATATATCACTATGTTGACGTGCCTTTTGAAGAGGGGCAGAAAGTTAATGGTAAAATAGATTTTACTCTTCGTTTCCGCAACATGCAAAACCATAGCGGAGAGCATATTATATGCGGTATTGCTCACACGCTTTTTGGCTATGAAAACGTGGGATTTCACCTTGGGGAAGACATTGTTACAATGGATTTGAGCGGTGAACTTTCAGATTCAGACATTTCCAAAATTGAAATGATGGCAAATGAGGCAATAGCCAAAAACATGACAGTTACAGCTTTTTATCCCACAGCTGATGAACTGGAAAAACTTGAATACAGAGCAAAAGGTGAAATTGAGGGTGATGTGAGAATTGTCACCATAGGGGATGTTGATGTGTGCGCTTGTTGTGCACCTCACGTTAAGCAAACCGGGGAAATCGGTATTATAAAAATTGTGGACTCAATGCGTCACCGTGGAGGGATGAGACTTTCAATTCTTTGCGGTTTTGATGCCCTTTCAGATTATAACATGAGAATGAAAGAAGCAAAAGAAATTTCAAATCTTCTCTCTGTTCCTCAATCCGAAATTGCATCCGGGGTAAAGAAACTCAATTCAGACATTCAATCCCTCAAAACAAAAATTTCCGACATGAAAAAACAGATTGTTAAACTCACAGTCGAATCCTTTGATATGGGAAATGAAAAATGTCTTTTCTTTGATGATATGGACATGGACGGACTGCGTTTTGGCGCAAATCTTCTTTTAGAGAAAAAAGTTCCTTTTGCCGCACTTTTGTCAGGGGATGATGTGAATGGATATTCCTATGTTCTTGTAACATCTGATGGCGACATTTCAGCACACACCAAAAGTGCAAACGAAGCTCTTTCGGGAAGAGGGGGCGGAAAAGGCCCAATGGCAACGGGAAGATTTTCATCGTCTGCTTTGGAGATAGAAAAATATTTTGTGTAATAACGACATTTTTGTTAATTTGGTCATTTTGCTTGTATAAAATCCGTGCTAATGATATAATATTAAAAACAGGATTAAATGTGATACTTTGTGAAAGGAAGTAAAAACAAGTAATGAAGATTGACCAGAAAACAGCAATTAATCTTGTGGAAGAAATGTGCCAAAAACAGTTTGGTTGCACCGTTGCCGAGGCAACAAAACAACAACTGTACAAGGCTCTTTGCCTTGTGGTGAAAGACATTTTGGCGCAAAAAAATGCAGAATTCAGAAAAGAAGTTAAGGAAAAGGAAGAAAAACAAATTTTTTATATGTCCATGGAGTTTTTGGTGGGAACTTCTCTGCGCAATAACCTTGCAAACTTAAAAATTGAAAAACAGTTTGCAGGAGCTCTTTCAAAGGCAGGAGTGGACATTGGTGACCTTTATGAAATCGAGCCCGATGCTGGTCTTGGAAACGGCGGGCTGGGGAGACTTGCCTCTTGCTATATGGACTCTCTTTCCACTCTCAACATCCCTGCAACGGGATATTCCATCAGATATGAATTTGGTATTTTCAGGCAGAAAATTATAGACGGATGGCAGATGGAATTCCCCGATGACTGGCTGAATATGGGTGATGTGTGGCTGACTGCAAGAAGCGACGAGTCCGTGGAGGTAAAATTTGGCGGAAAAGTTGATGAGTATTTTGATGAAAATGGATATCGGGCTCATCACACAGACTATGATACAGTTGTTGCAGTTCCCTATGACATGTATATTTCCGGATATGATTCGAAGGCAGTCAACAAACTCGTTCTCTGGAGTGCAAAATCTCCCAAAAGCCTTGATATGGCAGCTTTTTCAAGAGGTGACTATGCAAAAGCCCTTGAAGAAAATACAAAAGCGGAGGTAATCTCAAAAATTCTCTACCCTGCAGATGATCATGCGGATGGCAAAATCCTCAGGATAAAACAACAGTATTTCTTTGTAAGTGCATCTGTTCAGACAATTGTCAAAAAACATTTCAAGAAATATTCAACTCTTGATAATCTGGCAGAGAAAGTATCCATACACATCAACGATACTCATCCTGCACTTTGCGTGCCTGAACTTATGAGAATTCTTATGGATGAATATGGCTATGGATGGGATGATGCATGGCAGATTTGCCAAAAAACTCTTTCATACACCAACCACACCGTTATGAGTGAGGCTTTGGAGCGTTGGAATGAGACAATGTTCAGACAGCAACTTCCCAGAATTCATCAGATTGTTGCGGAAATAAACAGAAGACTAATTTTGAATCTTCATGAAATATATCCCGGTGACTTTGCAAAAATCGACTATATGGCGGTTATTGCAAACGGAGAGGTGAGAATGGCAAACCTTTGCCTTGCTTGTTGTCACACCATTAACGGAGTTTCAAAACTTCATTCAAACATCCTCACCGAGAGTATTTTTAAAGATTATTATAACATAGACAATTCAAAATTTACCAATGTTACAAACGGCATT
The DNA here is from genome assembly GCA_045654685.1 of Clostridia bacterium. Taxonomy (GTDB): domain Bacteria; phylum Bacillota; class Clostridia; order UMGS1810; family UMGS1810; genus RGIG1828. The sequence continues at coordinate 14,625 of JAZONV010000045.1, read as the reverse complement.
GCCTATCGCCGTTGGCTGATTCAGGCAAACCCCGGGCTTTCGTCATATCTTGACGAGCTTATTGGAACAAAATACAGAAAAAACGCAAAGCACCTTGAAGAACTTATGAATTTTAAGGGTGACAAAGGTGTTATTGACCGTCTGTATGAAATCAAGCGCGAAAACAAAATCCGTCTTGCAGATTATATTGCATCTGCAAACGGAATTAACGTTGACCCTGATTCCATATTTGACATTCAGATAAAAAGACTTCATGAGTACAAGAGACAGCTTTTAAATGTTCTCGGAATACTTTATATGTATAATAAAATCAAGGAAAATCCAAACCTTGACATTCCCCCTCGTACATTCATTTTCGGGGCGAAAGCGTCATCGGGATATTTCATGGCAAAACAGATTATCCGTCTTATTGTTGCAGTTTCAAACACCATAAATAATGACCCTGTGGCAAGAGAAAAAATAAAAGTTGTTTTCATTGAAGACTACAGAGTTTCCCTTGCTGAAAAAATCATACCTGCCGCAGATGTTTCCCAGCAGATTTCAATAGCAGGAAAAGAAGCATCGGGAACAGGGAATATGAAACTTATGATAAACGGAGCGGTGACTCTCGGTACTCTCGATGGTGCAAATGTTGAAATTTCAGAGCAGGTTGGAGAAGATAATATTTTCCTTTTCGGGCTGAAATCTCACGAAGTGGATGAACTTTGGAGACAAGGATATTCACCCCTTGACTATGTTCGTCGCAGTAAAGAGCTTCAAAAAGTTTTGGATATGCTCACATCAAATGTTTTGAGCGCAAGATTTGACGATATTTCAAAATCCCTTCTTACAAATGCTTTTGGAACGGCAGATTCCTATATGACCCTTGCAGATTTTGACTCATATGTAAAAGCACAGGAAAGAGTTTCAAAAACATATTCAGATAAGTATAAATTCGGGGATATGTCCCTTGTGAACATTGCTAAAGCAGGTATATTCTCATCTGACAGAGCAATAATGGAATATGCAAATAATATCTGGCACTGTAGATGAATGGCTGAGGGATGTAAAAAATGTCCATAATCGTTCGTCTCACCCTCGACGTACCTTTGTACGCTTTCGGGCTGACGTGCCAAACGAAACGTTTGGCATTCGAGCGAACAATTCTAAACTATTTTTTCCTATCCCTCAAATTCCAATAGAGACAAGGAATATAAATCCCATAGTGATTCGTCTCACCGCCTGAGTACCTTTGTACGCCTTCGCTCTGACGTGCCAAACGAAACGTTTGGCATTCGAGCGAACAATTCTGAACTGTTTTTTCCTATCCCTCAAATTCCAATAGAGACAAGGAATATAAATCCCATAGTGATTCGTCTCACCGCCTGAGTATCTTTGTACGCCTTCGCTCTGACGTGCCAAACTTTCAGGCAACATTCGATATGACAATTCCAAATCTGGGTTCCATCCCTCAAGGTTCATCTAATAAAAAGGAGAATTACAAATGAAAAATTTCACAAATCCCATAATCAAATGTCGGGGAGACAACCTGACAGCAGATCCCCATATCACAAGATATGGAGAATATTATTATCATTGTTATTATATTGATGACGGTGTGTATCTTGCAAGAGCAAAAAAACTTTGGGAGCTTGAAGATGCAGAGAGAATAAAAGTGCACGCTCTTCCTGATAGTATGGGATATACTCATTGGTTTGCTCCCGAACTCCACCGCATAGACGGTGCATGGTACATCTATAGTGCACCCCTTGTTGATGGTGAAGACCTTCATACAATGTGCGTTCTTGAAAGAAAAGACGAAGACCCTTTCGGAAAATTTGAAAGCCTTGGTATTGTGAAAGGCCTTGAAAATGAGTGGAGCATAGACGGAACAGTTTTGGAGCATGAGGGCGAAAGATGGTTTGTCTGGACAAAATGCACCGAAATGTTCATGGCAAAAATGGTATCGCCATGTGAAATAGAAAAGCCTTTCATATCCGTCATGAAACCCGAATTTGAATTTGAGCTCAAAGACAATCTTGTGAATGAAGGCCCTGCCATAATTTGCCACAACGGAAAACTTCATCTTGTCTTTAGCGCCAATGATTCAAAACGTGATGAATATTGCCTTGGGGTTATGACCTACAACGGAGGCGGTATTTCGGATATGAAGAACTGGACAAAGCATCCGAGAGCATTTTTTGAAAAAACCGAAGATATTTTCGGCCCCGGACATTGCTCTTTTACAACAGTGACAGAAGACGGAAAAGAAGTTGATTATATGGTATATCATGCAAATCTTGAATCCGGCACCGGCTGGGGCGGAAGAAGCGTGTGGGCACAGCCTGTTGAATGGGATGAAAATGATATGCCCGTATTCGGAAAGCCGGAGAGATGATGATTTCATCTTTGATGAAATCATAGCTGAATGTGCTGAAGCACGCTAAATTACTTCGTAGCTAAATTGACCTTTGGTCAGCTAAAAGTCAATTTGGCAAAAATCTTTGTATAAAAAGACTATGCCTCAAAAGGAGATAAACCGCCTTTTTGAAACATAGTCTTTTTAAAATGTCAAAATTCGACAAAATAAACCGCTTGAAAAAATTTTTTATATATGCTATAATACGAATTGCCAAATGATTATCATTTACTATAAAATTCGTCAAAATGGAGAAAAACCTTGTAAAAAGGTGTTTCTCTTGATTTCTGTATCCATTTTGGCGGAGATAATTGTTTGGCGACAATGAGGGAAAACACTTTTTTGTGCGTTCCTTCGGGAGCGCATTTTTTTATTGCATAGGAAACTTCGTTCCTATACAATAAAAATATTATTATATTGCCGTGCAAAATTTTTTGAAAAGCAAAAATTGCTTTTCAAAAATGCACATGGCTTAAGAAAAGCGAATTTGCTCCGCACGTCCGCCGTAGGCGGAGCGACGAAGCCGCTTTTCTTGTTATATAGGAATTTACATTGAAAATTGCTTGCGAGATGAGATATATATGAATTTGTGCTCACGACATGGGAACAGCCTGTTTTTTGCAAAAATTAATCCCTTGTCAAATTAAAAAATCAAACAGAAACGAAAGGAGAAAAACATGGATATATACAAAGATTTATATTATAAACTGCTTGGCGAAGTAGCAAACCTTGCGGAGCGTGCCGAGAAAATTCAGGCAGATGCGGAAGAGAGATATCTTGAAGCCTGCGAAACAGCATATGCAGACGAGGCATGGCAAGAGTCTCTGCCATCCGGCATAGTGCAGACAAAATCGGTCATATAATAATATAGCATACAGCACAAACAAAAACGGGATGGGAAAATTCTTGAAGATTTTCCCATCCCGTTTGTTGTTTTGAAAGATTTTTTTGAATTTTAATTATTGTTTGAAAGACTCTGCTTGTATTCCTTTGGGCCCATTTCGCTCATTGCCTTGAAACTTCCTGTAAAGTTCTCTGCGTTCATATATCCGATGGCGTTTGATATTTCCCACGCTGACAACCAGGTGTTTGCAAGCATTTTCTTTGCCTGACCATATCGGATTTGTTTCACAATGCCGGAAAAAGTTGTGCCGGAGCATGATTTTTTCTTATATGCATATCAAAACGTAAAAAGGATAGCCTGACAGTACATAATATGAGACCTTTGAAATACATACAAATGGAACTTAATAAATTTTTTTGACAAAACTTAAATTTAGTGCTATAATTGTTATAAGTCTATTTTTAGGCAAGAGATTGATAAAAAATAACAAACTCATGATAAAACTTGGGGATGATTATCATTACTACACGAAAAAAGAACACGAAAAATTTTGCGCTGATATTTATTGTGGCGGCACTTGTTTTATCTGTGTCGCTTTTTGTGATGACCAAATATATATATAAAAGTGCAGAAGAAGACGGGTTTGAAAACCTTCATCTTCACACAAAGCAACTCAAAGACGATATCGTTCTCCAGTCTGTTTCAGATCAGGAAAATATTACAACGATGGCACAGCTTGCCACTAAACTCTATGAGTCGGGAGAAGGATATGAGCTTTTGGTAAAATCTTTTAAGCCCATTGGATTGATTGAGGAAGTTGAAATCCTCTATCCGGACAATTCACTTTTAACAAAAGATGGTCTTATAGAAGACTTTTCATTGTATCTTGACTTTGAGTATGAGAAAGCCAAGGGAGTTTATATCAGCGAAATTAAAAATCATGCCACAAATCCGGAATCTGAAATTGTGAGAATGGGTGTGCCCATAAAGAGTGGCGGAAGAACAATCGCTATGTTATATGGGGTGGCTCCGCTGAAAAAATTCTATCAAAAATATACCTCTCTTGCTCATGAGGTTGATGCTCATCTTTATGTTTTTGAAATAGATTCGGGAAGAGTTATTCTCAATACGGAAAATAACGATTTTGTCAATATGTTGTCTCTTGAAAACAGAGAATATTATGACGGATATTCTTATGATGAAATGTATAAAAATATCAAAAGCGGTAATCCGGGATATACGTCTTTCTATTCTCCTTTTGCAAAGGAAAGACTGTATCTTCACTACGCTCCAATGGCAATAGATAACTGGGAGATTCTTGTTGCAAGACCTTCACGTCTCATATTTGGCACAGCCCATAGAACCCAGAGGATCATGTATCTTATGGGACTTATCATTTTGCTTGTTGCTCTCGGTTGCTTTATCCCTGTTTTCTTTGTGGACAGAAGACGAAGTGTTATTCAGATCAGTTCTTCAAGAATAAGAAAACTTCTCCTTGATATAAACAAAAATGATTCTCACATTAAAGATGCCCTTGCAAAGATTGCGGCAAGGACAAAGGCTCGTTCCGCTTTTTATGCTGATACCGACGGCAACGAATACGGATATATGCCTCAAGGTATTAAAAGTACGTTTTTTGATGGCGACAACGCAAATTTTGTCTTTAAACAGTTTATGAATATAGCTGCATCAAAGCAGGGCGATGAGGCGGTAACTCTTCGTATAATATCTGTATTGGCAAATAACGAGCTGAAAAACGAAAACCCGAAATTATATGAATTCTTCAAGGAAAACAACATACAATCCGTATATTTTTCGGCACTCTATGATGAGTCAAACAGAGTGAGTATCATAGTGGTTACCAATCCGAAGAAGATACAACTTCTTAAGGGGTTGCTTGAAGAAATTTCAGTATGTTTCTCAATTTCGATTTTTAACAAGAGTCATCTTTCCAAAACTGAATATTCGGCGGTTACAGATTCTCTCACCGGACTTTATAACCGTGTAAAATACAAAAGCGATATAGAAGTTTTCAATCGGGAACAACCTCGTAATTTTGCATGTATATACATAGACGCAAACGGATTGCATATTTTAAATAATATTCACGGACATGCTGCCGGAGATAATATGCTTATCTATGTTGCAAATTCTCTCAAGGAAGCTTTCTTCGGAAGCAACATATATCGAATGGGCGGAGATGAATTTCTTGTGTTTGTAAAAAACACCAGTCCTGAAGAAGTTGACAAAAACCTCAGCAACTTCCTTGAACTTCTGAAAATCAAGAACTATTCTGTGTCTGTGGGTGTGAATTTTCAGACTCAGAATATAGATACGGAAGAAACTGTGAGACAGGCGGAAAAGAGAATGTATACCGCAAAGGCAAGGCATTATCAGGAACAAACCGAGGAAACAATTATCAATTCAACGAAGCGTGGGTATTATCATGTAGCCACAGGTAATTCGGGAATTGACACGGCACTTTCTGTTATTGGCCAAAGATATTCGGGAATATACTTTGTTGACCTTGCCAAAGACCACTCAGAAAGAATAATTACACCTGATGACAAAAAGAATATGATGTCAGGAGACGGTTTCAGCGACGGATTCAAGAAATATGTTGATGATTATGTGAATCCCGATTTTCACAGAGCAATCCTTTCTTTCCTTGACTATGATTCTCTCAAAGGTCAGCTCAAAGAAGGAAAGATTCCCAAATTTACATATCAGAAAAAAGACGGTTCTTCCTACACTTTAAGTGTTCATCCCATGGAAGATAATAAGAATAGGGAAAACGAAACACTTTGGCTTTTTGAGTGTATATGATATTTAGTTGTTGACATATTTGTTTTACGGTGCTATAATTATAAAAAATGAATATCACCAAACCAATGAGGCAGAAAAAAGTCAGACAAGGTTTTTCTAAGCGAGCGGATTATGGTGTGAGTTCCGCAAAAGCCCCTGAGTAATATGGACTGCCGAGGGCGGCGTCAAATGCGCCGACGTAAGACATGCGTTATGTGTCGGGGATATGATGGTATCTCACAGAGAAAAAAACAAGGTGGCACCGCGAATTTTGTAATTTCGCCCTTGGATTGTCTTTTGGCAGTTCAAGGGTTCTTTTATTTTCGAAAGTATGCCTTGGAAAATATGCAAATATAATACCATCCCGTGATATAAAATCAGAAACAGGAGGAATTAAAAATGAATAATTTCAGAGATTTTGAAACCTATTTGAAAAACTTTCCCACAGAGGACGGATATTTTGGAGACCACGGCGGAGCATATCTGCCCGAAGCTCTTATCCCTGCATTTAAAGAAGCAGATGATGCCTATGAGGCAATTTGCCATAGTGCACAGTTCATAAATGAACTCAGAAGAATCAGAAAAGAATTTCAGGGAAGACCCACACCGGTATATCATTGCGAAAGACTTTCAAAGCTTTTCGGCAATTGTCAGATATATCTTAAAAGAGAAGACCTTAACCACACAGGTGCACACAAACTTAACCATTGCATGGGCGAAGGCCTTTTGGCAAAATATATGGGCAAGAAAAAACTCATTGCAGAAACAGGCGCAGGTCAGCACGGTGTTGCCATTGCAACTGCTGCAGCATATTTCGGAATGGAATGCGACGTATATATGGGAGAAGTTGACATAGCAAAACAGCACCCCAATGTTATCCGTATGAAAATGCTCGGTGCAAATGTTATTCCCGTAACTCACGGCCTCAAAACTCTGAAGGAAGCTGTTGATGCAGCATTTGAAGCATATCTCAATGAATATGACAACGCAATCTACTGTATCGGTTCATGCCTCGGACCTCATCCCTTCCCCAAAATGGTGAGAGATTTCCAGTCTGTTATTGGTATCGAAGCAAGAGAACAGTTCCTTGAAATGACAGGAATTATGCCCGATGCAATTACTGCATGTGTGGGAGGCGGTTCAAACTCCCTGGGAATGTTCATTCCTTTCCTTGCAGACCCCGTTGAAATCTATGGTATAGAACCCCTTGGAAAAGGTTCAAAAGTTGGTGACCATGCCGCAACAATGATGTTCGGAACAAAAGGCAGACTCCATGGCTTTGACAGCTATGTTCTTCAGGATGAAAACGGAGAACCCCTTCCCGTATATTCAATTGCCAGCGGTCTTGACTATCCGGGTGTTGGTCCTGAACATGCATATTTGAGAGATGTGGGCAGAGTAAAATATGATGCGGTTACAGATGAAGAAGCAATGGAAGCTTTCTTCCTTCTTTCAAGATATGAAGGTATCATTCCTGCAATTGAAAGTGCTCATGCTGTTGCCTTTGCCATTAAATATGCAAAAGAGCATAAATCAGGTTCTATCCTTGCATGTCTCTCGGGAAGAGGAGATAAGGATATTGATTATGTATATGAAAACTACGGCTGTGGTGAAAAATTTAAACTTGACTGATTTCAAATGAAAATAGAAAGCGACTGTAAACCGATATGAAGTGTTTACAGTCGCTTTTTGCACACAGAAAATATGTTGCAGCTAACTTTTTTAAAAGTCGGATGAGACCGGCAGGCAAATAGCATTGTGCCAATTGCAAATGTCGGATAATTGACACAATATGTAAAAATTGATATAATATAAAGATAAATAACCCTGAAATCACTTGTAGGGAACTTGAAAATGAAACAGACATATTATTTTTTGAGATTGCCTCTCACGTTCGTCGAAAGGCGCGGTGGCGAAGCCGCATTTCTTGAGGAGGCAAACAAAAGGAGCGGGATATGGGAAAATTTGACGGAATTTTAATATGCACAGACCTTGACGGAACACTTCTTGGAGGAGACAAAACAGTTTCAAAGGAAAATTTTGAAGCAATAGAATATTTTAAAGCCAATGGGGGATTATTCAGTTTTGTAACCGGGCGTATGCCTGTAACAACCAAAAAAATTATTGATATGATAAAACCAAACTGTCCCTTTGGATGCATAAACGGCGGAGGACTCTATGATTATGAAAGGGAAAAATATGTTTGGAGCACAAATCTTTCACCGGAATTTGTACACCTTGTGAAATGTGCCGAGGAGCACATAGAGAACATAGGCTATCAGGCAAACACTCTTGACGAAGTGATTTTTTGCAGGGAAAATTCTGCTATGGCACGCTTTCGTTTACTTACGGGAGCGCCGGATATAAGACGAAGTGTTGATAAGATAGAGGGGGCTGTGGCAAAGATAGTTTTCGGAGATGAAAACCCTGAAAACATCAACCTTATTGAAAAGCTTTGCACCTCTCATCCTCTTGCACATAAGTTTTCTTTTGTTCGTTCGGAAAGAACTCTTTTTGAAATCCTGCCAAAGGGCATAAGCAAAGCCACTTCCCTTGAAAAACTTGCAGAACATATGAACATTTCTATTGAGAGAACAGTTGCTTTGGGAGATTATAACAACGACGTTGAAATGCTTAAAAGAGCAGGGGTTGGAATTGCAGTTGCGAATGCCTGCCCGGAGGCAAAGGCGGCAGCGGATTATGTGACGGTGAGCAATGAGGAAAGTGCAATTGCAAAAGTTATTTGTGATATAGAATCCGGGAAGATACTGTTTGGAAAACCCTGATATATAATAATTTTTTGACAGGAAAATTTGTTTTTGAATATATCGGTATTGTTTGAAAAAGGAGAAAAATATGGGAAAGTTTGACGGAATTTTAATATGCACCGATCTTGACGGCACTCTTCTTAAAAATGACAAATCCATATCGGAAGAAGTGAAGAAGAAAATAGAATATTTTATGGCAGAAGGTGGATATTTCACCGTTATGACGGGAAGAGCTCCTCAAACCACCCGAAAAATTGCAGACGAGATAAAAATCAACTGTCCCTACGGATGCACAAACGGCGGAGGACTTTATGACCACTATGAGGAAAAGTATGTGAGAGTGACACATCTTGCAGACGGATATAAGGAAATTGTCAAATATGCCGAGGAACATATTGATGCAATAGGCTATCAGGTAACCTGCGAGGATTCAATGTATTTCTGCCGTGAAAATGAAGCAATGGAAAGATACCGCGAGAGAACCGGTGCAAAATATATCAAAGGATGCATTGATGACATAGAAAAAGGCGTGGTAAAAGTTGTTTTTGGAGATATGGATCCGGAAAGGATGAACCGGATTGAAGATATGGTGAAATCCCGTCCCAATGCAGAAAAGTTTGATTTTGTCCGCACAGAAAAAACTCTTTTTGAAATTCTTCCCAAGGATGTCAATAAAGGTAAAGCACTTAAGATGCTTTGTGAATACCTTGGTATTGACATAAAAAACACAGTTTGTGTGGGAGATTATACCAATGACGTTGAAATGATAAAGGCGGCGGGTGTTGGAGTTGCCGTTGAAAATGCCAATGAAGATGCAAAGAAGGCGGCAGACTATATTACGGTTTCAAATGAAAATGATGCAATAGCAAAAGTTATAGAGGATATTGAATCGGGAAAGATAAAATTCGGGATTTGATTGAAAGATTGATGAAAGGAATTGATGGATTTGCCAAAAGGAAAATTCACAAATGAACGTGACTCAAAAAACACATCAAGATTTGATATTGGAGAAAAGACTTCCCTTGTGGGAGTTGTCATAAATGCTCTTTTGTCCGTTTTCAAAATTGTTCTTGGTATCATATCAGGTGCAATATCTGTTGTGTGTGACGGGATCAACAACTTTTTTGACGGTGCAAGTTCTGTTGTAACTCTGATAGGATTTAAAATTTCCAGAAAGCCTGCAGATTCTGATCACCCCTATGGTCACGGCAGATTTGAATATATCTCTGCCATGATTGTTGCCGTGTTCATCCTTTTTGCAGGATATGAACTTGTAAAAGCATCTCTTGGAAAGATATTTACAGATGATAAAACCCTGATTTCAAATCTTGCATTGGTTGTTCTTGTGATTTCAATTGTCACAAAACTGTGCCTTTTCAGATATTATAAAAACGTTGCAAAAAAGATTTCTTCATCTGCTCTTTTTGCCGCTTCAAAGGATTCTGTCTATGATGCTGTCACAACATCCTTTGTTCTTGCCGCCCTCTCTCTTGAAAGGGTTTTCGGTTGGAGACTTGACGGCTTTGGCGGCATTTTGGTTTCGCTTTTCATTCTTAAGGGCGGTATGCAAATTATCAAAGAAACAATTGACACTCTCATGGGTATGGCAGGAAGTGCTGAAATGAGAAAAGACATAGAAGAGGTGGTTGGAAGAAACGAAAAGATTCTGGGAATTCACGACCTTTTGATTCATGACTATGGCCCCGGAAACTGTTTTGCAAGCGTTCACGTGGAAATTGACCACAAAGAAAGTGCAATGGATTGTCACCATCTTATTGATGCCATTGAAAGAGAATGTCTTGACACCTTGAATGTGCATCTTGTAATTCATCATGACCCAATAGTTACCGATGATAAAGAAACAATCGGAATTCAAAATCTCATAGTGCATATTTTGAAAAAATATAGTGAAAATCTTTCCATGCACGATTTGAGGATTGAGAAAACCGATTGTAAGATAAAGCTTATATTTGATGTGGATATTCCCGATTCCCTCTCGGGAGAAAGGGAGGAAATATTGCAGTTTGTCAATGAGAAACTGGGTGAGAGAAACCCATGCTATGAAGCATATATAACCTATGACCCGGTGTGATGTGTTGTATATGTATCAGATATTTTTTGCGGCCAAGTCACACATTTTCTGATTCTCATAAGGGTCAGTCTGTTTCTGACCATGGAAGAATATTTCTGTAGACTTTCTTTGAAACTGTTGATAGCATCTATTTGAGAAAGTTGATGACTTTGGAAAAATAAAGTGTGTTTTTTGTGACAGCAAAAAATTTAATACAAGTTCCGCATGCAGACTGTGCAAAACAGATGATGTTGATGACTTTTTAAAATCTAATCGCCATAATTCCTGCTTTGGGTATGGTGATTTTTTCTTTTAAGTTTATTTTGGATTGTCATCCTCGAAAGGCGTCAGCCTTCCTTCGTCTTTCCCTATAAAATCAGGTTCGGATGATTTCTGTCAGGCTACCACATCTCAACTGTCAGTTTACGAGATATGTGAAAAGGTGGGTTTCAATGACTATAACTATTTCATAAGAACATTCAAAAAGAGAACGGGTTATACGCCTCTTTCCTACAGAAAAAATTTTCCTTTAAATATATTGTGATGCTGTTATCATTTTTCAGATAATTATTCAAGAGCATAGTAACACGATATAAACGTTAAATTTTTATTGGAAAACCAGCATTGAATTATAAAATTGCTTTTCTCAAAATGTTTATATTTTCTTCTATCGAATTGTCTTTATGGAAAACGCTTGATGTTCCGCCCACAAAAATGTTTGCGCCGGATTTTTTCATGAGTGTTGCATTTTCAAAACTCACATTTCCGTCAACTTCGATTTCAACATGAGAAAATCCTCTCTCGTCAAGATAATTTCTTAATTGAGAAATTTTGCCAAGAGTGCTCGGAACCAGTTTCTGACCTGCAAATCCCGGATTTACAGTCATAACCAAAACTGCATCAATATCATGGAGAACATTTTCAATCATGCATATGGGAGTTGCGGGATTTATGGCAACCATTGGCTTTGCGCCTCTTTCTCTGATGGAGGAAAGAGCTTTTTGCGGATGATTTGTGGATTCGGCATGAACTGAAACATAGTCTTTTTCTCCAAAGTCAAACCATGCAAGTTTGTCTTCGGGTTTTTCAATCATCAGATGAATGTCAAGGGGGATTTTGCTCTTTTTTTTCAAAGCTTTCACAAAATCCGTTCCTAAAGTATAATTTGAAACGAAGCTTCCGTCCATAATATCCACGTGTAAATACTCAATTTTATGTTTTTCAAATTCAGAAAGTACATTCTTCAGTTCAAGAAAATCTGCACACATTACAGAGGGTGAAATTTTATTGTTTAACATTTGTTTTCTCCTTTGGTTTTTACATATTAATCATAACTTTGTTGTAAAATTCCTTGTTGTCTTTCATCATTTCTAAAGCGGCATTACATTCGCTCAAAGGAAACTTGTGAGTGATTAAAGGTTTAAGGTCGATAACGCCCTCTGATATGGCTTTTATACTTTCTTTCCAGTCGTTGATTTTTTCACCGTAGGATGAGTTCCATGTTCCAAGAACCGTTAGTTCTTTGCGGAGTATATGCCAGTATGTGTTTTGAGAAAGAGAAATATCTCCTGCAGGATTTCCCATAAGAACAATTTTTCCGAAAGGTTTTATGGCCTCAAGACATCTTTTCAGAGCATCGCTGTGTCCGGTGCCCTCAATAACACAATCAATTTTCACATCTTCTGAATATTCCCTAAATCCAAACTTTTTTGCAAACTCTGTTTTTCGTTGGTCAATGTCAAAATAGTAGACGTTTGATGCACCAACAGATTTTGCCCATTGACCTGCTATAATTCCTATGGGGCCTGCGCCTGATATCAGAACATTTTCGCCTTTTTGGATTTTCAGTTTCATTATGGCGTGACGTGCCACGGAAACAGGCTCGCACATGGCACCTTCGTCAAAACTTATGTTGTCACAGAGCTCTGCAAGATTCCATCTTTTTACGGCAATATACTCTGCCATTGCGCCATCACGACGAGACCCGTAATAGTCATAGTTTTCGCATGCGGCATAATTTTGTGACTTGCATGATGGGCACGAAAAACATGGGAGAAGTGGAAAAACCGCCACCCTTTTACCTGTCAGAAGTCCTTTTTCATCTTTTTCAACAACACCTGAAAATTCATGTCCGATGACCGTTGGGAAGTGATATGTTCCTTTTTTAAATACTCTGGGAATGTCGCTTCCGCAAATTCCGCAGCTTGCAACTTTCACCAGCACTTCATCGTCTTTCACTTCGGGCATTGGAATATCTTCATACCTTAAATCTCCGATTTTATGCAGATTAGCAACTTTCATTTCAAAAAGCCCCTTTCCTTTTTTATGCACATATGATACAATAATGAAAACAAACGTTCAACATTCGGCGTATATGTTGATTATAAATCACATTTTTGTTCACAAGCGAAAACAAAAGAAAGGAATAGAACGATGTATGATCTTGAAAGGCAAGAGAAAATTTTAAAATATGTATCTCAAAGAAACAGCATTAGTGTGAGGGAACTTTCTAAACTTTTGTTTGTGAGTCAGCCCACAATTCGCAGAGATTTGACAAAACTCGAAAATGAGGGCAAGGTTTTAAGAACCCACGGCGGCGTAATTTTGCATAAAATTGCAGACAATCAGGTGTCTCTGGCATTTCGTGAAGAACAAAACAATATGTCCAAAAAAATAATAGCGGAAAAAGCATCAAAACTCATACATAACAGCGATGTAATATTTATGGATGCATCTTCCACAGTTTCATATCTCGTGCCTCATCTTGAAAAATTTAAAGACATAATAGTCATCACCAACAGTCCCAAAACATCCATTAAATTAGCGGAACGAAAAATAAAGAATTATTGTACGGGGGGACTTATGTTACTTCATTCCATTGCCTATGTGGGGAATGAAGCGGAAAATTTTATCTCAAACATAAATGCTGATATTTTCTTTTTTTCAAGCAGGGGTATTACCGACGATGGTGTAATTACCGATTCGTCAATTGAAGAGGCGGTAATTAAAAAGGCAATGCTTAAAAATTCTGCCAGAAGCTATTTTTTGTGTGACGAAAGTAAAATCGGAAAGAAATTTATGTATAACATAACAACAAGTAAAGATATTGACGGTGTTATTACAGAACTGTAATGTTGTTATAGTAATAAAATGGCTGTGTCTTTAATTGCATAGTATGAATTGAAAATTTCTTGTCAATCATGAAAAAACGTTAATGCGAAAGGCTTCTCCTTGGAGGAAAGGCTCCGCCATCAGGCGGTGGTGAGGTGTCTTGCTAATAATGAGTTCAAATATTTCCATATAATGTGATGGAAAAAAGTTCTGCCTGCCAATCGCACAATGTGCTCATGGGGCATCACTTACACCTCATCCACCGCTTACGCGGTCCCCCTTCTCCTAAAGGCGAAGGCTTTCGCTTAAGTGTTTGTTTACAATAAATATCCCCCCGTTATTGAACTGCACCAGTTTGTGCAGACAGCACAAAAAGAACCCCTATGGTAGCAAATATTAACTTTTAAGCAACATACTGACATCGCATTTCTTGTGGTGTCAGTTTTGTTTTTAGTTGTATTCTTTCATTGTTGTAAAAATGGATGTGTTCACCTATGAGAAGGCGTGCCTCCTCATAGGTTTGCAGTTTCGTTCGATAAATACACTCTGTTTTGAGAATAGAAAAGAAATTTTCTGCTAAAGCGTTGTCATATGGGTTGCCCTTTCTTGACATTGACGGTGTAATGTT
>JAZONV010000044.1:0-10672 GCA_045654685.1 Clostridia bacterium | reverse complement strand
AAGGGAGGGGGACCAAACGATAGTTTGGTGGAGGGATTTGAATGTGCACAAATGCAGTATTTATAAGTGTTTGAGTTATAAAATGAATCCTCCCGTCACGCTGACGCGTGCCACCCTCCTTTAGGCAAGGAGGGCTTTCGCTACAGTGTTTTGTTCATCATAATTAGAACGATAAACTCCAATTTATCGCTCTGTTTAACAACGAGCCGAAAATGGTGAGAGTAAAAATTGCTCGCAATTTTTACTCTCACTCGGGGGCAGGAAAAAATGATTCAGAATTGTCAAACCGAATGCCTTCGGCATGGTAACCCGAAGGCGTACAAGGGTACGTCGAGGGTGAGGTTTGGCAAGAGCAAAAAGGCAAAAATCCTGAGAAAAATATCTTAAAAAGATATTTTTCATCCTATTTGAAATCACTTCAAATTATGAAGTATATTATCACTTTTTTAAAATTTATATTATTGCCTTTTTGCGGTCTGGACTTTTTTTACGTCCCCGACAAACTACAATTTATGTCATTACATTATTATTACAAGACAGCGGATATTCTTGCAATAAAAAAATGAAGATGTTACCATATGGTATAAGGATAGAATTATGTTTTAATGAAGTGGTATAACATAAATTATTCAGTTTTGTAATATATAAAAAGGAGGGCTTTTGTTATGTGGATTTGCCCTATATGTCAAAAAGAGAATATAGACAATGCTCACAGGTGTCTCTGGTGTGGTGAAGGCAAGCTGTGTTTTTCTTGCTCTGCTCCATATTCCGGTGATGTGTGCAAGTCATGTGGAAAGGATTCGTCTCAAAACTGTTGGATTGGCGAGAAGGAATATGAAGAATATCTTGCATCGGTAATTGAACAACGTGAGCTTGATTCTGTAAATGATGAAGCCTCTCAAGAACATGAAATTACAGAAGATTCCATACATAATCCAATGACACCCGAAGAAGAGATACAACCTGATGATATCTGCGAAGAAGATTCAGACAACTTGCCCGATGCAGAAGAAGTTGTTCAGAACAATGTTGAAGTCCCCCCTGCGACAGAGGATATGACAGCAGAAGGCAAAGACTCCGATGGACAAACTGAAAATGAAGATATTGTGGAAGACAATGATGTTGAAGTCCAAGAGGAAGAAATGAATCAGAACGAAGATGAAAATCAGACGTCCGATGAAGATGACAAGTCCGATGTTGGAATTGTTGCGGAAACAGACTCCGAAATTAAAGAAATTACAAATCCGAAGAAAAAATCCAAAAATAAAAAAACAAAAAACAAAAAATCCAAAAACAAAAAATCGAGAAAAAATATTCTCCCTGTGCTTCTTGCGATTTTGGTAGTTGCCGCTATTTTATATGTTGTCTATACATATATATACCTTCCGGGCAACAGAAAAGAAATACCAAACACAAAATATGATATGGAGTTTTCTTCAGCAGAACCAACTCACGATATGCCGGAAGATGTCTTGCAGATGGATTCATCAGTTGACTCATTGGTTGATTCATCCGCTGACTCGTCCTTATCTGTGCACTCAAGTGCTGAAACAGATATAGAGACAGCGGGGCAGGCGGAGGCAAATCCGGTAAAATCACCTGCGAAAACAGAACGTGAAAAGAAGACTTCAGCTTCTCCCAAAAAGACGGTTCAGGAAAAATCAGATGTGAAAACAAGTGATAATCCTTCTCAAAACAAAGATAAAGAATCCATATATTTTTCTGCTGTCAGCAATTTTTCTGCCGGAAATTATTTTGATGCATACAAAGAATTCAGAAAAGCTGACAAATATGGTGATTCAAGATATCAGATGACAATGCTTTCTGCAACTTTGGCAAGATATATAAGTGCCGGTTATGACCACACCTTGGGATTGAGAAAAGATGGGTCTGTACTTTCGACAGGGAATAACAAATCCGGCAAGTGCAACACATCCGATTGGACGGAAATTATTAGTGTGTCGGGCAGAGGACTTCATTCTATAGGGCTAAAATTTGATGGAACTGTTCTTGCTTCCGGTTCAAACTCAAAGGGTCAATGTAATGTTTCAACCTGGAATGGCATAGCAGATGCAAAAGCGGGAAGCGAGCATACTCTTGCAATGACAAGTCAGGGGACTTGTGTTGCAACAGGCAACAATGATTATGGTCAATGCAATGTATCGGGATGGACAAATGTTTTCCAGATAGGTGCAGGCGCAAGACATTCTGTTGCTCTGAAAAAAGACGGAACAGTAGTGGCAATTGGCGACAATAAGTATGGTCAATGCAACGTTTCGGGATGGACAGATATAATTCAGATAAGTGCCGGTGACTGGTATACAGTAGGTTTAAAATCTGATGGAACAGTAGTTTCTACAGGAAATAATGACTCCGGTCAACGTAATATTTCTTCATGGAAAGACATTGTACAGATTTCTGCAGGATTGTGGCACACAGTAGGCCTGAAAGCTGACGGAACCGTGGTTGCTACAGGGTCAAACAAATTCGGAGAATGTAATGTTTCGGGATTTTCAAATGTGGTGGCTGTATCTGCAGGTGGATTCCATTATACAACAGCACTTTTGGCAGACGGAACAGTCATAGCCATAGGTGACAATGCAGATGGTCAATGTAATGCATCTTCCTGGTGGGGAATATCTTTATAATATGAAAAGGCAGTGAGCAGTTTATGAAAAGTTATCACCGTATATGTGCCGTAATAAATCTCGGTAACATATATCACAACATTTCACAAATTAAAGAAAAATTCGGTGAAAATGTGCATATCATGCCGGTCATAAAAGCAGATGGCTACGGTCATGGTGCCGTTCAGGCTGCACAGGTTCTTGACAAAATTGCCGATTCTTTTGCTGTAGCTGTTATAGAAGAAGCAAGAGAACTTAGATTTGCAGGAATAACAAAGCCAATAATGATACTTGGAACACTTCCTTCTGCACGCTATGAGGAAGCCTTGGCAAATGATGTTATAATTCCCATATATACAGAGGAAATGGCAAAGCTTTTGTCTGATGCGGCACGGAATATGAATAAACTTGCCCACACTCATCTTGCTATTGATACGGGTATGAACCGAATCGGCATGAAATGTGACAAAAGCGGAATTGAGCTTATAAAAAAGATTATGTCCTATGAGGGAATTGAAGTTTCGGGCATTTTTTCCCATTTTGCAACGGCAGATTATGCAGACAAAGTCTTTGCAGAGGTTCAATGGGAAAGATTCAAAAACTTTTGCGATGAACTTGAAAATGATGGAATCAAAATTCCATGTAAGCACATATGTAACAGCGCGGCTATTATGGATATGCCTCAAATGGCAGGCAATCTCATAAGACCCGGAATTATTACATACGGACTTTATCCATCTGATGAAGTCAACAAAGAAGCACTTGATCTGAAACCGGCGATGGAACTAAAATCACATGTCAGCTTTGTAAAAGAAGTGAAAGCCGGATGCGGAATAAGCTATGGTCAGACAAACGTATCCGATAAAGACAGAATAATTGCCACAGTTCCCGTTGGATATGCAGACGGATATCCGAGACTTCTTTCTGATAAGGGAAGGGTTATTATAAGAGGTGAATATGCACCGATTGTTGGAAGAATCTGCATGGATCAGTTTATGGTTGATGTAACCCATATTCCGGATGTCAGCATAGAAGATACCGTCACTCTGATGGGCAGAGACGGAAACAGTTACATTGGCGCAGATGAAATAGCTCATCATGCCATGACCATAAATTATGAAATAATATGCGGAATCGGCAAAAGAGTTCCGAGGGTATATGTGAACAGATGACAATGATAAAACTTGGAAAATATAAACACTATAAAGGTAATGAATATGAAGTCATAGGTATAGCCCGACACAGCGAAACTCTTGAGGAAATGGTTGTGTATAAGGCTCTTTACGGTGACGGAGGAATCTGGGTACGACCTCTTTCTATGTGGGAGGAAATTGTCGTAAAAGACGGAAAAGAATATAAAAGATTTGAATATGTTGAATAGATAAAAATCAAGGGTGTGTAAAATAATTCGAAGGAATTGTTTTACGCACCCTTTAAAATGCAGAATTTATACTGTTTATTCTTTGTTTTTTATATATTCCGTATCTTCCAAAAGATTTTCTCCCTTTGCCGCACTTGTGGCTAAAAAATCACATCTTTCATTTTGAGGATTTCCGTCGTGACCCTTGACCCAGCAAAACTCAATGTCATGAATGTTCATAAGTTCGATGAGTCTTTCAAAAAGTTCGCGGTTTTTAACCTTTTCTTTTTTTGAATTGACCCATCCTTTTTTCTGCCATGAATCAATCCAGTTTTTGTTAACTGCATCAATAAGATATTTTGAATCACTCCAAAGTTTAACTTTGCAAGGTTCTTTTAGTGCCGACAATCCCTCAATTGCCGCAAGAAGTTCCATGCGGTTGTTGGTGGTACACTCAAAGCCTTTGCTGATTTCCTTGAATTGTCCCATGTAGGAAAGGATCACACCGAAACCGCCTTTTCCGGGATTCCCGCTGCAGGCACCGTCGGTATATATTGTAACTTCTTTCATGTGTGAAGTTCCTCCAGAAAATTAATATTTCAAAACTCTTTTTTTCTCATCAATGACTCTTTTGAGCATCAATTTGTCGATGGTGGAATATGTTGAAAATACTATAATAAATCCGATAAGTGACACGAGAATTACGCCGAATATAAGAGCAACTGCAAGAGTTGAGTACACAAGTATATACAGACAACCCCAAAGTATTGCACCAATAATAACAGTTATAAAAATATTAAGGGGCATTTTTCCGAGAGCAAATATAAAAGAGTTTTTAAGTATTTTTGAAAGTTTCAGTTCAAATGTTACCATCATTGTATAGATGTAGAAGTGTGCCCAGGTGAATACTACGGTAATTAGTGAAACAACTCCCGATGCAAGATAGGGCATCATATTTCCTAATTGAGGCATATCCTGTGGCATTATGAACATATAGAAATTGAATGCAACATAAAGAAGTGTGTAACCGATAAGGTCAATGGCAGCCATAGCGGAGCCTTGCTTGAAATTTCTTTTATACTGTGCCCAGAAGTCACTCCATACCCACGCGTGTTCTCTTCTTTGCATATTTCTTAAAACATACACAAAACCTGCAGTGGCAGGGCCTGTCACAAAAACAGATGCAATGAGGACAATAATGCTTATATAATCGGGATTTATCTGGAAAAGGGGTTCTTTTCCAAAGTTTGCGGTGTTTATGCTGACAGAAAAATACAGACCGAACAGCAAGGGGATAAGCGTTAATATATATGTGAAATTAAGCTTAATGAGTTTTCCGAATTTTGCGCCAAGAACTTCAAAAAACAAGAAAAAACGTCTTTTTTCAGGAGCGTCTTTTGAAATGCCGGGTCCCGGTCTTGATTCTTTTGTGATAAATTTAGCCATTATAAAACCTGCTTTCGTTATAAATCATTAAAAAAGATTATATCACAATAAAAGAATAAAATCAATTAATTTCTTGTAAAGTTTCCGGGGACAAGTATACTTTGTGTTGCGAGATGACAGACATATATGTATTTTTTGTTGCAATTAGAGCGCCCATATGTTATAATAAAAGCACATCAGAAACTATGGACACCCCGGACAAGTGAATAGGAGGCACATCTATGGATGAACCCGTTTATTTATGGCAAAGATAAATTCTTGCAAGTTTTGCAGGGATAATCTTTGCCTTTTTTGTGTCTTAAAAATATTTGTCAGCAAAGGAGACATAGTTTTATGAAAATAATTAAATTCATATATATATCATTCCTAACTTTGTTATTGATGTTAATATCCATGTATACACAATGCTTTGCTTCGGACTTGTCAATAGAATCCGAGGTGAGGATTAACGGTGTTAATGTGTCGGAAAGAGGTATAAGAATTATAGATAACTCCTGTATGGAATGTACGTTTAGTTTTACTAATACAGGCGAGACAAACGAAAGCGTAATTGTTTTATTGTCAACATATACATTGGATGGAAAACTTTACACCGTAAAAATTTACAAGGCAGATATTGAAGTGAATCAAACAACCCATTTAGAGTTCTCATATGAATTTGACGCCGAAAAAGAAAACAACGGAAAATTAATGGTTTGGAACTCTCTTTCAAAGATTATGCCATTGAAGGCTTCCGTAGATTTTTCTCAAAATTCGGGAGTCAACACATATTATTATGATGAAAACAACAGACTTATACAAGTTGATAAATCGAACGGTGCTTCACTGATATTTACATATGATAATATGGGCAATGTGATTTCTAAGACTATCAGAAAGTGAGGGGGATTTTATGTGTAAAAGAATAATATCTGTATTTTTGGTACTTTCATTAATTGGCGGAATTGCATCTGCATCCAATGTCACATTTGTATTTCCGGTTACAGAAACATTTGAAACAGTTCCTTTTGAAATCGATAACGAATTACCATATATTAATAATGATGATTACAATTTGGAAAACATAAGTGACGATATAAGAATTAATATATCAGGAAATGAGAGGGAGTCCTATCAAATGCGCGATGATGTTACTCTCAAAATGGATATACTCCCTACCGATGCTTTGGATATTTATAATGGTGATAATATCATACCTCCTGAATTGGCAGAAAATATTCTGAATCGGAACGAGGAAGAAATAAACAGTATTTCATTATCTCCAAAAACCGGCTCGGCTTTGCCTGTTGACTCGGCATACCATATGTCTCAAATTAATAGTTATGATGCTTTTGCACTCAGTAATCAAGTATGGAAAACCAATATGATTGGTGACAATATAGGTGATGAATATATTGATCCAATGACAGGGAATCTGATTGTTACGGAAACAGATTTGATTTTACCGGGTGTGGATGGTCTTGATCTTAACTTGTCAAGGTACTATAGTCTCGCTGAGGCTCAGGTATATAATGAGTCGGTAAAACTTGTCACAACTCCAAGAACAATCCGATTAAATGACGGTGATTATATAGTGAAAGAGGATATTTATGACATTGAAACAGAGCAGTCAAGTATCTATTATTATCCGTATAACTCTTATGATGATGCTCTGATTCGTGTAAATGAAATCGAATCAAGAGATAACTGCAACGGACGTTACATATATACAGCAAATTGTATTCCTGCCAATGACGGTGATGTTGTAAGTCTTGATTATCACTATACATCTGAACATACATCTGTCGGATATCAACAGATGAGAAACAATCTGGGTGTGGGATGGTCATGGTGTTTCCCGTCCGTGCAAGTAATCAAAGAAGATTATATGGACGTATATGAAACGCCTTCTGCCTTATATTATCACAATGGAAAAGGCAGTGTAATGGAAGTGGGATTTGACGACAACAACTATTGGTTTGAAAACTATGTGGGCGGAGATATTAGTTTTGAATTTGCCGGATTTCCCATGAACAATATAGGTAGCAGTGCAAGAATAGATTATATTGTGGAAGAATCTGACGGAACAAAGTATTATTTTGGCCCGCACGGTGAAATTCGCACAATAATGGATATTTACGGAAACAAAATTCAATTCAACTATACCCGCAAAGATTTTTATGGTGCTTCCTCTATGCCGATTATTTCATCAATCATAGATACTGTAGGAAGAGTATGTACTTTTAATTACACAAAAGACTCTGAAATGGAATATATAACCATAACAGTAACATCCCCCTTTGAGTCCGAAAAATCTCTTGAATTAAAGTATGAAAAGACATTGGTGGACGACATAAAAGAAGTAAAACACATAAAAGACAATTCAGGAAATGAGTATGTAGTTGAAGGAGATTTTATATCTGCAGAACCGGTACTTACAAGTGTTATAAATACTATGGGAGAAGAAACATTTTATTTTCCGGTGGAACAAAACGGAGTGAGAACATATTTCCAAAATATTAAATTTTCATATTCGGATAAGACTTTTGATTCAGACTTTGTATATAAAACCGGAGGATATTCATCCAATCTTGTATATTTGCTTGGATACATAATCAGACCTGCATCGGTCACTTGCTATGATTATGAAATATGTGAAAGGAATCTCGGACATAGTGGCATAAGCCAGGCCTACAGAGTTTGCGAAAGAAAAGATTATCCTCTGATCTTTAATCCTGCGGCAGACGAGGATGAAGATGATATAATAACATATGACGAGAAAAACGTAATTGAATATAAATATTTTGATGATTACACAGGATATGGATTATATTTCTCTATAGATGATATAGAAGAGGATGAATACGTAACCAAAACCAAAGAAATAAGAGAAAACTCATCATTTACACGTACATTCCGAAAAAAGGATGACGCGGTTTTACTGGTTATTCAGGAGGAAGAATATAATAATCCTGTAGGAGACAATCTCCATATCAGAAATTATGTGGAAAGTTTTTCATATAAACAACCTGAACTGATTAAAATCACATACAGTAATGAATCCGGATACACATATGATTCCTATGCATATAACGAAATGAGCACATATGCAAATAAAACCTATGGCAAGCCTCTGATGGTCACAAAAGAGGTTGATTATAACACAGTCATAACAGAAGCAAGGGAAAAATATGCTGATATGTATACCTATGATGATAACACGGGTTTTTTACTCACTCATTCCTGGTATCAGAATAACAACAAAAAATGTACGGAAAGATATACATATGATTCTGATTTGAGGCTGATGTCATATACTGCACCTGACGGAACGGTTACAAATTATACATATGAGTATACAGACGGACATGTTTCAAAAATTATATCAACTCAAACAAATGATCTCGGAACATATGTTACGGAGGAAGTATATACCGATGAAACGGCATATGCTTTTCCGTCATCCGTAACAGAAAAAATATTTGTAGGTGATGAATCAAGGGAAAACACAACCACATATACCTATGATATGCTTTTGGGAAAAGTAAAAACCTCAACAGATAATGATGGCAATGTAACATGTTATGAATATGACGACCATGGAAGAGTAATTGAAACACGATATCCTGAATATATCGCATATTCAGATTATGATGAAAAAGATATCATTGTACAGCCTGTCAAAAATACGGAATATTTTAATGCATACGAACCATATGGTGATGAATCCTCCGGTCTTTTGAAGGGAATATGGATTGTAAGGTCTGAAATGATATACTACGATATAACAGACTGGGATTCAGGATATATGCCGGATGGCAGTAATATTTCTGATTATGTATTACATTATGAATATAACGAAGAAACATATCTCGGTACGGGAGAAATTATCAGAAATGTAACCGGAGATGTTTTATCTGTTAACGATGCATCGTCAAACCGTGTGACAACACTTGTGACTGAATATGATTCTGATACTGCTCTTGGTACAGTATCAGAAACAGACCCTGCAGGAAACACAGTCACATATCAATATGATGGAATGAACCGCCTTGTTAAAACTATTGATGAATTTGACAATGAACATATAATGGAATATAATATAACAGGTAATGGTGTTGGATTTAAGTCAAAGAACTATTTTGTTCCCTCATCAAATACTCTGTCAAAAGAAAATATAACAGAGTATGAGTATGACCGTTGGGGAAGAGTCCGGACAGAAAAAGGCTATATGTCATATCCTGATTCTTTTACGGAAATAAAATATTATTATGACAACACAGATAATATAACAGGAATTATTGATGCCAACGGCAATCTCAATTCAGACGGTTATACTGTAAGTAATGTTTATGATAAAAGAAACAGGCTGATATCTTCCAAAAATGCCAATGATGAAATTATCACAAATATATATGACAATTTTGGAAATATCAAAAAACAAACAATTAAAGGTCAGGACGGCATAGAAAATATTCTCTTTCAGAGACAATATGACGGCGGCGGATGTTTGCTTTTGGATACAGATAATGCCGGAAACAGTATGAAATATCAATATAATACCAAAGGTGAACTTGTCCGTATTACTGATAAAGATAACCGTATAACTATGAATGAGTACAATGAATCGGGAACTTTAGATATGCATACAAAAGTTGTTTCAGGCGGAAGAGTCACAATTAACATCAGCAAAGTATTGGGACCTCACAGCCCCAATGCGGTTTTCCGTTTGTCAGGGAGCATCAACAGGGAAACCAACCAATATAATATTGATGATTTTCAGCAAACACAGTATATATATTCATACCTCGGAAGAATTCTACAGTCAGAAACAGAGTATTCATGCCCCACAGGCTATGCTAATGTAAAACTTAATCCTCTTATTCAATATGCATATGATATGTCGGGCAACGTTACAAAAGTTATGTGTGCCACATTAAATTCATATTATGGTGTAGGTTTCGGATTGAGTACACACTATGAATATGATAAAAGCAGACTAACAAAAGTTCAGATTGATGGCAACAATATAAAGAACACTACTGAAAATAACAGCGTAAGATATGAATATTATGATGACGGAAAAATAAAAAAGGTCACATATCCTCCTCTGACAGACGGTTCTATATTAAAAACCGAATATGAATATGACGGACTTTCGAGACTCACCTCTCTTACCAACTCAAAAGGTAATGAAATTCTATCTGAATATTCATATACCTATGATAATAACAACAATATTGTAACTGTAAACGAAATT
>JAZONV010000043.1:0-39028 GCA_045654685.1 Clostridia bacterium | reverse complement strand
TATGAAAACTACCTTGTAGACTATGGCGTAAGTACAGATGATGTTACAATTCAGATAGGAGATAATGAACAGTTAACAACTGCTATATCCGGTGGAAAACTTAATGTTTCCGGTGATAATGGTTGTTTAGAGACAGCATTTGTATTTGACAAAGCATATACCGGCAACAAAATTGTTGTTACTTTAAAAGGTGGAAAAACCGCTCGTACAGGTGGTCAGTCACAGTATCAGATATGGGAACTCGAAGCATTTGGTGAGGTTGTTACTGATGTTGTATTACCCGAAGACATTCTTCCTGCTGGAGTGAAATCTATTGCAACATCCATCCAGACAAGAAACGAAGATGAACATCCCGTATCATCTCTTATTGATGATACAACAAGCCGTTATTATAAATCCGAAAAGGGTACAGGCTGGGATGATGACGGAAGTGTAAGTAAACCTCTCGACATCACTATTGAACTTCTTGACACATACTCGATTTCAAGTGTCAATATTTTCGAAAGATATCTCAATGACTGGGGTAACTGTTCAGATAATATCACAGTAAAGGTTGGTACAGGTGACAATCTCCAGGTAGCAATTTCAGGCGCAACATTAAAGAGTGGATATGACGGTGAAGTTGTTAAAAATGAGCTTTCATTTGATAAAGCATATACCGGAGATAAAATTGTTATATCATTTGCCGGCGGAAAACCCATAAGAAATGCAGAATCACAATATCAGTTGAATGAAATTGAAGCATATGGAGTATTGGTTAAACCTGAATTGGGTGCAGTAGCAACAGGTGCTTCATGGAGCGGTAATGATAGTGATGCAACACTTTCTATGAGAATTGAAAATGCTACAGGTGCAGATGTTGTGGCAGGTGTGGTTGTTGCTTCATATATCAATGACTCACTTGTTGGTGTTTCTTTAAAAACAGTAACAATAGCAAATGGCGGATGCGATTTTGTTTCAAATCCTCTCGACACAACAGGGGCATCATCGTACAAGGTTATGATTGTAGATAGTACAAACACATTAAAACCTCTTACAACCGTAAAAGCGGTAGTAAAATAATCATGTTGATTATAGAATTTGAATAACGAAAACAAATTGTGAAAAAGCTGCCACATTAAGCTAAACTTGGTGTGGTAGCTTTTGACCTTTATATAATCAAAAAACCACAAAATTCTATGCTATAATAATAAAAGCAGAATTTTGTGGTTTTTTATAAAATTTTAATGATTATGATTGGGAACTATTTACTGTGAAACGCCAACTGTCGCAACACATTCTTTCCAAATCATATTTGGCTTCCCAGCCGAGTTCACGTTTTGATTTTTCGGGATCTGCAAAACACTTGGCGATATCACCGGGGCGTCTGTCTACAATTTTGTAATTAACAGTTTTGCCGCTGGCTTTTTCATATGCTTTTACAACATCAAGAACACTATATCCGGTACCTGTACCAAGGTTATATGCCTCAACGCCTGTTGATGAAATCACTTTCTCTACTGCCTTAATATGTCCAAGGCTTAAATCTACAACGTGAATATAGTCTCTCACTCCTGTTCCGTCGTGAGTATCGTAGTCATTTCCGAATACACTCAAGCATTCAAGTTGACCGTTAGCAACTCTTGCAATATATGGAACAAGGTTGTTGGGGATGCCGTTTGGATTTTCGCCAATGAGACCGCTTTTATGGGCACCTATGGGATTGAAGTATCTAAGTAATGCAATACTCCATTCGTTATCAGACACATAAAGGTCTGTAAGTATTCTTTCTATCATATGTTTTGTTGCACCATATGGATTTGTTGTGCTGAGGGGAAAATCTTCTTTGATCGGAACAGATGCGGGATCTCCGTATACTGTTGCGGAAGAAGAAAATACAATGTTTTTACATCCGTATTTTTTCATTGTTTCACAAAGTATAAGAGTGCTGGTTATGTTGTTGTGGTAGTACTCCAAAGGCATACTTACCGATTCGCCAACTGCTTTTAGGCCTGCAAAATGTATTACTGCATCAATTTTGTTTTCTTCAAAAATTTGTTCAACTTTTTCTCTGCAAAGAAGATCTGCTTCATAGAATTTAAAATCCTTTTTTGAAATTGTACGGATTTTATCCAATACTTCAGGCCGTGAATTACAAAAATTATCAATAATTGCAATTTCATAACCGGCATCAAGTAATTCAACGCTTGTGTGACTACCTATAAATCCGGCACCACCGGTAACAAGTATCATTTTTATCATACCTTTCTGTATATGTTTACCTCGTTATTATATTATAAATATCATTTTTTTGCAAGTAATTTTGCATTTTAATATAGTTTTTTACAATAAATAAATTAATATGTACAAAAATATAAAATAGGGGTAGATTTTTTTGAAAATATGTTGCATAATATATATATAAATATTTGAAAGGAAATGAGTTCAATGAAATACGTTGTAGTTCTTGCTGATGGAATGGCAGATTATCCTGTGGATGAACTTTCCGGAAAAACACCAATGGAAGTTGCCAAAAAGCCAAATATGGACAGACTCTGCAGATTATCGGAGGTTGGTGTGAGTTATAATGTCCCGGATAATCTTTCACCGGGAAGTGATGTTGCAAACCTTTCTGCCATGGGATATGACCCTCAGAAATTCTATACCGGTCGTTCACCTCTTGAGGCTGTGAGCATAGGAATTGATATAAAACCCACAGATATGGTATTCAGATGTAACGTTGTTAATGTAACAGAGGATGAAGAAAACTATGAGGATAAAATCATAACCGATCATAGTGCAGACGAAATCACAACCGAGGAAGCGAAAGTTCTTATTGATGCTGTTCAGGATGCATTTGGAAGTGATGTGTTTGCGTTTTATCCGGGTGTAAGTTACAGACACGCTCTTGTGTGGGACAATGGTCCTGATAAATTTTCTTTGACACCTCCTCATGACATTTTGGAAAAGCGAATAGGTGACTATCTTGTTGGCGGTGAAAATGAAAAACCTCTTTATGACATGATGAAGAAAAGCTATGAGATTTTAAATAATCATCCGATAAATGTTGAAAGAGCAAAAAGAGGACTCAAAAAAGCAAATACCATATGGATTTGGGGAGAGGGAAGAAAACCTGCACTTGAAAGTTTTGAATCACTTCACGGTTTGAAAGGTAGTGTTATTTCTGCTGTTGACCTTATTAAAGGAATTGGAATATGTGCCAATCTCAAATCAATAGATGTAGAAGGTGCAACAGGAAATATACATACAAACTTTGATGGAAAAGCAAAAGCATGTCTTGATGAACTTATGGGGGATAGTGATTATGTTTTTGTACATATGGAGGCTCCGGATGAGTGTGGACACCGACATGAAGTCGAAAATAAAGTCAGATCAATAGAGCTTATTGATGAAAAAGTTGTAGGTTATTTGGTTGATGAACTTACAAACAGAAAAATTGATTTTAGAATGATGATTCTTCCGGATCATCCAACACCACTTTGTTTAAGGACACATACAAGGGATGCTGTACCATATCTGATATATGACAGTACAAAAGAAGTGATAAGCGGAATTGATGTGTTTACCGAAAAAACAGCAGAATCTACCGGATTGGTAGTCAAGGAAGGTTATAAGTTGATGGAGAGACTTATAAAGTAAACGGACGGTGTTTGTATGAATTCAAATAATTGTATTCTTATAGCAGATGATGATAAAAACATATGTGAATTAATAAGGCTGTATCTTGAAAAAGAAGGATATAGCGCATTTTGTGTCTATAATGGCAGAGATGCCCTGAATGCAGTTGATACCGGAACATTCTCCGCTGCAATTCTTGATATTATGATGCCTGTAATTGATGGTATGGAGCTTCTTAAATTAATAAGAAAAAGCAGCGATATTCCGATAATAATGCTGACGGCAAAAGGTGAAACGATTGATAAGATTCTTGGTCTTGAAATGGGGGCGGATGATTATATAGTTAAACCTTTTGAGCCGAAGGAACTTATTGCGCGTATAAAGGCAATATTAAGGAGAACCGGAAAAACAGATGAACCTGATTCTGCGTTGAATTTTGAAAATCTGTATATTAATATAAACACATATGAATTTAAAGTTAACAACTCTGATGTGGATATTCCACCGAAAGAACTCGAACTTTTGAATTTCCTTTGCTCGCATCCGAACAGGGTATATACCAGAGATCAGTTGCTCAACGAGGTTTGGGGATACAACTATTATGGTGATTCAAGAACTGTAGACGTACATGTAAAACGACTCCGAGAGAAAATAGATGGAGTTTCATCAAATTGGTCACTTAAAACTGTTTGGGGTGTAGGATACAAATTTGAGGTGAAGTAAATGGGTAAAAGTGTCATAAAAAGTATGATAGCAGGTTCTCTTGTTGTTATGCTTTTATCTATGGCAATACTGACAGTTGTATTTTTTTACAATGTAAAATCCAATATTGAGTCCCAGGCATTTGATGACATGAATATGTGCGTTGATAATGTTAAGCCTATCGCCAAATTGTCTCTTGATTTCAGCACAAGAAAAATGCAAATGATGTTTGATGCATCAATGAATCAATTTACCGGATTTACAAAATATCGATTTATTATATGTAAAAAAGATGGACAGCTTGTATGGTATGATTCCGGTTTGAGTCCGTCTGAAATAAGACCATATGTAAAGAAAGCTGTATCAAATATCGGAGGTCGACAGTTTATAAAATCAATCGGAATATTTGATGGTATATATGGCACGAAAACAATGACATATGGCGAAACTTTAGAAAGTTCCGACGGAAGTGAGGCAATGATCGTTTTTTGTACTGCTACACTTCCGAGTGTATCTTCAAAATATGTGGATATACTGCTTGAGATTCTGGTGATGGAAGTTGCTGCATTGTTTTTTATGGCAGTTTTCTTGTTTTTATTTTCAAGAAATATAACATCGCCTCTTCACAAAATCAATGTTGCAATTAAAGAGTTTTCAAAAGGAGATTTCAACAAGAGAGTTGAATATAATTCCGACAATGAAATGGGCGAGCTTGCCGCCAATGTTAATGTTATGGCAGAGAGCATCCAAAATCTTGAAAATATGCGATCAGCTTTTGTTTCCGATGTTTCTCATGAGTTGAGAACACCTATGACGTCGATTTCCGGATTTGTTGAAGGGATTTTAGACGGAACCATCCCCAAAGAAGAAAGCGAAAAATATCTTGGGATTGTTTTGTCTGAATCGAAACGTCTTTCCCGTCTTGTCAATGATCTTTTAAATATTTCAAGGATAGAGAGCAGAAAGATAGAAATTCACAAGTCAGTATTTAACATAACCGAGATTACAAAACAAGTTCTTCTGAAATTTGAAACTGATATAACAAAAAAGGATGTCAATGTATATTTTGAAAGTGATTCTGAAGAAATAAATGTATATGCAGATGTGGATTATGTAACCCAAATTCTCATCAATCTTATTCATAATGCGGTTAAATTTACACCATTAAATGGAAACATAAGAATAAGACTTGAGATTGAAAGTGAAAAATGCATGGTGCATATAGAGAATGATGGTGAAGGTATAGATAAGGATAAACTTGGACTCATATGGGAAAGATTCTATAAAACCGATGTATCAAGAAGTAGTGACAAAAGCGGTGTTGGCCTTGGGCTGTATATAGTGAAAAAATTGATAGATGCCCAGGATGAATCTATTTTCGTAAGTAGTGAACCACAAAAAAATACAATATTTACATTTTCGTTGGACATGGGATAATATTTTGTAAATCTAATATTTACATTTTATTAATAATTTGTTAAATATTTTATGTTATCATATAAATATAAAGAATGTAGGAGGTAATTACTAAATGGATAATTTAAACAATAATTTTAATAATTTTGATGAAAAAAATGTTGAGGAATTAAACTGCGCACAAGAACATACAGATTTGACCCCGGTCTATCCTGCAAGTGAATCTTCGCATGAGATCATCAATAACACGAATGAATGCGGATCTGCAAATGCTTCGCATGGGTATAACAATCAGGGTTTTATAAACCAGAAAATAAAAAATGTTAAAAAGAAGAGATATATATCTATCCCTGTAGCAATTGTTTCTCTTGTACTTACCGCAATTATTTCGATAACCGGAAGTGCAATTGTAACAAATCTTGACATTGTAAAAAAAGCGGTTCCTGAACATGTGTACAATGATGAAAATAAAACTACAGTTGAGGATAATATTGCAAGTTCAGATAATGCAATTACAGGGTCATCAGCTAAAGTAAATACATTGAGTGGAGAGGTGCTTACAACGCCTGAAATAGTTGATAAAGTGGGACCGGCTGTTGTTGGTATTATCAATAAAACAACATATGGAAATGCATATGGTTATTATGGCTTTTTCGGCCAGGATGTAGATAAAGAAATTGAACAATCAAGTGGTTCAGGTGTAATAATCAGCTCTGACGGATATATCGTAACCAATAACCATGTTATCGATAATGCAACAAAACTTACCGTTATTTTAAATACCGGCGAAGAATATGATGGTAAAGTTGTTGGAAGAGATGCATCAACCGACCTTGCAGTTGTCAAAATTGAAGCACAGAATCTCACATTTGCACAGATGGGAAACAGTTCATCACTCAGAGTTGGTGAAACAGCGATAGCAATAGGTAACCCATTAGGTCAGGAGTTTGCAGGAACAACTACGAAAGGTATTGTAAGCGGACTTAATCGTTCAGTTACAATTGATAATACAACAATGAATCTTATTCAGACAGATGCGGCAATTAACCCGGGGAATTCCGGCGGTGCACTTGTAAATGAATATGGACACCTAATTGGTATTAATACTGCAAAGATCTCTTCGAGTACATTGGAAGGTCTTGGGTTTGCAATTCCAATTGATGAGGCAAAACCAATAGTAGAAGAGTTGATAACCAATGGATATGTGACCGGACGCCCGGTTATTGGTATTGCCGGTCGTGCTGTTACAAAAGAAGATGCACAAGCATATAACTTGAAAGTCGGAGTATATGTGTCGAGCATAACTCCAAATGGTCCTGCACATCTTGCAGGTTTAAAAATAGGGGACATTATTGTTGAATGTGATGGCGAACCTATTGAAACAGTTGATGATTTAAATGAGATAAAAAATAAAAAAGCTCCCGGAGATATAATTACTCTTAAGGTATACAGAAGAGGAAACAATGTTGATGTGAGTATTATTCTTGGAGAGGAATCACCAACTGAATAAGCAAAATATGCCACTAAAAGTGGCTTTTTTGCTATACATTAAACTTGTAAGAAAGAGATGATACTAAATGAAATTGATGCTGATACAAGGCCCAAATTTGAATTTTCTCGGAATAAGAGAAAAGGGAGTATACGGAAGTCAAAGTTATGATGATGTGTGCAGAGAAATCGAAGATTACGCTTCTGTCAACGGAGTTAATATCGAGTGTTACCAGAGTAACATTGAAGGAGAAATTATAAACGAAATCCAAAAATGTCATCTTGAAAAAATTGACGGTATAATTATAAATCCGGGAGCTTATACTCATTATAGCCTTGCAATATATGATGCAATTAAAAGTGTGGATGTTCCGGCAATAGAGGTTCACTTGTCAAATATTCATGATCGTGAAGAATTCAGACAAAAATCTGTTACTGCTAAAGCCTGCAAGGGTCAGATTAGTGGATTTGGTATATCAGGCTATAAAATGGCAATTAATTATTTTTTGGAAAATTTGTAATGTGAAATAAATTAAAAAACGTATCTCAACAGCAAAAATGCTATGTGAGATACGTTTTTTGTTTGAATTAATTTGATCAGAATCTGAAGTCTCTTTTTCCGGACTCTATGTTTTTAAGGTTATCAATGGCAATCTGTCTTACTTTTTCATTTGGAATATTGTCCAGTTCTTTTTCTATGAGATTTTCTCCGATTGCTTTTGTTTCTTCTGATGCATAATCCATAAGGTATTCTTTAAGAGTCATGAGTGCATTCGGATGACAACAGTTTTGAATCTGACCATTTTTAAGAAGAGTCATAAATCTGTCTCCGGTTCTTCCTTCTCTGTAACATGCTGTACAAAATGACGGAATATATCCTGCACTCATAAGCCAGTTTACAACTTCATCAAGGGTTCTTTGATCTGAAACATCAAATTGTTCAGTATCATGTGGGCGTTCGTCATCACAATATCCGCCAACGGATGTTCTTGATGCTCCGCTTATCTGTGAAACTCCAAGTCTTATAACTTTTTCCCTCAGCTGGCTGCTTTCTCTTGTTGATACGATCATTCCTGTGTATGGTACAGATATTCTTATCAGTGCACAAAGTTTGGCAAATGTGTCATCACTTATACCATTATCAAATGCAGATGGATCAATGTCGTCAGCTTTCTTTACTCTTGGAACGCTTATGGTATGTGGGCCAACGCCATGAACTGCTTCAAGATGTTCAGCATGCATTAGGAGGCCTGCGAATTCATATCTGTATAATTCGAGGCCGAACAAGACACCGAGTCCAACATCATCTATTCCGCCTTCCATTGCTCTGTCCATGGCTTCTGTGTGATAATCATAATCATGCTTTGGACCTGTGGGGTGGAGTCTGTGATAACTATCTTTGTGGTATGTTTCCTGGAACAGTATGTATGTTCCGATGCCGGCGTCTTTTAGCTTTCTGTAATTTTCGACTGTTGTTGCTGCAATATTAACGTTTACACGTCTGATGGCACCGTTTTTGTGTTTTATTGAATATATTGTGTTAATACATTCGAGAACATATTCAAAGGGATTGTTGACAGGATCTTCGCCAACTTCTATGGCGAGCCTTTTATGACCCATATCCTGAAGTGCAATAACTTCATTTCTCACTTCTTCCTGAGTGAGTTTTTTTCTTGGAATTGTTTTGTTTTTTAAGTGATAGGGACAGTATACACATCCGTTGATACAATAGTTGGAAAGATATAAAGGTGCAAACATAACAATTCTGTTTCCATAGAAATCTTTTTTGATTTGCTCGGCAAGATTATATATTCTCTGAATTCTTTCTTCATCATCGCAAGCAAGAAGAACAGATGCTTCTCTGTGAGACAGACCTTTTCTTTCTTCAGCTTTGGCAATTATACTGTCTATGAGTTCGAAATTATTTTTGTTTTCATCAGCATACCTTAAAGTATCAAGAATTTCTTCGTGGGAAATAAATTCGTCAGCTTTCATTGATTTTGGATTATACATGTCACACTCTCCTTTAATGTAAAAAACTCCGCAAAAAGCGGAGTGTCAATTAATATCAGATTTAATCAACAATCTTCCGCCTCATAAATTAATATTTGGTGTCAGAAATGTTTGTACTATAATCATAACACTTTTGATATTTAATGTCAATAGCGTTAATATCACGATTTAACAATATTATATGTGCTATTGACATATGACCAGTTTTGCATAAAAGGTCGCATCAGATTCCAATATCCGCTGCCCATGAGACTGAATTCATCTATCAAATTGTATTTGGCAATTATACTTCTTACATCTTCAAACCAAACTTGGTGTTCGATTCCCGAATCAACATATGTAAAATAGGGTGTTTGTGCTGTATCATCAAAATTAATTACGCTTGAATATCTTTGTGCTATTCTTATTGCTTCCTCATTTCCGATCACTTTTGCTTTGGATATTCCTTTTTCATAGGGGAGCGTCCAGTCGTAGCCGTAGTTTGGTATTCCCATATAAATTTTGTTGTTGTCTATTTCTGTTATGGCATATTCAACAACAGCTCTTACTTTGTTTACCGGTGCTACAGCCATTGGTGGACTGTAAGTATATCCCCATTCATATGTCATGAGCATAACTGTATTTGCTGCTGCTCCAAGAGCACGATAATCATGACCTTCATATAATGTTCCTTGTTGCTCAGCACTTGTTTTGGGGGCAAGATCAACATTGACGGTAAATCCTTTTGCATTCATTTGTTCTGTAACATTTTTTACAAATTCTGAAAATGCATCACGATCCTGAGGATTTATAAATTCAAAATCTATATCTACTCCTCTGAACCCTTTGTCATTCATTTCGTAAATCATGTTATTAATAAGTATATTCTGAATAGAGGGATCATTGAACAAGACAGAGGTTTTTTCAATTTCAAACATGCCATTCTCTGTTATTGATGACAGAACCATAATCGGTATTGATCCATATTGATTGACGATTTCAATGCTATCAGTATTGTCTACAGGGATTATTGTCCCGTTGGTATTAAATCCATAACTGAATAACGCTGTCGATGAAGAGTAGACAGACTGTACTGCAAGCAATTCAGATGAAATATACGGATATATAAATCCATATACATTTAATTCGTTGTTTGTCTGATTCTCAAACGAAATGGTAATGTCTTCTCCTTCTGAAAGAAACGGGTTATAAATAAGCGATGGATTATTTCTCACAAGTTTTGACGGGGAAATATTATATTCTCTTGCTACTGAATAAACATTATCACCACGTCTTACCCTGTGTGTAACAGATGGTGTAAGTATTATCAGACTTTGCCCAACAACAAGACTGTTTAATCCAAATAACCCGTTATCCGTAATCAATCGCTCGGAAGAAATTCCATATTCTGATGAAATTGAATATATCGTATCATTTGGTCTGACTATATGTATTTCCAATAGAACGCCTCCAATAACTTATATATTCTTTTAATTTAATATTCACAAATTCTGCTTTTTATGAATATTGTAGTTAAAGATATAATTTATTCATATGCGGAGATGGTAATATGGCAATTAAAATTTATATAGATCAGGGACATAATCCGTCCGGTCCAAATGCAGGTGCCGAAGGCAACGGATTAAGAGAACAGGATGTGACCTACATTGTCGGTAGGTATCTTTATGATTTGCTAAGTGCAAATCCGAATTTTGAAGCAAAACTTTCCAGAGAAAACCCGAACGTGATTCTCGGTAATTCAAACGCAACAAGCCTGCAAGCAAGAGTCAGGGATGCTAATAGCTGGGGAGCAGATTATTTTATAAGTATTCACACAAATGGCTCGGTTAATCCTGAAGGCAACGGTACAGAGGCATATGTTTATCGTATAAATACTCAAAGTTACTATCTTGCTGAGCATATGGTTAATGCAATTTCACAGCGTATGGGTACAGCAAACAGAGGTGTATTTGCCAGACCATCACTTTATGTTTTGCGAAGAACCCGCATGCCGGCGGTGTTGGTTGAATTGGGGTTTATATCAAACTATGATGATGCAATGAAAATGAAAAATGATCCATATGGATTTGCGTTTGCTATGTATCAGGGAATTTTAAGATATTTTGGAATAAACAGTTAATTTTTATATGATGGTGATTATAAATGAATATAAATTATAACAGACAAAATGCAGTAGCATATGCGAGACGATGGGCACTCAGGAGAAATCCTGAATTTTATGATTACAGCGAAATAGGAGGGGATTGTACAAATTTTGTTTCTCAATGTGTTTATGCAGGTATTGGTATAATGAATTATAACACTGAAAATGGATGGTATTATATTAACGCAAATAATAAATCACCCTCATGGACAGGTGTTAGTTTTTTTTATGATTTTTTAGTGACTAACAGCGGTGTCGGACCATATGGCGTTGACGCAGGACTTGAAAGTTTATTGCCGGGTGATGTCATACAACTTGGTGACAGAAACAATAATTTTTACCACACTTTGATTCTTACTGCGATTGTAAGAGGATTCAGAGGTAGACGCTACTATATATGTGCACATTCACAGGATGCATACCAGAGAAACCTTTTTTCATATAGGTTTGATTCGTTGAGGTGTGTTCATATTATTGGTGGAAGAGATGAATAGTCAGAGAGTATATACAGCATAATAATTCTGTCAGTATATCGATGAATATTTAAAAGGATGAGTTTTATGAGTCATTATAATGTGAGGACAAAAAAACTTATTGCTTTGTTGACACTTGCAACACCATTTAATAACAGGTATATACCTTTAGATGTTATTGACAGATATGTTAACAAAAATAAATAAAACTCGAATATATTGACATTTAATACCCTGATATACATCACATTTGGGTATTATAAAAGCATCGAAATTTTGGGATTTCGATGCTTTTATTTTGAAAATCAATTATCATCCGATTTTGGGTTTTCCTGTATAAGTTCAGGCATTTCTTCAAGTTCTCCACCTGAAAATACAATTTCAAACTCCTCTGCTGAAAGTTTTTCGCGAACAATTAAAGCGTTAGCAACAGCATTCAATTTATCCATGTTGTCTTCAAGGAGTTTTATACATTTCTTGTATTGCTGATCAATGATTAGTGCAACTTCACTATCAATTTTAGCAGCAACACTTTCGCTTATGTTTTTAGATTGAACAAAATCACGCCCGATAAACACTTCATCATGGTCATTTCCATAGCATACAGGGCCAAGATTATCACTCATTCCAAATTTTGAAACCATTTGTCTTGCGGCAGAAGTTGCTCTTTCAATATCGTTGGATGCACCTGTGCTTATATCGTCGAGAGTAAGTTTTTCGGCCGCTCTACCTCCCAAAAGCACAACAATTTTGTCGAGAAGTTCACCCTTGGTTGTATAAGATTTGTCTTCTGAAGGGAGATTGAGCGTGTATCCGCCTGCTCTTCCTCTTGGTATAATGGAAATCTGGTGAACAGGATCCTGAGAGGGAAGAAGTTTTGAAATAACTGCATGACCTGCCTCATGAAATGCGGTGAGTTTCTTCTCTTTTTCATTCATGGCTCTGGTCTTCTTTTCAGTTCCTACAACAACTTTAATCATTGCATTTTCAATTTCTTCCATTCCAATTGTTCTAAGATTATATCTTGCAGCAAGAATTGCCGCTTCGTTGAGTAGATTTGCAAGATCTGCACCGGTAAAACCTGCGGTTCCCTTTGCAATTGTTTTAAGGTCAACGGTGGGATCAAGTTTCTTGTTTCTTGCATGAACCTTTAAAATGGCTTCTCTTCCGATAAGGTCGGGAGCATCCACAACAACCTGTCTGTCAAATCTTCCTGGTCGCAAAAGGGCATTGTCAAGGATGTCAGGTCTGTTTGTCGCAGCGATGACAATTACACCTTGATTTGCAGCAAAACCATCCATTTCAACAAGGAGTTGGTTGAGCGTTTGTTCTCTTTCATCGTGACCACCACCAAGACCTGCACCTCTTTGTCTTCCAACGGCATCTATTTCATCAATAAAAACTATGCTTGGAGAGTTCTTTTTTGCTTGCTCAAACAAGTCTCTAACTCTTGATGCTCCCACACCGACAAACATTTCAACAAAATCTGAACCGCTGATTGAGAAAAAAGGAACTTTTGCTTCACCGGCAACAGCTTTTGCCAAAAGAGTCTTACCTGTTCCCGGAGGTCCAACTAATAGTACACCTTTTGGGATTTTGGCGCCGAGAGCCTGGAATTTCTGGGGTGATTTTAAAAATTCTACAATTTCTTCCAACTCTTCTTTTTCCGCATCTGCTCCTGCAACATCATTAAATGTTACCGCATCTTTGTCGGGCACATGCATTCTCGCCCTGCTTTTGCCGAAATTCATTGTTCCTTTTCCGCCGGCACCGGATTGTCTGAACATCATTATTATAAAGAACAACATGACCACAAAAATTATTACTGACGGAAGCATAGACAACCACCACGGGAAAGTTTCAGGTTCGGTTGTTATTATTGTAAGTGAACCACTATTAACTTGTTTGTCGATGTCTTGTTGTACGTGCCTGTATAACATATCAATCGATGGTACATAGCATGTTTTTATACTTGGTGATTTATCGGTGTTATCTTTCATTTCAAGTGTAACAATATTTTCTTTGTATGTTAATGTTTTTACGTTTTCATCTTTGATTTCACGGACAAGTTCAGAAAAGGTTATTTCTGAACTGTGAACTGTTGTATTCATAAGAGTGTATGCTGTAAATATAGCAAATATCAAAATTATCCAGAAACCAAAGTTTTTAAAAAATTTAGCCAATTTGTTTGCCTCCTTGAGTTATGAGTATATATGTTCTTTTAATACGCCGACATAGGGGAGATTTCTGTATTTTTGAGAAAAATCAAGTCCGTAACCGACTATAAAATAATCTTCGTTAAGTACAAATCCAACATAATCAGCCTTAACATCAACCTTACGTCTTGCAGGTTTATCGATAAATGTTGCAATTTTTAGCGATGCCGGTTTTTTAGTGTTTAAATATTCTTTCAAACGTTCGATTGTATATCCGCTGTCAATGATATCTTCAAGGATAATAACATGTTTATTTTCAAGATCAAATGATAAATCTTTTTTCAAAACAAAATTGCCGCTACTTGTTGTGCTGTTTCCATATGTTGAAACCTGAATAAAATCAATAGAGCAGTCTGAATCAATATATTTCAGAAGGTCAGATGAAAACATAAAGGAACCGTTTAAAACAGATACGAAAATCACTTCTTTATCTTCATAATCCTTGCTTATCTGAATTCCAAGTTGTTTAACTTTTTCGTTGATTTCTTCTTCCGAAATAAGAATTCTTTCGCATATTTCTCTTCTTTTCATAATGTCTTACTCCTTTATCATTTGTATTCTTAATATTTGTTTGGTATTATCGGTAACTTTGTATTTTTCTGATATACGGTAGGGAATAACAGCAACTATGTCATCATCGACGCATAATATCGGTATTTTAGACCGTTCATTAATTGGTATTTTTTGCTCTATAAAGTATTGCTTGATTTTTTTTGAACCGGTCATTCCGAAAGGGGTAAATTTGTCACCATCTTTTTTGTTTCGAACATAAAGTTTTTTATCATACAATTTGTCATAATCTAAAAATAAACTATTTTTTTCATACTTTATTGTTGACTCGATGATACTGAATTCATACCTGACAGAATCGTCGTGAAAAAAAATACAGTCAGGAACAATAAATTTCATGAATTCATTATCTGTGTTTTCTTTTGTAGAAAATATGAGTTTATTAAATTCAGTTTTAACAGTAATACCGCATGGCATATTAAATGTTTTACCTGATATATGAGGTTTAAGTAATATATCAATGTGCTTTTGTTCAATATTTTTAGAATCACCTTTAAGTAAGTTAAATGCTTTATATATTATACGCTTTTGTACGGCGATATGCTGTTTGTTGAGAATTTTCATATCTACTGAAACAATCCCATCAGAAACCGACAATGAACCGGACTTTTCAGCAGACACATTAAGATAATCGTCATCATCCCGAAGTGTTTGTAAATTAGAAAATACGGTTCTTACCACAGAAGGATTAATGTCTTTCATATCACTGATTATTTTGTTTCTGATTTTGTTTCGAGTGTATATGTTTTTTTTGTTAGTTGAATCTGTACAAAATTCCAATGAGTTATCCGATAAATACTTTTCGATTTCCCATCGTTCAATCCCTATAATTGGTCTTATTATATTTCCGTTTACAGGTTTTATTCCGCCAAGACCATTTAAAGAACAACCTCTTATAAGATTTATCAGTATTGTCTCAACGCTGTCATTCATATTATGAGCAACTGCTATTTTATCATATCCGTATTCTTTACATAAGGTGTTAAAATATTTATATCTTTCTTCTCTTCCGGCGGTTTCCTCGGACATGCCGTTTGTTTTGGCGATTTGAGGAATGTTCAGAGTTGTTGTATGAAACGGAATTGAAAGTTTTTGACATAAATTTTTGCAAAATTCCTGATCGTGCAGAGCTTCAAATTCTCTGATTGAATGATTAACATGGGCTGCAAAAAGGTCAAAATTTATCTTTTGAGAGATAGATTTAAGCATAATAAGCATAAAAACAGAATCTGCGCCGCCGGATAAAGCAACAAGTACCTTGTCATTTGCACGAATCATATTATTACTTATAATTTGATTATATATTGATTCTGAAATTGTGTTCAATGCCTATTCACCTCATGATTGTTTCTCAAAAACAGATTATGTCTAATGAGTTTGTTCCAGATTTGTAAATCTTGTAAATTCTCCGCGCCATCCGAGTTCAACAGTTCCAACACTACCATTACGGAATTTTGCAATGATACATTCGGAAATGTTTTTCTTTTCAGATTCTTGATTATAATAATCATCTCTGTATAAAAACATAACCATATCGGCATCCTGTTCGATTGAACCTGAATCTCTGAGATCGCTAAGGATGGGACGATGATCAGTTCTTTGTTCGGGAGCACGACTGAGCTGAGAAAGACAAATTACGGGAACATCAAGTTCTTTTGCCATTATTTTCAAAAGTCGACTGTTTTCTGCAACTTCGTTCTGACGACTCTCTCTTGAACTTCCCTGAATTAACTGAAGATAGTCAATAACAACCAAGCCAAGTTCACCTTTAAGTTTAAGTCTTCTGCATTTGGATTTGATTTCTGTAACGGTTATACCCGCCGTATCATCTATGTATATGGGTGCTCTTGACAATGTATTAATAGTTGATGCGAGTTTTGCTATTTCTTCGGGACCGACATCTGCAATTCTCATTTTTTCATTTGATATAAGAGCTTCTGAACATAAAATTCTGTTTGTCAGCTGTTCTTTGCTCATTTCCAAACTGAATATAGCAACGGGGACATTTGCATATAATGCAGCATTTGTCGCAATATTAAGTGCAAAACTTGTTTTTCCCATAGCAGGTCTTGCAGCAACCAAAACAAGGTCTGACGGCTGAAGTCCGGTTGTTTTTATATCAAGAATTTTGAAACCTGTTGGAACACCTGTTATTTTTTCTTTTTTATTAACCATTTCTTCAAGTTTTGCAAGATTGTCTGCAAGAACTTCTTTGATATGAGTTAACTCGGTTGTGTTCTTATTTTGCAGTATATCATAAAGTTTCTTTTCTGATTCAGAGAGTATAACCGGTAACTCGTCTTTTTGGTCATAGCAAATGGATGCGATCTCATTACCGGCAGCAATCAGTTTCCTGAGTACGGCTTTGTCTTTTATTATTTTGATATGATACTTTAAGTTTGATGTTGTAGAAACCATCAGTCGTATCTTGGTTAGATATTCTATTCCGCCTATTGTATCAAAGTTGATACCGAGTTGACTTTTTAGCGTAACAAAGTCTATTGGTTCTGCTTTGTTTTGTACAGATATCATAGCATTGTATATAACACGATGCTGTTCAAGATAGAATTCTTCAGCTTTGAGCGTGCTCATTACATCAGGAATACATTCGTTATCAAATATAATTGCGCCTAAAACATATTGTTCAGCTTCTACATTACAAGGCATATTTCTGATAATATCAGACGCCATTTCTAACAACTCCTTTATTCAGGTTGTACATTTACATTCAATGTGCCTACTATGCCCGGGTGAAGTTTGATTTCGACCTTGTGAACTCCCGGTGTTTTTATTCCGTCGGGAAGTACAATCTTTTTCTTGTCAACAGATATATTGAATTGCTTGCTGAGGCTTTCTGAAAGTTCTTTACTTGTTATTGATCCAAATAATTTACCGTTATCTCCGCATTTTGCAGTGAGTTTAATTGTGATTTTTTCAAGTTCTGCCTTTATAGCTTCTGCTTTTTCTACTTCTTGCTGTTTTTTGAAGTTTTCAGAATCTTTTTTTCCTTTCAGGTCATTAAGATTGGCATTTGTAGCTTCGATTGCATATCCTTTTGGTATAAGGAAATTTTTTGCATATCCATCGCTTATGTTTTTCTCGTCACCAACTTTTCCCTGGCCTTTTAAATCTTTGATAAAAATAACTTTCATATATAAATCTTCCTTTCTGTGTTTATTCTAAATATTCATCTATTGCTTTTTTGAGATTTTCAACAACCTCTTCAACAGTTGTGTTTTCAAGTTGTGCCCCGGCAATTGTCATGTGTCCGCCACCACCTAATTTTTCGGTGATAAGTTGAACGTTGATATCTCCGAATGAACGTGCGCTGATTATAATTTTATCACCCATATCACAAATTACAAATGAAGAAGATATGTCTGTGATGTTCAAAAGTTCATCAGCCGCCTGTGCAACAATTGTTTGCATATCCGGATCGTTTTTAACACATGTTGCAATTGCAACCTT
This sequence comes from Clostridia bacterium, assembly GCA_045654685.1. GTDB lineage: Bacteria > Bacillota > Clostridia > UMGS1810 > UMGS1810 > RGIG1828. The sequence continues at coordinate 20,921 of JAZONV010000043.1, read as the reverse complement.
GTTTCTGTAAGGCGTTGCATTTTCAATAATTGCCCATTTTTTTACAAATGTGTTCAGGTCGATCTGGAAAAGTTTTTTGACTTCTATTGTATCGACACCACGGCGTTTAAGATATGATGCTGCTTCAAAAGTTCTTACGCCCGTTTTGAATGTGAAGTTTTTGGTGTCCATAAATATACCTGCATACATTGCTTCCGCATCTGTTTTTTCGAGTTTGATTTCATCCACATACTGTAGCATTTCGGTTATTAATTCGCTGGCAGATGATGCATACGGTTCATGATATGTTATGATAGCATTTTGTATGAAATCAGAACTTTTTCTGTGATGGTCAATAACAATTATTTTTTTGCTTACATCCAGAAGGGCAGGTTCTTCAACCATTGAATATTTTTGAGTATCAACAACAAATAATAAAGTTTCGGGAGTGATATATTCATTGGCATATGGTTTTGTTATAAATACATCTTCATATTCCTTGCCATATTTATTTAAAAATCTCTCAACAGTTTGATTGTATGTGTCCAGCAGGATTTTTGATTTCTTTCCAAGTGATCTGATTATGGCATATAAACCTATAGCCGACCCCAATACGTCAACGTCTGCATATTTATGACCCATGATTATGATATCATCAGATGAAAGTATGATTTCTTTCATGGCTTGTGAAACAACCCTTGCTTTAACTCGCGTACGTTTTTCAATTTCTTTGGTTTTGCCACCGTAGAAGTGATATTGTTCCTTATCTTTAATTACAACCTGATCACCGCCACGTCCCAAAGCCATATCAAGTGCAGAATATGCAAATGTATCATTTTGCACAAGACTGTCTCCATCTGTTCCTATACCAACACTTAAAGTCGGAGCAACTTTGTTTCCTGTGAGTATGTTTTTGAAAGACTCTGCAAAAGAAAAAGAATCTTTAATCAGTTTGTCAAGATATTCCTTGTGGATGTACAAAAAGAAACGGTCTTTTTCATATTTCTTAAGTATTCCTTTTGCATCCTGAGCGACAGAGTCCAGAGCTTCTTCCATAAATGCCGTAAGTTGTGGTTTGTCAGCATTTGCTGTGCTTTGCATAACGTCGTCATAATTGTCAATAACAATAATACAACTTACAAATGCTTCTTGATAGTATTTTGTTTTTATTTGATTGTATTTTGTGTAGTCATACCAGTACAACACAATGTAATAATCATCTTGTTTATTTTTGTTAGGGAAAATAAAATCACCATACACTCTGTATGCACGGTTATTGTATGCGATTTTGTATAATATCTTATTATCTTCATCATTTTCGGTAATGTAATCATTGATGTCGAAATTTTCAACATATTCAGAAATGGGGAGATTATATGTTACATTCACATTGCACATTTTTGAAAATGCGTGGTTTGTCCATTCTATATAACCGTCGCGTCTTATTATTGAAACCGGAACCATATAATCAAACAACGATCTGAATTCTGTGCTTGTAAGGTCTATGTTCATTTTTTTTATATATCTGATAAGCTTGTTTTTTCTTTTGTATTTTGCCCATATATAAGCGAATAATAAGGCGACAAATACAACGAATTCTATTATCGCGGTCTTTATATCAAAAAGAAGAGTAACTATTGAAAAAGACAAAATTATCCACAAGTAATATACTACATTTGAAAAAACAGTTCTTAAAAATGCTTTAAACAGTTTCATAATATTCACCGTCCATTAAACGTCACCGACATATTATCATATACATTTCAATATTATATCACTAAATTAACCATAATACAAGCTAATTTTTATATTATTTTCTATTTTATTACAAGTATAAATGGATACAAATAACACATAATTAGATTGGGGAGATGATATTGAATGATAGATAAACTTGCGTTGGTGCTTGTAATTGTTGGAGCAATTAACTGGGCATTCATAGGAGTGTTCGGAATTGACCTTGTTGCTTTGCTTTTTGGCGGACAACTTTCGTTAATTTCGAGAATTGTCTACACACTTGTTGGTCTTGCAGGTCTTTGGTCTATTTCAATTTTGTTTAAAAGACTTGTTCCAAAAAGTGAGTAATCATTGTGAAACATTAAAACAAGGGTGGGCTGTTAATGTCTGCCCTTGTTTTATATTGTAAAATTTCTGTATTATGGTAATATACTGTCAAAATTTGTTTTTTTCTTGACTTGAATATTCACACATTATATAATGATATATGTATGAAAAGATATAGTTAAACAATGTGTATGCATATAAAATTTTGAGTGCTATATACATAATATCAACAAATGACAGTACAAGGAGAATAACATGAATATTTTGGTTTGCGTAAAACAGGTTCCGGGCTCCAACAATGTTGAAGTGGATCCTGTAACCGGAGTTCTCAAAAGAGACGGGGTCAAGAGCAAAATGAATCCGTATGACCTCTACGCTGTGGAACTTGGACTTTCTTTAATTGAAAAATTCGGGGGAAAACTTCAAACAGTTACTATGGGACCACCTCAGGCAAAAGAAGTTATTGTTGAAACCATCTGCATGGGAGCCGATGGCGGAACTGTTCTTTCAGATAGAAAATTTGCAGGAGCTGATGTATTGGCTACTGCATACACAATATCACAAGGTATCCGCAAAATGGGAGACTTTGATCTTATCATATGCGGAAAGCAGACAACAGATGGTGATACTGCACAGGTTGGAGCAGAGGTTGCAGAATTTCTTGGTATTGCAAATGTTTCAAATGTGTTGTCTGTTGATGATATAAAAGGTAATGAAATAGTTGCTAAAGCATCTCTTGATGACAGAATTGTTGAAATGTCTGTTAAAATGCCATGTCTGATATCTGTTGATGGAGATATTAATTCACCAAGATTACCTTCATTCAAGGTAAAACAAACCGTTACGGATGATATGGTAAATATATATACATTTGATGATTTTTCAGACAATAATCCCGAACACTATGGCTTGTCCGGTTCAGCAACACAGGTTGAAAGGATTTTTCCGCCCGAAAATAATATTGAGAGATGTGTTTTCGAAGGTGATCCGAGCATGCAGGTCGATAGTTTGTTTGAATTGATAAAATCAAGAAAACTTATATAAGGAGAGGCGGAAAATATGGGCAAACTTATTATAAATCAATCAAAAGTTAATGCAGATAATGCAACGGAACTCGAAAAAATATGTCCCTTTGGAGCCATCTCATATCATGACGGCAAACTTGATATTTCGTCAGGTTGTAAAATGTGTAAACTCTGTGTAAAAAAATCAGCGGGCATAATTGAGTATCAGGAAGAGGAAAAAATAACAGTAGATAAATCTCTCTGGAACGGAATATGTGTCTATGTAGATCATTGCAAAGGCAAAATACACCGTGTTACATATGAACTTTGTGCCAAAGCAAAAGAGCTTTCAAAAGTCACATCCCATCCTGTTTACGCTCTTATGATTGGAAATGGAATTGACGATGATGCGAAAAAGTTGTTGCACTATGGTGTAGATAAAGTTTATGTATATGATAATTCGGAATTTGAAGATTTCAGAATAGAGCCATATACGGCCGCTTTTTGTGATTTTATAGATAAAATAAAACCCTCGTCGGTGCTTGTTGGTGCAACAAACCTGGGAAGACAACTTGCACCAAGAGTTGCTGCAAGATGCAGAGCAGGACTTACCGCAGATTGTACAGTTCTCGAAATGAAAGAAAATACTGATCTTGTTCAGATCAGACCTGCATTTGGCGGAAATATCATGGCTCAAATTATTTCACCAAACACAAGACCGCAGTTTTGTACAGCCAGATATAAAGTATTTCAGGAACCTAAGCCTACAGATGATGCCTGTGGCGAGATTGTTACAATGAGTATTTCAGACGATAAGCTAAAATCTGATATAAATATTATATCATCTGTTGATAAACCAAAAGATATTGATATATCAGAGTCTGATGTTATTGTTGCAGTTGGAAGAGGTGCAATGAGTGAAACCATGCGTGCCTATGCAAAAGAACTTGCAGATCTCCTTGGCGGTGTTGTTGCGTGTTCGAGACCTCTTGTTGAAAGCAATATATATGATGCTAAACATCAGATAGGACTGTCCGGAAGAACAGTAAAACCAAAATTCATAATTTGTCTTGGGATTTCAGGTGCAGTACAGTTTGCGGCCGGAATGAAATCGTCTGATTGTATTGTTGCTGTAAATTCAGATAAAAATGCACCTATATTTGATGTTTCTCACTATGCTATTGTCGGAGATGTTAACGAAATTGTGCCGGGACTTATAGCAAAGATAAAGGAGGAAATCTGCGATGTATAATAAGATTAATTCAAACGATATTGATGTGTTAAAAAACATTGTCGGTGAAGAAAATGTTTTTGTGGGGAATGATATTAATCCTGATTATGCACATGATGAATTGGGTGGCATAGAAAAATTGCCTGACGTATTGGTGAAAGTGCAGACAACAGAAGAAATTTCAAAAATCATGAAACACGCATGGGGCAGGGCAATTCCTGTAACTGTAAGAGGAAGCGGTACAGGTCTTGTTGGCTCTGCGGTGCCTGTTGAGGGCGGAATTCTTCTTGAAACAACAAAAATGAATAAAATTATTGAACTCGATTCCGATAATCTCACCGTAACCGTACAACCCGGTGTTCTTTTAATGGAACTTGCGGCCTTTGCTGAGGAAAATGATTTCCTTTATCCTCCTGATCCCGGTGAAAAATCCGCAACGATCGGTGGAAATATTTCTACCAATGCCGGAGGAATGAGAGCAGTAAAATATGGTGTAACAAGAGATTATGTCAGAGCTCTAACTGTTGTAATGCCTGATGGTGAAATATTAAATCTTGGTGGTAAAGTTGCAAAAAACAGTTCGGGATATAGTTTGAAAGACTTGGTGGTTGGTTCGGAAGGAACTCTTTGTATAATAACAGAAGCTGTTCTGAAACTTGTTCCTCTTCCCAAGGTTTCTGTCAGTCTTCTTGTTACTTTTGCTGACATGAAAAATGCAATTGAAGCAGTTCCTAAAATATTCCGTTCAAAAGTAACACCTACAGCAATAGAATATATGTCCCGTGATACAATTTTGTTTTCGGAAGATTATCTTGGTAAAAAGTTTCCGGACACTAAAAATGATGCATATATACTCATGACATTTGACGGAAACACCGATGAGCAAGTTGAAGCAGATATGAAAGTTGTTGCTGATTTGTGTCTTGATATAGGTGCGCTTGATGTATATATTGTTGATACTGAAGAAAGAAAAAAATCTGTATGGTCAGCAAGAGGTGCATTTCTTGAAGCAATAAAGGCATCAACAACAGAGATGGATGAATGTGATGTTGTGGTTCCTGTAAATAAGGTTGATGAATTTATTAAGTTTACTCACCAACTTGCCAAAGAAATGAATGTAAGAATTCCAAGTTTCGGACATGCCGGCGATGGCAATCTTCATATTTACATTTGCAGGGATGACCTTAGTGATAAAAACTGGGAAAGTATTCTTGAAAAATGTTTTGATTCCATGTATAAAAAAGCAAGTGAACTTGGTGGTCTTGTATCAGGAGAACATGGCATCGGATTTGCAAAAAAAGGATATTTGAAAGAGCTTTACGGCGATAGACCAATTGAACTTATGAATGGTATTAAAAAAGTCTTTGATGAAAAAAACATTTTAAATCCCGGTAAAATACATAACTAATAGAAATAACAAAAAGAAGATATCTCAAAGTAGGGGATATCTTCTTTTATCTTTTCATATTATTTTTTCAGGAAATATATTGTGTCGGGTTCTAATGTGAATTCTTTTTTTGTTTCACCGGTCAATCTGTCTGTCCATTCGTCATTAAATACGATTGTTTCATCTTTTGCACCAAGGTTTGACATACAGATGTAAAGTTCATCATTTGCAAATAGACTGTAGTGAACATTTGATGATGGTTTGTTTGCAGTTATAGTACTGTCCGTAATGTCAATATAACAAATACTGTTTTCCTCAACCATATCCTGATACAATTTGAGATATACAGGCCATTTTTCTCTTGTTTCAACATCATCAGGTATTGAGGACCATTCACTATATACATAAGGACCATCCGGATGTTCTTTGTTATATTCGGCAACATCATGGAAGAATGACCTTTCACCTTTTTGGATATATTCAATTCCGGGAACTGATATTCTTTCGATTCCTGTAACAGGTCGTCCATCCGGACGGAGAATAAATTGCATAAACGGAAGAGCCTGTGCAAATACTTTGTCTGTATTGCTTAAATCCAGTCTTCGATAGTCAGGAGCAACAATTACATATGGGTCAAATGTGGTTGTTTTAAACAGAGCATCTGTTGAGTTTACGGCTTCACCAACCCAAAGATAATCGTAAACTTTGTCAATTGTCGGCGGAGCGTAACTTGTGTTTTGATGAATTTTGCATACTCCGTTGCGTTCCTTACAAAGACTGTAAAATCTTACAAGCAAATCTTCCAGGAATGGGTTGTACGGCATACCTTCAAGGGAATCAGAACCATTTATTTCTCTCTGAATAGCATCTCCGTCATAACCCATATCATTAAAAAGTCCATCGAATTCATATTCGTCAAGTATATTTTCGACTTTTTCTGCAAGGTAGTTTACCCACTCAGGAGAACCTGCATCACACATTCTGTATCTGTAGTATGAATTGTTAAGTGAATATTTTCCTCTTGTAAAACTTTCTTTAAAGTCCGGATCTCTCTCTTCAAAGAATCCTGTTGAAATGTAGGGGATAACCTTGATGTTAAAGTCATGACACAATTTTATGAATTCTTTCAATCCTTCTTTGTCATGACATGTGTATTTGTCAGCACCGAGAATTCTTATTGCATCATTCCACTCTTCATGTAACTGAATAAGCCCCACACCCATTTCTGACAATTCTTTAATTCTGTTATAATCGTATTCAGTGGGTTTGATGCTGAATTTTGCGGGATATTCACCGAGGTTATAAATAACCTGACCGGGAATATAATCATGTACGCGGTGTCTGCGCATATATTTTTTTGCGTTTTCATTTGCATACATAATATTATCATGTCTCTTTTTTTCTTGTTCGAGTGTGTATAATCTCATATGTAAATTATCCTTTCTTGTAAATATATTTATAACTAATTATATCATATAAATAATCAGATAACAATGCAAATTTTCGACTTCAGAATGCAAAAAACGATTTTTTGGAATAGAATTAATCATCATCGCGACATATATATTTTTTTATTCTGTCAAACATTTCCAGTGTGGATTTATACTCAGCCTGGGTGCCATCTCCGCGTATTTCGCATATAATTGGTGCTTTATTTATCATATCCAGACTCCAACATTTCAAAAGTGATGCATATGATATGAGTTTTCCATAAATATGTTCTATTGGCATGTGGTTATAGAATTTACCATTTTCTAATGTAACTTGATGAATGTGATAACCAACACAATACTTTCCGACCTCTTTATACCATGCACCAATGTTGTATTTTTGGCTGAAGGGAGAATTGTTTCTTGCATGCCCCACATCAAAATTTATTCCGACTTTTCTATCGGTAAAATTTGAAAGAACATTCATGAATTCAATAACCTCATCAGGAATATATCCAAATCTTCTGTTCATATCATCTTTTTCAGAAGATGTCATATGCATATTTTCAACTCCAATTACACATTCGGGTTTGAGTTCTTTGAAATATTCTGAAAGAAAACATGATATATTTTCGAGGGAGTTCGGTTTTTCTCTGATTATTCTGAGACTTGCTTTGGGAACGTGAAGAGTTATCCTGTCCGCATCAAGTTTTTTTGCCAAGGCAATAAATTTATCCCATTCATCACGAGAACCAACATTTTCGTTTTCGTCTATTGTCACCTCGGGAGCATGCATTGAAAGATTTGTTCCAACTTTTGAACGCCATAGTTCAACTGCTTCTTCGAGCATTTCTTGGTTTTCGTTTACAGCAGTGTCTCTAAGTTCAATGCATCTTATGTTATTTTCAGCAGCGTACTTTGTATCTTCAATGGGATAAAAGCATGATATTCCAATGTAGTCGAAAATATCCTTTGGAGCGGGACAATAATACAGAGCGTTACCACATATTTTGGTCTCTGTATCAAAATCAACAACGCAAGGATGTGTACCGATTGCCTTGTCAGGATCAAGAGATTGAAGATAAATCGTATTACCATCAATTTCACTAACATGTCTATGTGCACAAAACAGAAGAATATCAGGGTGATTTTCTCTCCAAAGAGACATTTTTGATTTCGCAGGTTCAGGTAAATCATCAATCGGATGGTGCATAACAACAATCGCATCGGAATTCAGACCGTTTAGTTCGTTTATAGTCTCATCACTTATAACACCTTCACCATCATCAACAGCATATATAACCTGACCGTTTATCATATTCATTGATGGGGAACGAAGTTTTCTCATGTGTTCTCGATTTTCAGGAGTCCTGTAATCAGAATTACCTGTCATGATTATAACGGGTATTTTTAATTTGTTAATTTCTTTCTCAAAAAAACGAGCTGCATTCAAATCGCCGTTTGCAGTAAAGTCGCCGGCTACAATTAAAAGTTCCCGGTTATATCTTTCAACAAAATCACATGCCCATTTTAATGCATCGTGTTGAATTGAACCTTCAATATATGGAATATGTACATCACAAATAAAGCAGATTTTCATATCGTTACCTCCGATGTTTAAGTTGAGTAAATCATGTTTAGAGTAATAATTAATTATGCAACTATATTATTAAATAGTGTAACATAAATTCACGTTTAAATCAACATCTATGACCTTATTTTTCTTTCAATTATTATTTTGTTTTTCTCAGAAGGTGAAAAGCCAAATCTTGATACATAATTTCTGAAAAATGTTACGTAGTCATTGTATCCGCATACTTTATATATTTCACTTGGTTTCTTTCCATCAGCTATTAATTTCTGTGCTTTGGAAAGTCTTTTCATATTAATATATCTTTTTGGTGATATTTTCAGATTTTGCGTGAAAATATGATGCAGATGACTTTTGGTTATATTAATCTCTTTGCATATATCGTCAATTGTAATAGGTTCGTAGCAATGCATATCAATATATGACAGAGCAGCACTAACTGTAGGGTTGCCGGAAATTCTTGTTTCTTCAGAAATATCTTCAGGCATCAGATATAAGTTGTATAATAATTCTTCAACAGTGTTTTTCACTAAGATCTCGAGATCTTTACCCTCGAAATTCAAATAGTACATATCCAGTTTTTCAAACAAGTCTGTTATATCTACATTGTCACTACATCTGATTAAATTGATATTTTTATTTATTTTCATAAATATTTGATTTGCTAATTTTGTTTCATCGAATATAATGTCGTAACGCTCATAGGTTGCTGATGAATCAAATTGAATTTTATGCAGAACATTTGGACGAAAAATAATAAGGTTATTTCTGTGCATTTTATATGTCATGTCGCCTACAATTGCAGACACGTCTCCTTTTTTTAGAAAAAGGAGTTCGCAAACGTCATGGCTATGATAATCAAATTCGTTTTTTGAGGGTTCATCGATTATTACATGGTTAAAATTAACTTTTTTATCGCTATATTGAGATATATATTTTTTCATAAATTCACCTCTTTTTATACTATACAACAAAATTACATTTTTTGCAATGATATATAGCATTTTTTATTATTTACTTTTCAAAAAATCTGTATTATTATATGTCTATGATATAGATTAAAGTAAAAGGAAGTGTTTGTTATGGTTAAATATGCAGTCATAACCGATGAAATATCTCAGGATATTTATGAAGCGGCAGAACTTGCGAATAAATATAATCTTCATGGACTTGAGATTCGCTCAGTTAACGAAAGAGGACCTCATGAACTGACAGATGATGATATAGAACAAATTCTTGATGCGATGGATAAATATTCATTGGAATGTTGTGCAATTTCCTCCCCGGTTTTCAAATGTAATCTCAATGAGGAAGAAGTTGGACAAAGCATCGAAACTTTAAAAAAATGTATTTGTCTTGCAAAAAAACTTGGAACAAAATATATCAGAAGTTTTACTTTCTTTAAAGAAAAAGAACTTGACGATGCCATTGGGGAGATTGTAAATGTCTATAAATCAATAGAAAATATTCTTGATAAAGAAGATGTATACCTTCTTCTCGAGTCTGACCCCTCTGTAAACGCTTCCTGTGGTGAAACACTGGCTCGCATTATTAATGCTATTGATATGGATAGGGTAAAAGGATTATGGGATCCGGGTAATGATATATATTCTCCCGAAAAGGAAGTTCCGTATCCTGACGGATACAATTATATGAAAAATTTTGTATCCCATGTTCATATCAAGGATGCAAAACAAAATAGTGATGGTACAATTACAGGAGTTGCTTTTGGTGATGGTGATGTTGATTTTAAAGGTCAGCTTACTGCTTTGAAAAACGACGGATATGATGGATATATCGTTATGGAAACTCATTATAGAGTAAAGAAAGATATTCCCGAACACCTTCTCACAATGCCAAAGGGAAGTATGTTTTCTCTCGGCGGATATGAGGCAACAGAAGAATGCTTTGAAAACTTTTTTGAAATGCTAAAAGAAATCTAAGTTAGGAGGATTTTGTGATGATAGAATTAAAGAAGGATAATCTTATTTTTAAAATTTATGACACAAGAAAAGAAATGGGAGAGGCAGCAGGTAGTGCTGCATGTGAAAAAATAAAAGAGTTGATTGCAAAAAAAGGCGAGGTAAATATGATATTCGCTGCGGCTCCCTCGCAGAATGAAACTCTCGAAACTTTAGTTAATGCAAAAGATATTGACTGGAGCAAAGTTAATGCTTTTCACATGGATGAATATATTGGCCTTTCAGCCGATGCACCTCAGGGATTTGGCAATTTTTTGAAAGACAGAATTTTCTCCAAACTTCCATTTAAAAGTGTAAATTACATATATTCCGAAAATGAGACAGATGAAGAAACCTGCAAACGTTACACAAAACTTATTGAAGAAAACCCAATTGATATAGTTTGTCTCGGAATAGGTGAAAATGGACATATTGCATTTAATGACCCATGGGTTGCGGATTTCAATGATGATAAAATAATAAAGAAAGTGGAACTTGATGAAGTGTGTCGTCAACAACAAGTTAATGACGGATGTTTTGAAAAACTTTCAGATGTACCAAAATTTGCTCTGACACTTACAGTTCCCACACTTTTCAATGCAGATTATCTCTTTTGTACAGTACCAGCACCTACAAAAGCTGATGCAGTATATAAAACCTTCAACAATGAAATTAATGAGGATTTGCCTGCAACCATCATGAGGAAACATAAAAATGCAATTATGTATTGTGACAAAGACAGCGGTGCAAAATTGATTGAGGAATAAAATATGATTATCAGAATTAAAAACGGAAAGGTAATTAAAGATAACAAAATAATTTCGACGGATTTATATATTGAAGGTGGAAAAATTATTGACATAACAAGCGATATCAGGAAATTCGATGAGGAAATTGATGCTAACGGGAATTATGTATCTGCCGGATTTATAGACATTCATGTTCACGGTGGAGGCGGTTATGAGTTTGTTGATGGCACCTTTGATTCCATAAAAAATGCAGCTAATATTCATGCAAAGCATGGAACAACAACAATTTTCCCCACAATTTCTGCGTTCGATTATCAAAAAACTGCAAATGCTCTTGATGCTTTGAGGGATTACGCAAATTGTGATGAGATTTTACCTGTTATTCCTGGTGCACATCTTGAGGGTCCTTATTTTTCACCCAATCAAAGCGGTGCTCAGGATCCATCACATATAAGAGTACCGGATAAAGATGAGTATGAACGACTCTATAAAAATTATAATAGCCTTATTAAACGCTGGAGTTATGCTCCTGAACTTGAAAATTCGGATGAATTTTTATCATTTTTGAATGAAAAAGGCATTGTCGCATCAGCGGGGCACACCGATGCTGAATTTTCTCACATGAAAAAAGCGTATGAGAGCGGAATGAAACTTGTGACGCACTTATACTCATGTACATCAACAATAACAAGGAAACAAGGTTTCAGAATACTTGGTGTGATTGAAACCGCATATTTGTATGATGACATTGATGTTGAAACTATCGCTGATGGATGCCATCTTCCGCCTGAATTGTTGGCACTTATTTATAAGATAAAAGGTGAAGATCACATGTGTCTTGTAACTGACAGTATAAGACACGGAGGCATGGATAACATAGAAAATGTTGAGTGTGAAAACGGGAATATGCCATATATTATTGAAGATGGTGTTGCTAAACTTGCAGACCGTAGTGCTTTTGCCGGAAGTATTGCAACTTGTGATACGTTAGTAAGAGTTTGTGTAAAAAAAGCCGGAATTCCGTTGGTATCTGCTGTTAAGATGATTACGGAAAATCCTGCCAGAATAATGAATTTAAACACAAAAGGAAAACTACAACCGGGATATGATGCAGATATTGTCATCTTTGATGATAACATAAATGTAAAAAATGTTATAGTATCAGGTAAGGTTATCAAATAACAGAGAGGAGAAAAGAGATATGAAAATGACATTCAGATGGTATGGAGAAGATGATTCCATATCATTAGACTACATCAGACAGATTCCGTGTATGTCAGGTGTTGTTACAGCTGTATATTCTGTCCCTGCAGGTCAGGTGTGGCCTGAAGAAGAAATTTCAAAAATGAAATCTCTTTGCAATTCAAAAGGACTTGAAATGGAGGTTATTGAAAGTGTACCTGTTCACGAAGATATAAAACTTCGTCGTGGAAATTATCAGGTATATATAGATAACTATAAAGAAAATATAAGACGACTTTCAAAGGCGGGGGTAAAATGTATATGTTATAATTTTATGCCTGTTTTCGACTGGACTCGTTCAAGACTGGATCAGGAACTTTCGGATGGTTCAAATGCGTTGGTATACTATAAGGAAGATGTTGATAAAATGGATCCTACAAAAATGACACTTCCGGGGTGGGATGCATCATATTCTCCTGATGAAATCACATCTTTAATAGAAGAGTATCAAAAAATAGGAGAGGAAGGACTTTGGGATAACCTTGAATATTTTATAAAAGAGATTATGCCTGTAGCCGTGGAATGTGATGTGAACATGGCCATTCATCCTGACGATCCACCCTGGCCGATTTTTGGTATTCCGAGAATTATTACAACAGAGGAAAATATAGATAGATTCCTTTCTTTGTACGATGATGTTCACCATGGTCTTACACTTTGCAGCGGAAGTTTAGGATGTGCAAAGTTCAATGATTATACTAAAATGGTGAAAAAATATGGATCCATGGGCAGAATCCATTTTGCACATGTAAGAAACATAAAGATTCTTGATGATGGTTCTTTTGAAGAAAGCGGACATTATTCCGAATGTGGTTCTCTTGATGTGGTAGAAATTTTGAAGGCATATCACGAAACGGGATTTAAAGGATATTTGCGTCCGGATCACGGAAGAATGATTTGGGGAGAAACAGGTAAACCCGGTTACGGACTATATGACAGAGCCCTCGGTGCTATGTATATGGCCGGTATATGGGAAACACTTGAAAAGGAGAATTAAAAATGAAATTGCCTTTTGAAATAAATCTTAAAAATAAAGTTGCAGTTGTGACAGGCGGCGGCGGTGTACTTTGCAGTAGTTTTGCTGAGGCTATTGCAAAGGCGGGAGCATCTGTTGCAGTTCTTGATTTGAACGGAGAATCGGCACAAAAAGTTGCAGATGTTATAAATAAAGATGGCGGAAATGCGATTGGGATTTCCACAAATGTTCTTGATAAGAAAAGTCTTGAAGATGCAAAAAAAATAATCAACGAAAAATTGGGGTCAGTAGATATACTTTTAAACGGCGCGGGCGGAAATAACCCCAAAGGAACAACATCAAAAGATTATTACGAAGTGGGTGATGAATCCAGAGAAGACATTAAGTCTTTCTTTGATCTTGATCCATCAGGAATTGAGTTTGTTTTTAACCTCAATTTCCTTGGGACACTTTTGCCAACACAGGTTTTTGCAACTGATTTAATGAATAAAAAAGATTCTACAATTATTAACATTTCATCCATGAATGCTTTCACTCCTCTCACAAGAATACCTGCATATTCCGGAGCAAAGGCTGCAGTTTCCAATTTTACACAATGGCTTGCTGTTCATTTTTCAAAAGTTGGTATCAGGGTTAATGCGATAGCACCTGGATTCTTTTTGACAAATCAAAACAGAGGTCTTTTGATTGATGAAAATGGTGAATATACTGAACGTTCAAAGAAAATTCTTTCCCAGACTCCTATGGATAGATTTGGCGATCAGGATGAACTCATAGGAACGCTTTTGTATCTTCTCTGTCATGATGCATCAAGTTTTGTTAATGGTGTTGTTATACCTGTTGATGGTGGTTTTTCTGCATACAGTGGTGTGTAATTTGTTAAATTTAACAAGAACCAATAAACACAAAAATCCTCCTTGATGGAGGATTTTTCAGCGTGTCGATGAAGTCGACACGCTGGGAGACTTTCGAAAACGGTCGCAGGCAAGGAAGAGCGAAGCAGACAGTACGAGGGTACGGCAAAGAGCTCTGACGAAGCAAGCAAAGTGCCTTAAATCAAAATTTTTGGAAACTATGTTTACAAAAGTTTCATTAATGACAAATTACATCTTGAATATACTTTTCTCAAAAAAATTTAAGCCCGCACTTTGCGATGCGGGCACTTCCTCCTTGATGGAGGATTTTTTGTGTTTAGTATATGATTTTTATGCTTGTGTTTTAACTTTGCCGTTTTCAATTTCAATGACACCTTTTGGACATGCAGAAACGCATATACCGCATCCTACACATAAATCATAATTGATTTTTGCAAGGTTGTCATTGACGGTTATTGCATTTTTAGGGCATTTCTTTTCACACATCTTACATCCTATACAACCCTTTGAACAATAATTCTTTACTAATGCTCCTTTGTCTTTGGATATGCATTTTACTAAAGCAATTTTTTTGTCATTAACAACCTGTATTACATTTTTGGGACATACACCGGCACATTTTCCGCATCCGATACATTTTTCAGGATTTATTGATGCTATAGAATCAACTATGCTGATTGCATTTTCAGGACAAACTTTAACGCAGCTTCCAAGTCCCATGCATCCGTATTCACATGATTTTGGACCCGTTCCGAGTTGTGATGCAGTATAGCAATCATCTATCCCAAAGATTTCACATTTGTTCTGACATGCATCACAAGTTCCACTACATGTAACATATGCTTTTTTGCTTATTATTTCTCCGGCTTCTGTACCCATAACGTCAGCAATTTGCTTTGCCTTTTCGGGAGTTATAAGGTTGCATTTTGTGATTCTTGCTCCGTTTTCTACAATTGCCTGAGCAAGGCCTGAACAGCCTGCATAACCACAACCACCACAGTTTGCACCGGGAAGGATTTTCGATATAATGTCTATTCTTTCGTCTTTTTCAATTTTAAAAATTATTGAAGAAAACGCAAGGATAGCACCGAATAAAAGACCAACAGCACCAATTATTAATGCCGGATATAAAATTTGTTCTAACATGTTAGCCCTCCTTTATACATTCATTCCCTGGAATCCGAGAAAAGCCATAGCAATCAAGCCGGCAGTTATCAGAGCAATAGGGAATCCTCGGAGATATTTGGGGATATTTGCTGTTTCAAGTCTTTCTCTTACACCTGCAAAAAGAACTATAGAAAGCGTAAAACCTATAGCAGACCAGAAGGAAAAACTGAGTGTTTGAAACAGGCTGTATTCTCTTTGTACATTAATAAGCGTTACACCCAATACTGCACAGTTTGTTGTTATGAGAGGAAGATATATTCCGAGAGCACTATATAGTGCCGGAACAACTTTTGCGACAAACATTTCAACAAATTGAACAAGACCGGCAATAAGAAGAATAAAACTTATTGTTTGCAAATATTCAACGTTGAGAGGAATGAGAATATATCTTTGCAAAAGCCATGTCAAAAGTGAAGCGAGTACCATAACAAAAGTTACTGCCATTCCCATACCAAGTGCTGTGTCTGTCTTTTTTGAAACTCCAAGGAAAGGACAAATTCCATAGAATTTAACCAAAACAAAGTTTTCAACAAGAACTCCAAGGACTGCAAGGGATAAAAACTCTTTAAGATAACTCATTATTTTGCAGCTCCTTTCTTATCTTTAATCATGTTGTATACAGCAAGAATAACTCCAAGTGCAATAAATGCACCCGGTGGTAGAATGAACATCAAAGCCGGTTCAAAATTTGCACCAAACAAAGGGAATCCAAGAAGAGTACCTGCTCCGATAATCTCTCTTACAGTACCCAAAACAGAAAGACCAAATGTGAATCCCAGTCCCATTCCAAGTCCGTCGAATACAGATGGGATAGGAGCGTTTTTGGATGCAAAACTTTCTGCTCTTGCCAAAATTATACAGTTAACAGTTATAAGAGGTATAAATAATCCGAGGGCTTTGGATATGTTTGGCAGATAAGCTTTTAACAGCATATCTATTATGGTAACAAAAGCCGCGATAACAACAATATATGATGCAATTCTGATTTTATTTGGAATAAATTTTCTTATAAGAGAGATTGCAAGATTAGAAAATACTAGTACAAATGTTGCAGAAAGTCCCATTCCAAGTGCATTTATGAGAGAGGTTGTAACTGCAAGTGTGGGACACATTCCGAGAAGTTGAACAAAAGTTGGATTCTCTGTTGTTAAACCGTTTGTAAATGTTTTAAAATTGTTGTTTTTCATTTTTATTCAACCTCCTTCATGAGTATTTCGGCGATTTTCATGGCGTCATTTGCACCTTTGGTAACTGCTTTTGATGTGATTGTTGCACCGCTTATTGAATTTATTTCATTCTCCGCCGGTGAAGAAGAATTTTTGACACATTTAAGTTCGCCTTTTTTGTTTTGTGAATACTGGCTTATAAACTTTTCATCCTGAGCTTTTGCGCCAAGACCAGGAGTTTCAGCCATTGATATAATTTCAACGCCTGTGAAACTCATGTCAGGTGCTATTCCGACAATCATGTTGATTCCACCACCAAAACCTTGTGGGGAAACATTTATGCAAAAACCTGCAAATTCATTGTTGGTTGTTGCTTTGTGGATTGAAAGTGGATTGTATTCTTTGAGTTGGTTTTTAATGTTGTCATCCAAAGAAAGAAAATCGATCTCTTCAAAATCGGCATCTGCAATAACATTTCTTCTTGCATCATCTGCTGATTGTGCTTCTATAAGTGCTATTTTATCCTTTGTGAGATAATTACAGAACGTCAGCAGTATCGTTGAAATGAATACTATTGAAAATAAAATGAGTGATAGTTTGATTATGAATTTTATATCTTTCGATTTATTCATTTGTTTTCACCGCCTTGCCGAAAAGTTTTGGTTTAGCGTGTTTGTCAAGAAGGGGAGTCACAACGTTCATGATAAGTATCGCGTAGGTAACGCCTTCCGGATAACCGCCAAATAATCTTATGACACCGGTTATTATTCCGGCACCCAATGCATATATAAATTGTCCTTTTCTGCTGACAGGACTTGTGGCATAATCTGTTGCCATAAAAAATCCAACGAGCATAACTCCACCACTCAATATGTGGAACATAAAACTGAAATCAGAAAACAGAGCTCCGAAAACACCTACGGTTATTATATATGTAGCTGGAATTACAAGGTTTATAATTCTTTTTGCGACAAGATAAATCGCGCCTATGAGAATAAGAATGGTTGATATTTCTCCGATACATCCCATGGTGTTTCCAAAGAATAAATCAGTCAGTGATGTCACTTCGCCACCATATTTCAACACATTCAGCGGAGTGGCTCCGGATGTTACATCAACAGAACTTGAAAATAATGATAGGGGATCGTTTGGAGGACAGTAACTTGTCATTGCTACCGGCCAGCAAGCCAAAAGAAATGCTCTTGCGGCAAGGGCAGGATTAACAAAGTTCTGACCAATTCCACCATAGAAACATTTTACGATTATTATTGCGAATGCATTGCCTATGATAACCATATATAATGGTATTTGTGGTGGAAGAGAGAATGCAAAAAGTACACCTGTAACCATAGCACTAAAGTCATTTGTTGTATTTCCTTTTTTGGTGATTTTATTCCAGGCATACTCAAACAAAACTGAAAACGCAACAGATGTTGCAACGGTAACCAGTGCTTTTAATCCAAAAAAGTATAAACTTCCGATAAATGCAGGAATAAGTGCAATAAGCACATCAAGCATTATTTTGCGTATGTTGTTTTCACCATGTATGTGGGGTGAATATGAAATTGTAAGATTGTTCATTTGTGCACCTCTCATTTCTTTTTGCTTGCTGCAATTTTTCTTTTTGCAAGTTTAATTCTTTGAGTAATATGATTGCCGCAAGGACAGGCGTATGAACATACACCGCATTCAATACAGTCCATAGCGTTGTACTTGAGACAAGTTTCCAGATCGTCAACTTTTGCATAAGCATTAATTTGAACGGGCATCAGTCCCATGGGACAAACATCAACACATTTGCCGCATCTTGTGCATGGTGCCTCGTTTTCAAGATGGCACTCTTCTTCTGTAAATGCAAGTATTGCTGATGTTCCTTTAATTGTTGGAACATTTACTGAAGACTGAGCAATACCCATCATAGGTCCACCCATAATCACTTTCACTGTGTTTTCAGAATCAAACTGTGCATGAGCCAAAACATCATCAAAGCATGTTCCGAGTCTGACTTTATAGTTTCCGGGATTTTTAACGCCAAGTCCCGCAACAGTAACTATTCTTGAGAAAACAGGTTTTCTGTATGTGATTGCATTATATATTGCTGTACAAGTATCAATGTTATTGACAACAACACCCACATCTGCGGGGAGTTTTCCGGATGGAACTTCTCTACCTGTAACAGCTTTGATAAGATGCTTTTCACTTCCCTGCGGATACTTGGTTTTCAATACACAAATTTCTATTCCTTCAAAATTTTGCGCTTGTTTTTTCATTATCTCAATAGCTTCCGGTTTGTTGTTTTCAATCCCGATATATCCTTTTTTTACATCAAGAATATTCATGATGATTTTCAGACCATCAAGAACTGTTATTGAGTTTTCTATCATCACACGATAATCAGATGTGAGATATGGTTCACATTCTGCACCGTTTATGATACAACAATCAATTTTTTTGTCGGGTGGAGGAGATAACTTTATGTAAGTTGGAAATGTTGCTCCGCCAAGACCAACAATACCTGCGTTTTTGATTATTTCGATTTTTTCTTTTGACGACAGACTTTCACAATTGTCATATTTTTTGATTGTATCTATCATTGTATCCTGAAAATCATTCTCAATAACAACAGACATAACGTTTGTACCGTTGGGATGAGGTCTTTTTTCGATAGCAACAACTTTTCCTGATACAGATGAATGAATCGGAGCAGAAACAAATGCTTCGCTTGTTCCTATAACCTGACCCATTTTCACTTCGTCACCAATTTTAACAGTTGGTTCGCATGGTGCGCCTATATGTTGAGACATAGGATAAATCATAATTTTTGAAGGATTCAGTTCGACAATCGGTTTATCTTTTGTTGTTTCTTTGTGATCGTTGAAATGAAGACCTTTTTTGAAAGATAATTTCTTCATACATATTTCTCCTGTTTTATTTATGTTCATTCAGTAGTTTATTTTTAATCTCCCATAAATTCGGAGACAAATCCACATAATAATCATGAGGGTTTTCGAATCTTTTCACTTCGTCCCATAGTGTGTCAACCTGTTCTTTGCAATAATTTCTTATTTTTTCTATTGACGGACTTTCATACACACAATTACCTTTGTCGAAAATTTTCACAAGTAAATCTCTTGCGGTATAATCTTTTACGATTTTACGTTTCCAGGTGTGTGCAGGATCAAAGATTTCATAATCTTCTCCTGACGGAATTTTTTCATCAGCAAGCATGAGTACATCTGCAATTGCTTTCCCTGAATCGTTTGAATAAAGTCTCACAACTTTTTTGCTGCATGGCGTTGTAATTTTTTCAACGTTTTCGGACAGCTTTATTTTTGGCACTTCTTTGTCTTCGTTAAATACGGAAGCAAGCTTATATACTCCGCCAAACACGGGTTCTGATTTGGATGTGATAAGTCTTTCGCCAACACCGAAGGAGTCAACCTGAGCGCCCTGAATGAGCATATCACGTATAATCATTTCATCAAGGGAGTTACTTGCCACGATGTTACAATCCTCGAAGCCTGCATCATCAAGCATCTTACGTGCTTTCTGAGAGAGATATGTTATGTCACCGCTGTCGATTCGGATGCTCTTCGGACGGTAACCGTTCGGAACAAGCTCTTCGTTAAAGACTTTTATCGCGTTCGGAACGCCTGATTTGAGGACATTATAAGTATCAACAAGAAGCGAGCATGAATCAGGATAGGTTTTTGCATAAGTGCGGAAAGCCTCTTCTTCCGTCGGGAACATCTGTACCCAGCTATGAGCCATTGTGCCCGTTGCGGGGATGCCGTAATCGCGTTCAGAAATCGTGCAGGCAGTACCAACACATCCTCCGATATACGCCGCGCGTGAGCCGTAAATCGCGCCGTCATAGCCCTGAGCACGACGAGAACCAAATTCCAAAACAGGTCTGCCCTGCGCCGCACGGCAGATACGGTTGGACTTGGTCGCAATAAGGCTCTGGTGGTTTATCGTAAGAAGCACCATAGTCTCAATAAGCTGAGCTTCAATCGCGGGAGCGCGAACGGTAACAATCGGCTCACCGGGAAAAATCGGAGTTCCCTCTGCTACTGCCCAGACATCGCCTGAGAATTTG